>CAITPI010000075.1 GCA_903894295.1 uncultured Acidimicrobiaceae bacterium
CTGTTCTTCCTGGTGGCCGGGGCGTCGGCCTGCTCCAGTTCGCCCACCACGGAAGAGACCACTTCGACCGCTCCGCTCTATCCACCGGCATCGACCGGACTGCTCCAGCTGGCCGATCTGCCCGGTGAGTGGGTGGCGGTTCCCCTGCCGGTCGGCACTGCGCCGTGCAACGACCTGCCGACGGTGGTTTCCCTGGTGGGGAGTGGGGGGCACGCCGTGGCCTATCTGAACGCCACGACCCGGGCCGTTCTGGTCGAGTACGTGAACCACCCCGCCAATCCGGTGACGGCCTACGTGGCGGCAGTCCAGCGCCTTGAAAACGACTCCCACTGTTCAACGAAGGTCGGTGGCAAAGTGACCACCAGCACCTTCGAGGAGGTCACCGCCGTACCTGCCGTGGGTGATGCCCGGGTGGGCATGGTGTTGCGGCAACAGGATGGAGCGCTCAGGGGTTCGTTCGTCTACGCCGTGGTGCGTCAGGGAGCCCGGATCCTCGTCGTCGGCTACGGCGGCCTGGCCAACCCGGATCCGGCGGCGCTGGCGACCTATCTGGTCAAGGCGGCCTCGTCACCGGCCTGACGTTGGTCGAGGGCGAGGTCTTCGGCACATTGACGCTCATGCACCCGCCGGACGGCGTGCGGCGAGGCCAGGGTGACAAGGAGCGCCACTCCGGAGAGGCCGAGGCCGACGTTGGTGGGATTGAGCCAGTTGCTCTGGCCGTTGGCCGAGTAGTAGATCGATGCGGCCAAAAGGGCCATGCCGGCTCCGGCGGCGACGGCCTCGTAACGGCGGGACGGGCGCTCCCGCCAGACGTGCAACAGGGCGCCGAGCTCCACGAGGAAGTAGATGATGATGATGGCTGTGACGCCGGTGATGGCGAAGTAGAGGTAGACGTCGATGGCGGGGTTTCCGGTGCCCATGACCGGTCGTCCGGTGGCCCAGCACGCGGTGAGGACCGCCGCCGAGAAGCCGATGATGGTCCAGAGGGCGAGATCGGGCTGGCCGTTGTAGCCCCGGCGGGTGAACAGGCGTGGTCCAATGCCGTCTTCGGCGAAGGAGGCCACCAGTCGGCTGGCCGCCGCCGAGGCCGACAACTGGCACGAGAACGCCGACATGGCGGCGGCGAACGAGATGACGAGGGAGAACCAGAGGCCGAGGTAGCGGTGGCCCAATGTGGTGAGCGAGTTCGGTGAGGCGGCGAAATCGGCGAGACCGGCCTTGGAGGTGCCAAAGCCGATGGTCTGGGCGAACATGACCACGACAAAGAGCACGGACGAGATGACGACCACCCAGTAGAGGGCCCGGGGAATGTTCCGGGTGGGATTGAGCGTCTCGGTGGCGATGGCGGCGCACGCCTCGAATCCGGCCCAGGACAGCACGGCGGCGGTGATGGCGCTCAGGATGACCGAGGGGCCCATATGGTGCAGGGTGAACACCGAGAAGTCGACACCGTCTGGAGTCCCGGCCTTCCGGGCGAAGATGACGAGGCTGAGCACGGTCATGCCGAGGATTCCGATGGCTTCCATGGCGAGCAGGACCCTGACGACCAGTCGCAGGTCCTTGGTGTTGAGGTACGCCGAAAGGGCCGCTCCGAGCAGGGCGACCAGGATCCAGGACACCTGGAACGGATGGTGGCTGGAACCCTGGGCATCGGCCAGCAGGGCGTTGACGAAACTGGCCAGTGCCCCAAGGGTGGCCATGGTCAGCAGAATGTAGGAGGCGGCCATGGCCAGCCCGGCAAACAGGCCGGCCCGTGGTCCGATGCTCATTCCCACCAGTGAGTAGGCGCTGCCTTTTCCCTGGTAGCGCTGGGTCAGCCGGATGAATCCGTAGCCGATCAGGCCGACGCCGATGGCACCGAAGATGTAGACCAGCGGGACCGATTTCCCCACCAGGACCACGGCTCCCTGACCGTTTCCGGCCATGGCGAGGGTCGGGCCCATGAGCCCGAACGAGAGCCCGATGGCCCCCCACAGGCGGAGGTTGCGCGGGGCTCGGGTCGGCCGGGGACGCTGCGGCTCCATGGGGTATCCGGTCCTTTCACCTGGGGTGTTCACGGTGCATTGGTGGAGCTGATCCGGCCCGTCAGGGATGGGCCGGATCGCCTCGTCCCTGGTCCATCCGGGCCCGGGGAGGCAGGTGGCCGGACTCCTGAATCTCCGAAATCTAGCGGCTGGGACCTGCCGTTCCGGGGTTCTTCGGCCGGGTCGGTGGCGGAAGTTGTCGGCGAACTCGCCGTGTCGATTCCCGTGTCGATCCCGGGTGAAAGGGGCGTCCAGGGGACAAGGGACAGGCAGAAGGGCGGTGTCAAACGTCACGAACCCGGCAAAGGGGAACCCGGCAACCAACGGGTCCCGAAACAGGGACCAAAGTCCCAACCTCGGTGCAACCGGGACTTTGGACCCTGTTCGTCATCGTGGCCGGCACGAATGATGGAGGGGCAAGCGCAACCAGGTGGCGCACGGAAGTGGAGTGGCAACATGATGAACGATCTGACGGCGATGTTCGTGGTACTGGTTCTGGCCCTGGGTTTTGTGCCGGCCTACTACGTGACGACCCGTACCCTGCGCCGGGGACAGGCCCGTCGGCCAGCCGCCCGTGCACTGGCTCCGACCTCGCCGCTGTCCTTTGGAAGCAGGGCTTCGGTTGGCTCCACGGTGAACTCCGGCAACCTTCCCGGAGTGGTTTCGTTCTGGGATGAGGGTCGGGTGTGGACCGTTTCCGAGCGTCCCACCACCAGCGAATCAACCCTGGTCTCGAACGCCTTGTAGCGAAATACGCCGTGCCTCGCCACCGGTTGTCCGGTGAACCGGTTGCTCCTGGTTCGGGTAGGAGTCCCGTTTCGGGTGGTTGGATCCTGACCGTCCGGATTGTTCGGATTGTTCGGATTGTTCGGATTGTTCGGATTGTCCGGTCTGGCCATGTCCGGCAGGTCTTCCGCCTGGAACCCGTCAGACGTTGTCCGGTCAGGTTTCGGGAACAACCCGGGCCCAACGCGGGGTAGGTCAGCGGGCGGCGGACCCGGTCCCATGAAGGACAAACGGGCCTTCATGGTTGTGGCGTTCGGAGGCCCTTGACTCCCGCCTTCCGCCGGCCGGTTGCGGTCGGACCGAAGGCTGCCTGCAGGCAACATGACGAGCCCGAACCAGGTGGTTGGGCCGGAGGGAAACCACGGCGTCGTCCGTGAAGAACCCGGTGTCACGGACCGGTGGTCACGGGTGGTCGATGGATGTGGTTCGACCATGGCACGCGGGTAGTGGTGACGCTCCCGGCGGGCGTTTCTTCGACCAGGGATGAACCATCAACCTGAGGTATGCAGCCTCCCGGATCTGGCGTTCTCCCCGGGCAAGGCACCATGGTCCACAGGTTCACCATGGTCCACGGGTTCAACATGGTCCACGGGTTCAACATGGTCCACGGGTTCAACATGGTCCACAGGTCAAAAACGGGCCCAGGGAGACGGGCTTCAGGCCGGAAGAACCGGCCTCCTGTCTCGTCAGGGTGCGACCCGTTTTGTCACACACCGTGATGACGGTTCCACGCCTGGTGGTTTGGGGGCGTCGGGAGGGATCTGGACGCCGGCTGGCGCCAGGAGCGCCCGGCTACCACCCGTGGTCCGGGCCCGAGTCGAGGTACCCCAGTAAATCACAAGGGATCCCCGGTTGCCGAGCCGGTCCGGCCAGCCGGGACGACCACTTGCGACGTCAGGAACGGCGAAAAATTAGTGCGATTTACTGTCTTGACATCGGTCACAACTGTGTTAGAACCGGTTTGCGGTCTCCCGTTTCGGGGACAGTGCTTGAGGTTGGCTGACGGGGGCAACAGCGCTTCCGACTCCAGTCGCAAGGGGGGTACAGCCGGTTGCCGGGTGGCAGGCGGCTCGAATGGATCGGGGGATCCCATGGAAGCAGTTCGTTCCGAGCGTGCAGGGGCGTACTCGTACGTCAAACTGTTCCTGGCTGCACTGGTGGCCATCGCCACCGCACTGACCGGCATCGGTCTGGCGGCCTCACCGGCTTCGGCCTCGACTGGCCCGGTCATTGCCAACGGCATCGCCGGGTATGCCCTGTTGGGGACCCCGGGCCCGAAGGCCCTCACCGGCACCGCGCCGTCGGCCAAGCAGACCGACGCCCCGCTGACGGCGGCCGTGGCGAATGTCGGCACGGCGACGACGCTGTCGTTTGCTTCGGTCTCGGTGAACTACGTCTTTGCCCCGGTCGGCAACGTTGACGTCTACGCCAACGGCTGCGACTACCTGTTCACCTACACGGCCAACCCCTTCACCGTCTCGGGCACCTCGGTGAACTCCGGTGGCACCGGCGTGACCGGTGTGAGCCTCGTCTCGGCGACGGCCATCCCCAGCTCCGGATCGACCTGCACCACGAGCGACTCGATCGCCATTGCGGGCTCCGAGGTGTACCAGACCGGCGCCCCCAACGACTTCAACGCCATCGCCCAGGTGACCGGTGGGGCGTCGGCGGTCAACACCGCGTCGTTGACCATCACCAGCCAGCCGGCCGCCACCAACGGTTACGCCTGGGCCAACACCTCGAACGGCCAGATCTACATGACCCCCGAGCCCACGGCCACCGGCAACTTCACCCTTACCTACGCCTACTGCCTCCCCGGCGTCACCCTCGGCTCGGATCCGTCCGGTCTCAGCGACGGCAACTGCTCGAGTGCGACCGTCACCTACGTCGCGGCCACCCACTGCGAGCTTGTGGGTGAGAGTGTCACGGTGTCGATCTCGTCCTCAACCATCTACCAGTCGCTCTGCACCTCGACCAGCACCCCCGCCACGGTCACCCCCGGTCAGACCTTCACCTTCAACACCCTCTCGGGCACCTCGGTGATCCCGGTGGAGGAGTCCACCTCGGTCGGCAACGCGACCATCCAGTACGGTGACAACTTCACCGCCATCAGCCCGGTCCCGTCCGGCCTCAACTACGTGCCGGGCTCGGCCCACGCCGTCGGCGGCGACCCGGCCACCCTTGGTGTGGCCACGGTGCAGTTCTGCACGGCGCCGCGCACGGGTTGTGACGCCACGTTGAGCGGCAACTACCACACGACCTACCCCTACCTCGAAGAACAGCTGGCGGCCTCCACCCACATCAACGGCGGTTCCATCGTGACCCTGCCGTCGATCGTGGCGCAGTTCACCGTGCCGGCCACAACGGCTCCCGGCACGACGTTCGGTACGGCGGCGAGTGAGTTCCGTCTGAACACCCAGGTTCAGATTCCGCTCATCGGCTCCAACACGGCAGCGTTCGACGGCTACCCGACCACGTGCCCGACGTCGGCGACCGACTCGACGCCCCAGAACTCGTACGTCACCGCGCAATGCCCCACCTCGGGCACGCCTACGTACGTCGCTCCGACCATCGTGCCCTTCACGAAGGTGGTCCCCGGCATCTCCAGCGTCTCGACCCCGTCCGGCAGTGCCAGTGGCACCGATGCCGGCGGTTCGACCGTGACGATCAAGGGCATCGGCTTCACCGGTGCTTCGGCCGTGAACTTCGGCGCCACCCCGGCGACGTCGTTCACCGTCAACTCCAACACCTCGATCACTGCGGTTTCCCCGGCGGCGTCGTCCGACGGACCGGTGGACATCACGGTGGTGAACGCCACCCAGACGTCCCAGACGTCCTCGGCCGACACGTTCACCTACTACGCCAACGGTTCGGTGGGCCCCGATGCCCCGACCAACGTCCAGGTGACCCCGGGCGACGGTTCCGCTGACGGTGCCGCCACGGTGTCCTGGAACGCCGCCAACGGCGAAGGTTCGGCCATCACCGGCTACAACGTGACCGCCACCGACAACACCAACGCCGCCAACGGCGGTCAGACCTGCACCGGAAGCGACCCGACCGACACCTGCTCGCTGTCCGGACTCACCGAGGGTGACTCGTACACCTTTGCCGTGACCTCCACCAACGCCGTGGGCACCAGTGCGGCCACCACCGTCACGGTCACCGAGGGTGCTCCGTCGGCCCCGACCGCTGTGTCGGCCACGGGCGACAACTCCTCGGGTACGGGTGCCGACGTCTCCTTCACCGCTCCGGCGGTGAGTGGTGACGGTTCGACCATCTCGGGCTACACGGTGACCGCCACCGACCTGACCAATCCGGCCAACGGTGGCCAGACCGCTTCCGGTACGGCCAGCCCGATCACGGTGAATGGCCTCACCGGTGGTGACAACTACTCCTTCACCGTGACCGCCACCAACTCGTCGGGCACCAGCCAGGCGTCGTCGGCTTCGGCCTCGATCCTCGTGATCGGCACGGCGGGCGCTCCCACCGGCGTGAACGCCACCACCGGGGCCAACACCCAGTCGGTCGTGAGCTTCACCCCGTCGTCCTCCACGGGCGGAGCCACCCCCACCAGTTACACGGTCACCTCGTCTCCGGACGGGAAGACCTGCACCTACACGGTGAGCTCCAGTTCGGGTGACTACCCCTACTCCTGCACGGTGACCGGCCTGACGAACGGCACCAGCTACACCTTCACCGTGACGGCCACCAACGCCGGTGGCACCGGTCCCGCCTCGGCGGCGTCGGCGGCCATCGTGCCTTCGACGGTGCCCGGTGCTCCGACCGGCGTCACCGCCGTGTCCAACACCTCCGGTGGCGTGGTCGTCTCCTGGACGGCTCCGGCTTCCAACGGTGGCGCCACCATCACCAACTACACGGCGACGTCGTCTTCGGGTTCCAAGACCTGCTCGACGGCCACCACGAGCTGCACCATCACGGGCACCACGATCGGTACGTCGTACACCTACACGGTCGTGGCCACCAACGTGTCCGGCAACTCGGCGGCTTCGGCGGCTTCGGCCAGCGTGAAGACCACCTCGGTGCCGTCCGCTCCGACGGCGGTCGCCATCTCCTCGGTGCCGTCGACCACCTCGGTGGCCGTCAGCTTCACGGGTGACACCACGACGGCCACGCAAGGTGGCGGAACCATCTCCGGCTACACGGTAACCGCCCACGACCTCACGTCTCCTGGTTCGGACTGTGACGGCTGCACCGGCACCGGCACGACCAGCCCGATCACGGTGACTGGTCTCACCACCGGCGACAACTACAACTTCACGGTGACCGCCACCAACCAGTTCGGTACCTCGGCGGCTTCGGCGGCATCGCCGAACGTGGCCCCGGGCAACAAGCCCACGGCACCGCTGAACGTCTCGGTGGCCCAGGTGAGCCCGATCGGCGCCAACGCTTCGACCGCTTCCATCGTGGTCTCCTGGAACCCGCCGGCCACGCCGAACGGTGTGACGTCCTACACCGCCACGTCGTCCTCGGGTTCGAAGACCTGCACCTACACGGTGCCCACCGATGGATCGGCCGAAACCGACACCTGTACGGTGACCGGTCTCACCACGGGCACGGCCTACACCTTCACGGTGACCGCCACCAACCCGTCGGGAACTTCGCCGGCCTCGGCCGCTTCGGCCTCCATCACGCCGCAGACCCTGCCGGCCGCTCCCACGGCGGTGACCGCCGTGACCGGCAACGCCCAGTCGGCCGTCAGCTTCACCGGCGACACCACGGCTGCCACCACGGGTGGCTCGGCCATCACCGGCTACACCGTGACCGCCATCGACTCGACCAATGTGGCCAACGGCGGCCAGAGCGCGACCGGAACGGCCAGCCCGATCACGGTGACCGGACTGACCAACGGAGACAGCTACACCTTCACGGTGACCGCCACCACGGCGGCCGGCACCTCGGTGGCATCGACCGCCTCGGCCGCCCTCAACACCGGTCAGCCGAACGCCCCGACCGGTGTGGTCGCCGGAGCCGACGGCTCGAGCAGCACCGTCCTCGACATCTCCTGGACGGCGGCCACCAGCCCTGATGGCACCTCGGCCATCACCGGCTACAGCGTGTCCAATGCCACGGGCGGCAC
>CAITPI010000076.1 GCA_903894295.1 uncultured Acidimicrobiaceae bacterium
AACCGCCACCCACTCACCGGGCAGATCGGCCAGCTGGAGCAGTCCGGTCGATGCCGGTGGATAGAGCGGAGCGGTCGAAGTGGTCTCTTCCGTGGTGGGCGAACTGGAGCAGGCCGACGCCCCGGCCACCAGGAAGAACAGGGCAACCACCACGAACAGGGCCCGCCGACCTCGGCGGCACCCCGGATTCGATGCGTCCGGCCCGGCCGACCTGTCGTCCCGGTCGTTGGTCATCGGACCGGTCCGGGTCGACACCGGGACGAACCCACCCGGGCCCGTCCGGAGTCACCTCTCCTCTTGCGTTCCGGGACACCGGCCCCGTGGTGGCCCGGGAACGGATCGCAGCAGACGCTCATGATGGCGACATGGTACGACGGCGCAACAGCCGGTCTCCGGCCACCCCCACCAGAAGCACCACCAGCAAGGCGGCCGGCAGCCGGTAGACGGCGTTCGACGCCTCTTCTCCGGCCAGGACCGCCGGCGTGGACATCACCGTAGGGTCTGACGGCGCGACCACCGCCACGAAGCGTGACCCCGGGGCCCGGAACGAGGTGCCGGGCAGGGTCACCTGGTAGCGGACTCCGTTGACCCGATAGGTGCCCTGACAGGAGTAGCCGGCCGGATTGCTGCCACTTCCCCCCAACTCGCCCAGACAGGACACAACCACCCCCTGATGCGTCTGGCCCTGGGTTTTCAACTCGGAGATCTGCCGGTTCTTCGTATGGCCCGCCCATGAAAGCAGGACAATGGCCCCGACCAACAGCACCACCATGGCGATCCGGAGTACCCGGCCAACCACCCGGGACTGGGTCGTCCCGGCCGATGATTCCGGCCCTTCGGGGTCGGGAGAGGTGGCGACCACCCGACGGATCGGACTCACCGGGACGACTCCATCTCTTCGGCCACCGCCAGCCACGCCTCTTCGGCGGCATCCAGATCGGCCTGGCAGGCCGCCAGCTCCTTCCCCAGACGGGCCAGTTCGACGTGATCGACCACACCGTCGAGGGCGGCCATGGCCCTGTCCCGGCGACTCTGCTGTTTCGCCATGGCCTTCTCTGCCTCCCGCAGCCTTCGTCCCGCTTTGGCCCCGTCACTCCGCGGCCCGGGCCCTGGGCCACCGGAGGTTCCAGAAGCCGGAACCGGCCCGTCCGGCGAGGTCGGGGCCCCCGGAGGAGACCCGGCCCAGGCAACCGGCGGCCCGGCTGCACTCCGGCTGGCCAGATCTCCCGGCCGGGCACCGGCCAGGTCCCCGGTCACCCGGGCGATCCAGCCTTCCACTCCCCCGGCCACCGGGGTGACCGATCCGTCGGAACCCACCGCCAGCAGGCGCTCGGTGGTGCGCTCGAGGAACGAGCGGTCGTGACTGACCACCACCAGGGCCCCGGGCCAGCTTTCGGCGAACTCCTCGACAACGCGCAAGGTGTCGAGGTCGAGGTCGTTGGTCGGTTCGTCGAGAACCAGCACGTTCGGCCGGCGGGCGATGACCAGCAACAGTTGCAGGCGCCGCCGCTCACCTCCGGAAAGACTCCCGACCCGGGCGTAGGGCAACTCGCCGGAGAACCAGAACCGCTTCATCAGGGCCACATCGGCCAGCGATCCCGGCGTGCGGCCCGGGCCGGCCACCAGGTCCTGGACCCGGGCCTCCGGGTCGAGGTCCATTCCCCGTTGGTCGTAGTAGCCGATGACCACACTCGGGCCCTTCTCCACCGTTCCCGCCGTGGGGGCAACCTTTCCCACCAGGAGATCGACCAGGGTCGACTTTCCGGTGCCGTTGGCCCCGACGATGCCCAGCCGGTCCCGCCGGTCGAGTCCGAAGGTGACATTGCGGAGGATCAACGGTCCCGATCCGTAGCGGAAGGAGACCTGTTCCAGTTCGACCACCTGGTCGCCCAGTCGGGGAATCTCCACCCCAAGGTCGAGATCACCCGGCCGCTCGGGTGGTTCCGGTCGGGCTGCGATCAGCGTTTTGGCGGCGTTCACCCGGGCCTGGGGCTTGCGCGACCGGGCCTGGGCCCCCCGTCGCAGCCACGCCAGTTCCCTCCGGGCCAGGTTCTGACGGGTCGCCTCGGAGGCCGCCGCCCGTTCCTCCCGTTCCACCCGGGCCTCCAGATAGGACTCGTAGCCACCCTCGTGGACGTAGACCCGGCCCCGGTCGATCTCGACCATCCGGGTGGTGAGACGGTCAAGTAGGTACCGATCGTGGGTCACGAGAACCAGTCCACCCTTGAAGGTGGCGAGGCGTTGCTCCAGCCACGCCACCGCCCCCAGATCCAGGTGGTTGGTGGGTTCATCAAGAATGAGGAGTTCGAACGGCCGGGACATGACCCGGGCCATGGCCACCCGCTTGGCCTGACCACCCGAGAGCGTCGTCACATCGGCCCCGGCGTGGGCCGACATGCCGAGGCGGTCGAGGGCGGCCTTTGCCTCCCAGGTGTCACCGACGGCTTCGGACACCGAACCCTCCGGCAGTTCGGGCTCCTGCTCCAGAAAGCCGACCCGGGCCCCCCGGCCCCACCGCACCGCCCCCTCGTCCGGAGCCGAAGTCCCGGCCAGAATGCGCAGCAAGGTGGATTTGCCGGTGCCGTTGGTCCCCACGATGCCGATCCGGTCACCGTCGTTGACCGTCAGCGAACAGTGCTCGAACAGGGTCCGGTCCACCCGCCAGACGGCACAATCCTGGAGATCTACGAGAACGGCCACGAGTGCTTCAGGGTACCGGGAGCGGGCCGGGACGGCGTACGTTCATTCCCCCAGCCAGGACTCAGTGGACTGCCGGCGGAGGATCGACGGACTGAACACCCGCATCGGCCACAAACGAGGTCCATTCGGTCCCGGACCAGTAGCGGTACTGGTGGCGGACGAACGGATCGGCAAACCAGGCCGGAGGCAGGTTCGCCGACGACGCAGCCCCCTGGTCCACCGGGCCCGGACGGCCCGGTGACGCCGAAGTGGTGGAAACAGGGTCGACCCCGTGGTCCGGAGAAGGCGGGGCAGGAGTGGAAGGGGTCGAGGGCGTAAAGGAAGGCGGAGTCGGTGCCGGACCCGGCGTCATGGACGATGTCGACGTTCCACCCACCAGGTTCCTTCGGGCGTTCCGCCGGTTGCGCTGGGAGACCAACCGGAGAACGATCACGCCGGCGAGGACAACCAGCGTCACCCACGAACCGGAGCCATGACCGACGTACACGGCCCCAATGTACCGCTTCACTCCGGCCGGCACCCTTCGACCCTTGGCCCACGGAGATTTGACCGCATCGGAGCACCTTTCGGTCACCGCCCGATCCGGCGCGGAGACAGCCCGGACGGAATCCCCGGGCCGGCGGGCACGGACCGGACCGGACCGGACCGGAAGAACGTGGTCGGGAACCAGGGGGGAGGTGTGCGAAACCTC
Organism: uncultured Acidimicrobiaceae bacterium; assembly: GCA_903894295.1. Classification (GTDB taxonomy): domain Bacteria; phylum Actinomycetota; class Acidimicrobiia; order Acidimicrobiales; family RAAP-2; genus Bog-756. Next base: position 3,392 of record CAITPI010000076.1, read on the forward strand.
TCGGTGCCCGCCAAAATGGGGTGATGCATCCTGACGCCGTCCCGATGATCGACCCCCGTCTGGCTGGATACGACTTCATCGGTGACGTCCATGGGTGCGGGGACCAGCTCGTCGCCCTGCTCGGGGCGATGGACTACCGCCTCGAAGACGGCGCGTACCGCCACCCGGAGCGCCACGTCGTCTTCGTGGGGGACCTGGTCGACCGGGGCACCACCCAGATCCTGGCCCTCGAGGTCGCCCGGGCCATGCAGGAAGCAGGATCGGCCACGGTCGTCATGGGGAACCACGAGTTCAACGCCCTCGCCTGGGCCACCCGCCATCCTGACTCCACCGATGCGTCTCCCCGTTACCTCCGCCACCGGTCCCGCCAGAACCAGCACCAACACCAGGCCTTCCTCGACCAGGTCGGCGACGGTTCCCCCACACACCACGCCTGGCTCGAGTGGTTCCGGACCCTGCCCATGTGGCTCGACCTCGGGGCGTTCCGGGCGGTGCACGCCTGCTGGTACGGGCCGGACCTTCCGGTTCTGGCCACCGCCTACCGGAACAACGATCGCATTGACGATGCATTCCTTCTGGCCGCCACCACGGAAGGAACCCCGGAGCACACTGCAGTGGAACACGTTCTGAAAGGACCGGAGGTGGTCCTCCCCGAAATGGTCGGGTTCAAGGACCGGGGAGGCAAGCTCCGTCACGAGGCCCGGATCCGGTGGTGGATGGCCGACCCGGTGACCAACCGGGACCTCGCCGACCTGCCCCAGGGCACCAAGGGTCTCGATCCGCAGGAAACCCAGGTACTCGAAGCCTGGCTGGACGAGCCGGCCGAGCCGGAAATTCTCCGCTTCGGCTACCTTGACGAGGTTCCCCTCTTCTTCGGCCACTACTGGTTCGAGTGGGGTCACAACGGTCCCGACCACCTGCCTGGACCCTTTGCGGCCGGCACCGACTTCTCGGCGGTCCGGGGAGGCCGACTCGTTGCCTACCGGTGGGATCAGGCCGACGCCGGCCAACCGCTCCGGGCCGACTGCCTCTTTGCCGCGCCAAAGTGACCCACCCGCCGTCGTTCTGACGGAATCCGTCCCGAGAATCCGACCCGGCCGGTGCCACCAGGCGGCGGAGAGCCGGTTCGAACTGCGCCCGGCCGGATCCCGATGAACCGGCCCGGAATCCACGGTGCACAACCCGGGAGCCAAGTACTCGGGACGACCGGCTGAAGGAGTTCCCAACGGGTTCCCGATGGGTTCCCGTTGGGTTCCCGTTGGATGGGTTGCAATTAAATAGGGGTACGTGCAAAAAGGGGGCCTCGGTACCCAAAAACCCCTAGCCCTACCGGAACGGCCGGCGGTAGGTTGGATTGCCCGGGACCGACCGTGCGGTTCCGACCCAAGACCATTCCCGTCACCCGGAGAGCAGGAACCCGTGCAGAAACGAATCGTGGTGTTCGGCCAGTCCCACGTGCGGGCCCTGGCCGACGGTTACGAACTGCTGGCCCGGGCCGACGAGGCCCCGGTGGAGACCATCTTCGTCGTCTACCGACCCGAGCAGACGGTGACCTGGAAGTGGGACGGGTCCGCCTTCCAGCGTCAGGTTTCCCGGGACGGGCCCCTCGAGGTGCTTTCGACGGTCGATCCCACCCATGTGGTGTTGGCCTGGGGTGGCAACCAGATGAACCTCCGGGCCCTGCTGGCCACCGAACGTCCGTTCGACGTGCTGTTGCCGTCGTCGCCGGACACCGTCGTCGACCCCGACGTCGACCTCATTCCGTGTTCGGTCGTCCAGCGCTACGCCCTCGAGCGCATGAACGGGAACGAGACCCTGCTGTCGCTCATCGCCGAATGTCACACCTCGGGTCGGAGCGTTGTCCTGTTGCCTCCGCCGCCGCCCCTGCCGGAGGCGGCGACCCGGGAGCGGCTCGACCACGGTCCCCACTTCGCCAAGGTCCTGAAGGAACTCGGCGCCTCCCCCGCCACGGTGCCCCTGGTCCCCGAACCCGTCCGACAACGGCTGTGGGTGCTCCTGGCCTCGGCGTACGCCACGTTTGCCAAGGAACATGGTCTGGCCACCCTGGAGCCGCCCGAGGACGCCTTCGACGACAACGGCCTGCTGGTCGCCGACTACTGGAGCGAAGATCCCACCCACGCCAACGGCGCCTACGGCGCTTCCGTACTTCGGCGAGTCGGAGTCTGGGTGGACGACTCCGAAAGGAAACCGGTGGCATGACGGCCGATCCCTACAAGAGTGCGCCCGACCGGGCCTTCTGGTCCCGTTCGGTGGCCCGGACCTTCGCTCCGGCCACGGTCGTCGACACCCCTCCCTTCCAGCTTGGCCCCGAGGACCGGTTCATGTCGGCCGGCTCCTGCTTCGCCTCCAACGTCCGGCGCTACCTCGAATCGTGGGGTTACCACTACTGTGATGTCGCGAGACATCGGAAACATGCCGAACCTTCAACTCTGAGGTTTCGGCAGCCGTGGAGCGGGCCCTGGAGGCCGCCCCGTCCCGTGATAGCGCCGACTCGGGTCGATCTGGAGCGCCCGGATGAGCTCGCCTGTGGCGGCGTCGACCACGTGCACGTCGAGGTCCTGGACGAGCAGCAAGACGTGGGTTCCCGCGTGGGTTCGCCCGAGCCCGATCGAGTGCAGCTCGCCGTTGAACCGGAGGCTCACCTTGCCGGCCTTGTCGACCTTGTCGCGACGCACGCGGGAGTGGTTGTCGTCCT
>CAITPI010000077.1 GCA_903894295.1 uncultured Acidimicrobiaceae bacterium
CGAGGACAGAGAAGACCGGGGTGCCCACGGGCACTGCGGCACTGGCCGTGTGCCCCAGTGGGGACGAAAAGGCAGAACCACGCGGCCACGCAACTGTCGTGGTGTAGGACGTGGACGGGGTGCAGTCACTCAGCTGAACGGCGAGTGGTTCCATCCGGTTCGGAGGTCAGGTGTGGATGTGTCTTTCTAGGTACATCTATCTCACCTTGCTGCCGAACCTAGGCCAGTGTGAACGGCGGCACGCCGGACGAGATGCCCTTGAACAGCTCACCCTTGGCGGCGGCCAACTCGGCTGGCGTCCACATGGAGTCCCGGTGGATCTCGCCGACGGCGTGAAAACCGCCCATGGCCCAGATGTCACCGCCGTAGACGACGAAGTTCTGACCACTGATGTCGGCCGCCTCGTCGGTGGCGAGGAACGTCACCAGTTGGGCCACGTTCTTCGGATCGAACTTGTCGAATCCATCGCCCGACTGGGCCATCTCGCCAAAGATGTTCTCGGTCATCCGGGTCCGGGCCCGGGGCGAGATCGAGTTCGCGGTGATGCCGTAGCGGCCGAGCTCGCGGGCGAGCACCCAGGTCATGGAGGCAATACCGGCCTTGGCCGCCGAGTAGTTGGCCTGACCGGCGTTCCCGAAGAGACCGGCTTCGGACGACGTGTTGATGATGCGACCGGAGACGTCCTCGCCGGCCTTGGCCCGGCCCCGCCAGTAGACCGCAGCGTGGTGGGTGGGGGCGAAGTGTCCCTTCAGGTGCACCCGGATGACGTCGTCCCAGTCCGACTCCTCCATGTTGAAGCACATCTTGTCCCGGAGGATTCCGGCGTTGTTGACCAGGATGTCCAACTGGCCGAAGGTGTCGACGGCCTGGTCGATCAGGGCCTTGGCCCCTTCCCACGAGCTCACATCCGAGGAGTTGACGGCAGCATCGCTCCCGCCCTCCTTGATCAGTGCGACGACCTCGTCGGCCGGGGTCTGGTCCCCACCCTGGCCCTGGAGGGACGCCCCGACGTCGTTGACGATGACCTTGGCACCTTCGGAAGCCAGCAGCAGGGCCTCCTCGCGGCCGATGCCCCGTCCGGCTCCGGTGACGATGGCCACTTTTCCGTCGAGCATGCCCATGTTGATCTCCTTGTGATGGTTGAACGTGAACGGTCGTTGGCCGGCGCAGGCGGACATGAATCCCGCCGACGCCGTCGGCACCCGGTGGGCACCAGACAACCGGGGAAGCATGGCCCAAGTTCGGGTGGCAAGGCAAAATTGGCCCGGAGCGAGGCCCTTCTTGACGCATGAGGCTGGGCCAGCACCGATCATCCGGTTTCTCCTCTTGCAGTAAGGTTCGGGGCTTGTTGCGCCCGCAGGGTCGTCGACTCCCGAGCAGAGGATCTCCCATGGCCACCGAACACCACGAAGTCGTAGTCATCGGGGCCGGGATCGCCGGGATCAGCGCCGCCTACGAGTTGGCCCGGTCGTCGACCGGTCGGGATTTCGTGGTGGTCGATGCCCTCGACGGCCCGGGTGGAACGTGGCGGACCCACCGGTTCCCCGGGGTGCGCTCGGATACCGAAGTGTTCACCCTCGGCTACTCCCACAAGCCCTGGACCGGTGCCCCGTACGCGACGGGGCAGGAGATCCTCGACTACCTCGAAGAGGTCATTGCCGAGAACGGGCTCGGGGACCATTTCCACTACGGGCAGCGACTGGTCAAGGCGTCCTGGTCGACCTCGGAACAGCGGTGGCGGCTGACCTTCTCGTCGACCGACAACGACGATGCCGGAACCACGACGATGACGGCCCGTTTTCTGTGGATGTGTCACGGGTACTACCGCCATGACGAACCCCATCGGCCGGAGTGGCCGGGCATGGACACCTTCGCCGGACGGTGGATCCATCCGCAGCAGTGGCCGGACGATCCGGACCTGATCGGCAAGCAGGTACTGGTCATCGGCTCGGGCGCCACCGCCGCCACCATGGTTCCCGTCATCGCCGACGGGTGTGCCCACGTGACCGTGCTGCAGCGGTCGCCGACCTACTTCTTCCAGAGCGCCAACAGCGACGATCTGGCCGACCAGCTGCGGGCCCTCGACACGCCTCCGGAGTGGATCCATGAGATCGTCCGCCGCAAGGCGGTCAAGGAGATGCAGGGCATCACCGCCACGGCCACCACGTTTCCCGGTCCGATGAAAGACGGCCTGGTCTCCCTGGTGGCGGCCCAGTTGCCCGAGGGCTACGACGTGGCGACGCACTTCACCCCCCATCACGAACCGGCCGACCAGAGGATCTGCCGGATCCTGAACGGCGATCTGTTCGCCGCCATCAGCCGGGGCGATGTGACGGTGGTGACGGACCACATCGAGACCTTCACGCCGGGGGGAGTGCGCACCAAAGGTGGCCAGGAGATCGAAGCCGACGTGGTCATCACCGCCACAGGCTTCGACCTCAGCATCTTCGGCGAAGCCGCTTTCGACATCGACGGCGACCCGGTCGACTTCTCGTCGACCGTGACCTATCGGGGCATCCTCTTCTCCGACGTGCCGAACCTGGCCTGGACGTTCGGGGCGCTGCGACTGAGCTGGACGATGCGGGTCGAACTGGTCAGCCAGTTCGTCCTCCGTCTGCTGGACGAACTGGCTGGCTCGGCCTCGTCCAGCGTGACACCCCGGCTGCGGGTCGATCCGGCCACCATGGATCTGACGCCCTATGTGGACCCGGCCCAGTTCTCCCCGGGTTATCTGGTGCGTTCGGCCGACCGGGTTCCACGATCCGGTTCCTCCGAGCCGTGGTGCTACGAACTGGACTTCTGGTCCGAGAAGGACACGTTGCCTTCGGTTTCGCTCCGGGACGAGTTCCTCGAGTACGTCGAACAGGGAAGCTCCCGGAACTGACGTCTTCCACGGGCGTCACGGTGGAAGGTTCGCCTTCCCCCGTGCGGCGCCCCGGACATGTGCTAACGGGGAACTTCCCCCACGATGCTCGCCCGCTCCATGACCCGTCGCTCGGGCCAGTAGTCGCTCAATGCGAAATGCTGGACGGCCCGGTTGTCCCAGAAAGCGACGGAGTGCGGTTCCCACGTGAACCGGCACTGGTATTCAAGAACGTTGGCCTGGGAGCTCAGGAGATCGATCAGGGCATTGCTCTCGTCAGCCTCCAGGCCGACGATTGACTTGGTGAAGGCCCGGTTCACGTAAAGCAGTTTCTTGCCGGTCTCTCCGTGGGTGCGGACCACCGGATGGGTGGCCGGGGGGTACTTCTCGTGCATGGCCTTGCGTCCGTCCTCGTCCAGGGTGTGTCCGAAGACCCGGGTGAAGTCATGGACGGCCGAGAGTCCGTCGATGCGCTCCTTCGTCCGGTCGCTCAATCCTTCGTAGGCGGCGTACATGTCGCAAAATGCGGTGTCACCGCCAATGGCCGGGATCTCGATGGCGTGGAGCACGGCGGCGGCGGAGGGAACGGTCCGCCACGAGACGTCCGAATGCCAGACGTTCTCGAATCCACCGACCTGCGCCTCCTTCTCGAAGCGGACGAGTTCCGGATGGTCGGTGTTGGCTGGAATGAAAGGGTGGAGTTCGAGGTCACCAAATCGTCGGGCGAACTCCACATGCTGCGTTGACGACATGGGTTGGTTCCGGAAGAAGATGACCTTGAAATCGAGAAGACAGCGTCGCAGTTCGGCCACGGTGCCATCATCCAGGTGACCGGTGATGTCCACGCCCTCCACGAGGCCACCGATGGTGGTCCCGAGGCGCCGAACGGTGAACCCTTGGTAGCGGACCGCTCCCAGGCGCTCACGCTCTTCCGCGAGGTGGGTGACCGGACCGACCATGACGTCATAGGGACGGAGCCTCACCCGCTGGGGCTTGACGATGGCTGCCGGATCGACGATCTGTGTCACTCACTGCTCCTTACTCGTTTTGATTCTTCGGGCCCGTGATGACCCTTCGGGTGAAACCGTTGTCGGGGCCAGCCATGGCAGGCGTTGTTGTTGGCTGTTCCTTCAGACATGGCGGACCGCTCCCGGCCGACCACCTTGCTACTTCGCTACTTCCCCAACCCTGCCGCGGGGTTCGGTCAATCTGGTCGGCGTGCGGACGAGAGGACTTGAACCTCCACCCCCGAAGGGACCGGGACCTAAACCCGGCGCGTCTGCCAGTTCCGCCACGTCCGCTTGACGGGACAAACCCTATCGCCCTTGTTGCCCCCGTAATCCAACCTTTTCCATCACCGAGGATGGCCTGTCGGCCCGATGGGTCGTGTCGATCCGGTCCGTTGGGCATTGTGGCCAGAACGTCGGTTCTCGGGGTTTCACGGGGTGCGGACTTATACTCGGATGGTGATCCCTGCTGAATCGACCGAACCTCCCACGGAGGCCGCCAGCGGTCCCGATGACGTTGCCTATCTGGCCGAGGTGGTGTCGGAGGTGGTGTCCGAAGGGGACCGGGAGCGCTCCGATCCGGGCACCAGCCGACCCAAAGTCGAGCAGATGGATGAGCTGTTCCGGTCAGGTTCCCCCGAAGCGGTCGCCGCCGGAGGCACCCCTCTCCGGGAAGCGCTCCGCCGGGTGGAGCGCACGGCCTATCTGGAAACGTCGGACATCACGGCGTCGAAGTATCTGGGCTCGGGTTTCTTCAAACGCAATGGGGCCAAAGCGGTCCTGAAGGGCGTGCGCCTGATGACCGCCCCCATGGCCCGCTACTCGACGGCTTCGGTGCGCCTCTTCGAAGACGTGGTCGACCGAATCGAGGAGTTGTCGGAGCGGCTGGATCAACCCCCGGTTCCGGGGGTTCAGGCCCTGATGGAACCCGCAGTCGAAGTCATGGACGCCTGGTGGGGAAGTGAAGCACTGGACTTCATGACCCAAGTGCACGGTCCGGTGTGGCATATGGCATCTGGCGATGGTTCGCTGGTTGGGGCACTGCGGGCCAAAGGTGTCTCTTCCGATGGACTCCAGCCCCGGGATGACCTCACCACATTCGATCCGGCCCGGTCGTTGGCCGAGATGGAACCAGGATCGCTCGGCGGCATCGTTCTCAGTGGTTCGGCGACCTGGCTGCAGCCAGCGACCCGGGCCCGGTACCTGGAGATGATTACGACCCGACTGGCTCCAAAGGGCCGGTTGGCCGTGCACTCACCCACCCCCGAGACCTGGTCGGCAACCGTCTCGTACGTGATGAGCGACCTGGTGCCCTCCCGGCCGCTTCACTCGGAGACCTGGGTCCTCCTGTTGACCGAAGCGGGGTTCAAGATCACCGGTCTCTCGGTGTCGGGCGGAGAGCGTCGGCTGGGCCATGTCAGCGGTGCCAACCCCGATGCCGACGTCCTGAACGCCGCCATCGATGCCATAAACGTCATGTCGCCGGGGACGGGGGAGTACTTCCTCACGGCCGAACGGGACAATTCCGGCGGCTGACACCCGGCTTCGGGTGGGGTTGGGCACCAACGGACGGGTGTCAGCCACTAGGCTCACGGCCATGGAGAACCCGAATTTTTCGACGGCCCAGTATCGATTGCCCGAAGTAGCGACCGTCCCCGAGGTCCGGGGAATGGCCGACCTGGGGATGGGCTCGGACCGGGACCAGCGGCTGCGCAAGGCCCGGATCATCTGGGTGAGCGGCGTGGTCACCTCGGAGCTGGCGGACCGGGTATGCCCGGAACTGCTGATGCTCGACGCGGACGATCCTGACCGGGACATCCAGATGTACATCAACTCGCCGGGTGGTTCGGTGTCCGACGGACTGGCCATCTACGACACCATGCAGCTCGTTCGTTGTGATGTTCAGACCACGGTGCTCGGCATGGCGGCCTCGATGGGCCAGTTCCTCCTGTGCGCCGGGGCTCCGGGCAAGCGCCGGGCCACGCCGAACAGCCGGGTGCTGATGCACCAGCCCTCGGGTGGCATGCAAGGTCAGGCGACGGACATCGAAATCCAGATGAAGGAGATCCAGGAGCTCAAGTATCGTTTGGCCGCCCTCACCGCCTTCCATACCGGCCAGTCGGTTGAACGGATCACCGAGGATGCCGACCGGGACCGCTGGTTCACCGCCGATGAAGCCCTCGCTTACGGGTTCATCGACGAAGTGATCCGCAAGGAAGGGCAGCCGGTCCTGGCCACCCGGGGCGAACACGCCGCGAACTAGTGGCGCTGGGACTGGACAGACCCCGATCGGGTCAGGAGAAGGCACCGGCCATCGGCGGGAGCTCCCGGTACATCCCCGGGATGAGCCACGACCAGATCACGGTGGTGAACGGCAAGGTTCGCCTGGCCCGCCGGTGCAAGGACCTGTGGACCAACCGGGACCTGCTGGTCCTTCTGACCAGGACCCAGTTGAAGGTCAAGTACAAGTCGTCCGTCCTTGGCTACGCCTGGTCGATGTTGAATCCGGCCCTGGTGCTGGCCATCTACTTTGTCGTCTTCTCGATCATCTCCAAGAGCGGCCAACCTCACTTCGCCATCTGGCTCATGGCCGGTCTCCTGCCGTGGAACCTCTTCAACGGATCGGCCATCGCCTCGACCGGAGTGGTCGTCCAGAACTCCGGCATCGTGAAGAAGGTGGCCTTTCCACGCGAACTGCTGGCACTGTCCACGGTCGGCGTGGCGATGGTCATGTTCGTCCTGCAATCGGTCGTGCTGGTGATTGCCATGGTCATCTTCCAGATCACGCCCAACCTGCACTTCCTCATCCTGCTTCCTCTGGCCATGGTGGCGTTGTTGATCTTCACCGGCGCCATGTCCATCCTCCTGTCGGCCATCAACGTCTACCTCCGGGACACCCAACACCTGACCGAGGTGGCCCTCATGGCGTGGTTCTGGAGCATTCCCATCATCTACTCCTACGAGTTGATCGCCGAGAAGGTGGCGGGCCATTCGTCGTTGATCTGGATCAAGTGGGCCTACCTGTGTGATCCCATCACCCCCATCGTCATGACGTTCCAACGGGCCATCTACTCCAACACGAGCTACCTCTACGAGGGCAAGGTCCACAAACTGCTTCCGGCCTGGGGCCTTGGCCCCTATGCCGAACTGCTCGGAGTGATCATTGTGGCCAGCATCGGCCTCTTCCTTCTGGCCATGGTGATCTTCGGTCGCCTCGAGGGCAACTTCGCCGAGGAGCTCTGAGCCGTGCCGGCCGCCATCGAGATCGAGGGGATCTCCAAGCAGTTCAAGCTCTACAACGAGAAATACACCTCCCTGAAAGAGCGGGTCATCCGGGGTGGCAAGATGCCATACACCCCGTTCTGGGCCCTGAAGGACGTCAGCGCCGAGGTCGAACAGGGCGAGACCTTCGGGATCCTCGGACGGAACGGCTGCGGAAAGTCGACTCTGTTGAAGTGTGTGGCCGGCATCTTGAAGCCGACCTCGGGGGAGATCAGGGTGCGGGGCAACCTGGCCGCCATGCTGGAACTCGGCGCCGGTTTCCAGCCGGACCTCTCGGGCCGCGACAACATCTATCTGAACGGTTCGCTGCTCGGGCTCTCCCGGGCCGACATCGACCGACGCTTCGACTCGATTGTGGCCTTTGCCGAGTTGGAAAACTTCATCGACAACCAGGTGAAGTTCTACTCGTCGGGCATGTACGTCCGGCTGGGCTTCGCCGTGGCGATCAACGTGGAGCCGGACGTCCTTCTGGTCGACGAAGTCCTCGCCGTGGGTGACAGCGCTTTCCAGCGGAAGTGTCTGGAACAGGTCAAGCAGTTCCAACGGGAAGGTCGCACCATTGTGGTGGTCTCCCACGCCACCGACACCATCCGCCAGAACTGCAGTCAGGTCATGGTCATGAGCCATGGTCAGGTGGTCACGGTGGGCGAGCCGGGTGAGGCCATTCGGGTCTTCCTGGCCGAACTGCTGGGTGGCACGAAGGTGATCAATGCCGAGACCGGCGAGATGGAAGGCAACGTGCTCGCCATCTCCACCGTGACGACCGAGCACGGTGGCAGCGGCGTACGCAACCATCTCTACCCCGGCGACTCCCTTACCGTGACGGCCGACATCGACGCGCTCTCCCCGGTGCCCGATGCCATGGTCACCATTGCCGTCCATGACGATCGCAACGAGTTGGTGTTCGCCTCCGACCCTGACGATCCGGCGGCCGCCGTGGAAATTCCGGTGGGTGGTGGTCTGGTCCAGTTCCAGTTCCCCGAAGTGCCACTGCTCGACGGCACCTACTCGGTGAGTGTCGGAATCCGCAGCAACTCCCAGCCGACGGTCTTCGACTGGAAGGAGGGGGTAGCCCGGTTCGAAGTGGCCAATCCCGCACGGTCCACCGGCCTGGTCCGCCTTCCCTTCGAGGTGAGCTTCCGCCACCGGTCAGGCCCGTTGACGGGTGAAGTTCCGGTCACGCTGGGGGGCACGAACCTGGCGGGCTGGTCCGAACCTTCGTTGTGACGGTCACGAGGATCGATCAACTTGTACCGGTGCTGGCCAGCCGGGACGCCATCGGGAACCACGTCATGCAGGTCCAGTCGTTGCTGCGCGAGGGCGGAATCGACTCGGACATCTACTACTGCTTCGCCACCGACGACCGACTGGCTGACGGGTTCCCCATTGGCCAGATTGACCGCGTGCCATCGGCCGGACGGGCGTTGCTCTACCACCTGGCCATCGGAAGTGGGGCCAGCCTGGTCTTCCACGATCGACCGGAACACAAGATCGTCAACTACCACAACATCACACCGTGGGAGTTTCTGGACCAGTGGGCACCTGCCATGTCGGATCTGGTCTGGTGGGGCCGCCAGCAACTACGGGATCTGGCCGAAGTCACCGACTTCGCCATCGCCGATTCGGAGTACAACCGGAGGGAACTCGTTGACGCCGGCTATGCGAAAACCACGACCGCCCCGCCACTGGTCGATCTCGATGGATTTGGCGGTCAACCGGACCGCCAGTTGCTGGATCGTCTGACCCGCGAGAAGGCAGAAGGAGGAGCCGACCTGCTGTTCGTTGGCAAGATCTCCCCGCACAAGGGTCAGGAGGATCTGATCAAGTCCTTCGCCGTGTACCGGGAGGTCTACGACCCCCGGGCCCGCCTGCGCCTGGTCGGAAGTCCGATGAGCGAGGAGTACCAGGTGGCCGTCGACCGGTTCATCGCCGGTCTGGGCCTTCACGATGCCGTCCGTTACGCCGGTTCGGTGACCCACGAGGAACTCATCGCCCACTACATCAACGCCGATGCCTTCGTCTGCGTGTCCAACCACGAAGGCTTCTGCGTGCCCCTGATCGAGGCGATGTACCACGCAGTTCCCGTGGTGACCCACGACTGCTCGGCCATACCGGAGACCGTCGGAACCGCCGGTCTGGTCCTGCCCGACAAGGATCCCTACCGGGTGGCGGCCGCCGTGGACCGGGTGGTTCGGGACCAGAAACTGCGGGACTGCCTCCGGGTCGGAGCCCGGGTTGGGGTGGAACGGTTCGCGCTGGCCCGGGTCCGCGAGCGGTGGCTCGAAGCCATCGCCGATGCGTGTCCGGGTGGAGTCCGGACATGACCGGAGCGGTTGTGTTCCGGGCCGGGCCGGGGTGGACCGGTGGATCGGATGGATGATGAACGTCGGCGACAACGCTTCACGTTAGGGTCGAAGAGTGAGTGCTGACGCAATGACGGACGGTCCGGTCCCGGATGCATCGGCCGGATCGCCGGATCGGGAATCCGGGCCGAACCATCTCGATGGCGACGCGGTGGCCCGGATCCGGCATTCGATGTTCCGCACGTCTGCCGGGAATGGTGCCGAGGCGGGCCGGACCTGGCGCACGATGTTTCTTTCTCCCGCCGGGGATGGAAACACGAGACGGCGGGGATCCGACATCATCCGACTCGCCCTTGCCTTCGGGCTCTTCGTTCTGTGCTGGATCGTCGTGGGGTCGGGAATCAACCTGGACCGGTCGTTGGTCAACGCGATCTCGCCGCCGCCCAACGGACTGCGGTGGGTGGTCGACGTCCTGTTCTGGATGGGGTCGGCCGGCATGGGGACGTTGTTGCTGTTGCTCATGCTGCTCGACCGGCGGTGGGGTGTGCTGCGGGATCTGGTGCTTGCGCTGGCTGGCTCCACCGCCCTCGTGTACCTCATCCGGTTGTGGTTGGGGCCTGATGGAGGTATTCGCTTCGAGGCGCAGTACCCCGGTCGGGACCTGCACTTCCCGGGGCTTGCCGTGGCCCTGACGATGGCTGCCATCTCGTCGACCCGTCCCTATCTCAGTCGTTCATGGCAGCGCATTGGCACCGCCCTGGTTGTCGTGGTGGCGGTGGCCACGGTCGTGCAGGGGAGTGGGCTGCCGGTTGGGGTGCTGGCCGGCATCTCGGTGGGCTGGATCTCGACGGCCGGAGTGCACCTGATCTTCGGTTCGCCGCTCGGCCTGCCCTCGGCGGCTGACGTCACGGCCCTTCTGGCCGACATCTCGCTTGTGGCGACCGATGTGACAGCCGCCGAGGATCAGGAGTGGGGGGTCGCCCGGTTCACCGGTCGCATCGAGGGTGCGCCCATCGACATCGACGTCTACGGAAGGGATGCGGCCGACACCCAGATCCTGGCCAAGGCGCTGCGGTTCCTCTTCTACCGGGACTCGGGTCCCACCCTCTCGCTCACCCGGCGCCAGGAGGTCGAACACCAGGCGTATCTCAACCTCATGGCGCATCGGGCCAACGCGAACGTACCCGAAGTGCTGGTGGCCGGTCCGGTGGGTCCGACCCACGACGCACTCTTTGTCACCCTTACCCCGCCGGGACATCCGCTGGTTCCCCTGGAGATTCCGTCCCCCGGGGAGGCACTGGAGGCTGAGAAGCACCCGGAAACGACCAACGAAAAAGACACAATGGCCAAATTCGAAGCATCCGCCACCACGGTCACAAGCGCGCCCGCAGGGACCCCGGCCGAGGTGGTACCGGCCCGGTCCAGCCTGTCCGACCAGGCGGTCGTCACCGTCTTAACCCAGGTGCAACGACTCCATGACGCGGGAATCGCCCACGGCTCGCTCGGTCTGAAGGAGATCCGGGTGGCCGACGACGACTCGGTCACCCTCGTGGATTTCCGCCGGGGCATCAACATGGCCCCGTCCGATGCCCTGTCCAGCGACCTCGCATCGGTGCTGGCCACCCTCAACATTGTGGCGGGCCCGGACCGGACGGTGGCCGCCGCCCGCCAGGTCCTGTCGGATGGAGAACTCGAAGCGTCCTTGGCCTTCATGCAGCGGGCCGCCCTCAACCCGGCGGCCGCCCGCGACCAACGAAGCCGGCGCTCGGCGTTGGGGGAGTTGCGCACCCGGTGCGCCGAGTCCCTCGGGGTCGAGGTGCCCAAGCTTGTCGAGCCCCGGCGGGTGGGCTGGGGAACCGCCCTGATGGCGCTTGGTTCCGTCGTCGGAGGCTGGGCCCTGCTCGGCGTCCTGTTGAACGTGACCAAGTCGTGGCACACCATCACCGGGGCCAACTGGGCCTGGGTGGCGCTCGTGTTCGTGGTGGCCCAGATGTCCTTTCCATCCATCGCCATCACCACCGTGGGCTCGGTGACCGATCCGATCTCCTATGGCCGGGCCGTCCTGCTGGAGGTGGCGAACATCTTCGTCGGTCTGGCCGGAGGCACTGTGGCCTGCATCGCCACCCGGGTCCGGTTCTTCCAGAAACAGGGCGTGAACGCCACCGTGGCCATCTCGTCCGGGGTGCTCGTCTCGACGGCGAGCTGGATCGTGAAGGGCGGATTGTTCCTGGTGGCCTTGCCGTTCGCCCTCGGAAACCTGCACTTCAAGACCAACCCCGACTCGGGAACCGGCAGCAGCCACGGCGGCCTGATCTGGTTTGTTCTGGCGGTGGTCGTCGTGGTCGGCCTCCTGCTGGGTCTCCTCCTGGCCGTGCCCCGCTGGCGGCGTCTGGCTTCGGCCAAGGTCAGGCCCAAAGCCAGCGAGACGTGGTCCCACCTGAAGACGTTGGCGACCCATCCGAAGAACCTGGTGGAGATCTTCGGAGGCAACATTGCCGCCCAGTTGGCGACGGCGCTGGCCCTCGGGGCGTCCCTTCATGCGTTTGGCGAACATCTGGGCCTCGCCACGATCATCGTGGTGCTGACCCTGGGATCGATGTTGGGTGGCATCTCTCCGGTGCCTGGTGGCATGGGTGTCGTGGAGGCCGGCATGATCCTCGGCCTGACGGCGGCCGGCGTCTCCGAGTCGGTGGCCGTGGCGTCGGTCTTCGTCCAGCGTCTCTTCACGGCCTACCTTCCGCCGATCTGGGGCTGGTTCACCCTGGTCTGGATGCGGAAGAAGGAGTATCTCTAACCGGTGGTCCTCCCGGTTTGATCGTGGGGTGATCCGGTGCGCTCCGGTCAGTCCCCGGCCAGGAGATGCTCGGTGGCCGCCAGGGTCGGGAAGTCCTTCAGGCGGCTGAACCGTCCGAGGCGGGCCACCGAGACTCCGATGTCGGCACTGCGCAGCAGCCGCAGATCGCCCCGGCTGTTGCCATACGCCCATCGCCGGGCTCCTGTGGGGGCGATGTCGGATACCCACTCCTCCAGGCGGCGGACCTTTTCCTCACCCCGGCAGTTCTCTCCGTTGTATCGGCCGGTCAATCTCGCGTCGTCGCCAACTTCGAGTCGGGTGCCGATGGCCGCGTCGGCCCCGAGCAGCGAGGCGATGGTCGACACATAAAGCTCCGGAGAAGCGGAGACGAGAACCAGGAGATCCCCACGTTCCTTGTGTCGCTCGAACCGCTGGCGCACATCGTGGCGGAGGTGGTCACGGAGATGGCTGGCGCCAAAGCGGTGCGCGGTCTCGGTCACCTCGTCGACGAGGCGACCGCCGAGAACCTTGGCGAAGAGCGCCTCCTTGGTGTCGTCGGCCGCCGTGCCTCCGGCGATGGCCGCATGGGCCAACCGGGGTGCCAGTGGGACAGTGGCCGTCACGACCTGGGTGGTTCCGGCGACGGCGGCCAGAAAGTCGAAGACGCTGCCCCCCTCGGTCAGGGTGCCGTCGAGATCGAAGGCGGCGATGTCGGTCATGCCGGCTCCGACCCACCCCGGCCGGAAAAACGCCGGGCTCCGTCCATTGCTTCGCCGGTGGCGAGGGTGGCCCGGCCGACCTCGTCTTCGAAGGCAAGTGCGTCGTGCTCCGAGGCTCCCCATTGGTGGAGAACGCTCAGGCGGTCGTTACGGAGACAGTTCTGGGGCAGGGCGGCCAACTCCGTGGCCCAGGAGACGGAAGCAGCAGTGGCGGTGCCGGGCGAGACTGTCCGGTTGACGAGTCCGATGGCCAGCGCCTCCTCGGCTTCCACCGGACGGCCGGTCAGGATCAGGTCGAGAGCCCGACCCTGACCGATGAGCCGGGGGAGCCGGACCGTGCCACCATCGATGAGCGGCACACCGAACCGGCGGCAGAAGACGCCGAAGACGGCGGTGGTCGAAGCCACCCGCAGGTCGCACCAGAGGGCGAGCTCCAACCCGCCGGCGACCGCAAAACCTTCGACGGCGGCGATGGTCGGTTTGGAAAGTTGCAGTCGGGTGGGCCCCATCGGGCCCGGGCCGTTTTCATCCAGGGCAGGAACCGATCCGGTGGCCAACTCCTTCAGGTCAAATCCGGCGCAGAACGTTTCGTCCCCCCCGGTGAGAACCGCAACCGAAGCCCCGGGGTCGTTGTCGAATGCGACAAAGGCGGCCCGCAGGGCGTCCGCCGTGGCAGGGTTCACGGCATTGCGTCGCTCGGGCCGGTTGATCCGGACAACAGTCACCGGTCCCATGTGGTCGACGGTCACGGGCGTGGTCATGGAGTGATCATGACACCCGGGGCCAGTCCGTTTGGCGCATGAGGCACCTTTGCGCCACACCCGGACAACTCCGGACCGGGCTCCCGGCCCGCCGGCCGGTCGGCGGGTCCGGGTCACCAGGGCCGGTTTTGAGGCGTCTTCCTGGTCCGATCAAATAGTTGACCAAACGGGTCGACAATAGTGTTTCCAGCGGGTAACCTGCCCGACAACGGGGTTCCCGGTTTCGTTGATCGGCCCGGGTCCCAGGATGTCCGGACGGTCCAACCGGCCCGGGCGAGAAGCGGCAGTGACGGAGACGTCATCAGACAACAAAAGAAGAAGGAGTACTGCCATGGCACTGCGTTTGGGCGATACCGCACCGGACTTTACGGCCGAGACCACTGAAGGAACGATCAGCTTCCACGACTACCTGGGCGACAGCTGGGGTGTCCTGTTCTCGCATCCGAAGGACTTCACTCCGGTCTGCACCACCGAACTCGGTGCGTTCTCGCGGGCCAAAGAGGAGTTCGACAAGCGGAACACGAAGCTGATCGGCCTCTCGGTGGATGACGTCACCTCGCACGGCAAGTGGGCCGGTGACATCGAGGAGACCCAGGGTCAGGCCCTGAACTTCCCGCTGATCGGCGACGAGGACCGCAAGGTGGCCGACCTCTACGACATGATCCACCCGAATGCCAACGACACCCTGACGGTGCGCTCGGTGTTCATCGTGGGCCCGGACAAGAAGGTCAAGCTGACCCTGACCTATCCGGCCTCGACCGGTCGCAACGTGGCCGAGGTGCTCCGGGTGATCGATTCGCTCCAGCTGACCGCCGACTACAAGGTGGCCACGCCGGTCAACTGGGAGGACGGCCAGGACGTGATCATCGTTCCGGCCCTCTCCGACGACGAGGCCAAGGAGCGTTTCCCGAAGGGCTGGAACGCCCTCAAGCCCTACCTGCGGGTGACCCCCCAGCCCAACAAGTAATCCGGTCGAAACGCCGGAGATCCAGCCGTCGACCAGGCATCCCGCAAGGGATCCGGTCCCGGAGGGAAGCAACGAGGGTCCGGATGAACTCCGGACCCTTGTTGCTGTTTTCCGACCGGAATTCGCCCGGTCGATACGCGGGATACCCTCCGGGCGCCGGAACTGCTACCATCTGGGGCGACGTCGTGTATTCCCCGACGTCCACCGAGAGACGCGTAGAGGTCGATTTTTTCATGTCAGACAAGCAGTCCACCATCGCCGAGTACCGACTCCACGAGACGGACACCGGTTCGCCGGAGGTGCAGGTCGCCATTTTGAGCGAGCGCATCGTCCATCTCACCGAGCACCTCAAGGTCCACAAGGGTGATCACCACACCCGTCGTGGGCTCCTGAAGCTCATCGGACGTCGGCGTCGCCTCCTTGACTACGTGAAGGACAACGATGTCGAGCGCTACCGTGAACTGATCAGTCGTCTCGGCCTTCGTCGCTAGGCGAGGCCCGTTTTCTCCGCCCGGCTCCGGCCGGGCGGTTGTCATTCTCGCTCTGTGATTGCAGAGGGAACGCCGACCGACCTCCGGTCCGTCGGTGGCAGGAAGGAAGCCTTCGGGCTCCCGGCAGTACCGACAGGCACGAGGGTGCCGGTCGGAATGAACACCAACCGGCTCACCTGTTCGGTCAGTCACCAGTTGTGGACCACCCGGCCCGGCCAAAATGTGGCGGGGTGTTCGACCACTGGGAACTGACACCGGGGAGCCCCGAGTAACCAAGGAGCGTCATGAGCGACGCCATTACCGTTTCGGCCCCCATCAGCGGGACCGACAAGACCCTTACCTACGAGACCGGCAAGTTGGCCCAGTTGGCCGACGGAGCGGTGACCGGCCGGATCGGCGACACCATCCTTCTCGCCACCGCCACGGCCGCCCGTTCGGTGCGGGAAGGGACCGACTTCTTCCCTCTGACCGTGGACATCGAGGAACGGACGTATGCGGCGGGCAAGATTCCCGGCTCGTTCTTCCGCCGGGAAGGAAAGTCGTCCGACCAGGCCATTTTGACCTGCCGTCTGATCGACCGACCCCTCCGTCCGTCGTTCCCGAAGGGCTTCCGCAACGAGGTCCACATCGTCGGCACGATCTTCGGCGCCGACCAGGTCAATCCGCACGACATCCTGGCCATCAACACCGCCTCGGCGGCCCTGATGCTGTCGGGCATTCCCTTTGACGGACCGGTCGGCGCCGTTCGGGTGGCCTACTCCGTGGACGGCACCTGGATTCCGCATCCTTCCTTCGAGGAGGGTGACGCCTCCACGTTCGAACTCGTCGTTGCCGGTCGGGCCCTGTCGGACGACGCCGATGCCGAGATCGCCATCATGATGGTGGAGGCCGGTGGCTCCGAGCGTTCCTTCCAGTACTACGAGGAAGGTGCCCCCCAGGTCACCGAAGAGGTGCTGGCCGACGGCCTCGAGGCCGCCAAGACCTGGATCCGCGAGTCCATCAACCTCCAGAGGGAACTGGTCAAGGCCTATGTGGCGGCCCGGGGCGAGATCGAGACGATCCCGTACTCGACCTTCACCGACTACGAAGATGACGTATGGGCCCGTGTGCAGGCGGTCGGCACCGAGAAGGTCGCCGCCGCCAACGTGAAGACGCCGAAGGCCGAGCGCAACGCCGCCCTCGACGAGGCGGGTGCGGCCATCATCGCCGAACTGGCCGAGGAGTTCCCGGACCGGACCGGTGAGATCAAGGCCGCCATCCGCAGCCTGACCAAAAAGCTGGTCCGTCGCCGGATTGTGGAGGATGGTCTCCGAATCGACGGCCGGACGACCACGGAGATCCGGCCGCTTTCGGCCGAGGTCGACCTCTTCCCGACGGCCCATGGTTCGGCCCTCTTCCAGCGGGGCGAGACCCAGGTGCTGAACGTGACGACGCTGGGCATGCCCCGCATGAATCAGCTGCTCGACACCATCACGCCGGATGACTCCAAGCGGTACATGCACCACTACAACTTCCCGCCCTTCTCGACCGGTGAGACCGGCTTCATGCGGGGCCCGAAGCGACGGGAGATCGGCCACGGCCTTCTCGCCGAGCGGGCGTTGCTGCCGGTCGTCCCCTACGAAGAGGACTTCCCTTACACCCTCCGTCTCGTCTCCGACGTCCTCGCCTCCAACGGCTCGACGTCAATGGCGTCAGTCTGCGGTTCGACCTTGTCGATGATGGCCGCCGGCGTGCCGCTCAAGGCGCCCGTTGCCGGGATCGCCATGGGCCTGGTCTATGACGAAGGCTCCTATGTCACCCTGACCGACATCCTCGGAGCGGAAGACGCCTTTGGCGACATGGACTTCAAGGTGGCCGGAACCCGCGACGTCGTGACTGCCCTGCAGCTCGACACCAAGATCGACGGCCTGCCCCTCGACGTGCTGACCCGGGCTCTGATGCAGGCCCGTGATGCCCGCTTGGCCATTCTCGACGTCATGGAAGCGGCCATTCCTGCGCCGCGGTCCGAGGTGGCGGCTTCGGCGCCGAAGATCATCTCGTTCGAGATCCCGATGGACAAGATCGGTGAGGTCATCGGCCCGAAGGGCAAGGTCATCAACGCCCTCCAGCTCGAGACCGGTGCAGACATTGCCGTTGACGACGACGGCATGGTCGGCACCGTCACCATCGGAGCCAAGGACGGCAACGCGGTCGAAGAGGCCCGTCGCCGCATTGCGACCATCCTTGATCCGCCCCTCGCCGAAGTCGGCGCCACCTACATGGGCAAGGTTGTGAACATCACCAAGTTCGGTGCGTTCGTGAACATCCTGCCGGGTCGGGATGGACTGCTTCACATCTCCAAGATTGGCCAGGGCAAGCGGATCGAGAAGGTCGAAGACGTGCTGGAACTCGGCCAGCCGGTTGAGGTGCGGGTGGACGACATCGACCCGCAGGGCAAGGTCTCGCTCTCGATGGCCGGCGAGCCGCCGGCCGACGTTTCGTCGGATGCTCCCCGCAGTTCGGGACGGAGCGACCACGCCGATCCCGACGGAGGAGCCGACCGCACCGAACGTCCCCGGGCCGCGGCCACGGTCTCGTTCGAGGACTCATTCGAGCAGGAGATCGTCGAGGAGTTTGGCGATCTCGGCCCGGCATCGCCGGAGTCATCGGATCGCCCGGCCGGTGGTGGCCGGGGCGGTCGTCGTCGTCGCTAGGCAACGGGACCGGTTCCCGGGGATTCGTTTTCGATCCTCCGGGGACCGGCCAATGCCCGACGCAGGACCATGATCCGACACGTAGCCCTGGCCTCGGGGCTCAGCGTCGTGACCGAGGACATGCCCGAGGCCCGCTCCGTGAGCATCGGTTTTTGGGTGGGCACCGGCTCGAGGGACGAGAGCGAGGTCGAGGCCGGTTCGTCCCACTGTCTGGAGCATCTTCTCTTCAAGGGGACCGACAGTCGAAGCGCGTCCGGCATCGCCGAAGCGGTCGACGAAGTCGGTGGTGACTTCAACGCCTTCACCACCAAGGAGTACACCGCCTTCTACATCCGACTGTTGGCCGAGCACTTTTCGCTCGGTCTCGACATCCTGTCGGACATCATGTGGCGGCCCGCCCTCCGGGTCGAGGACCTCGATGCCGAACGGCACGTCATCATGGACGAGATCCTGATGCATGCCGACGAACCGTCCGATGAAGTGGCGGAACTCTCCTCCGAGGGCCTGTTTCCCCGACATCCGCTCGGTCGGGACGTACTCGGCACCGAATCGTCGGTGGCGGCGATGACGGCAGACGGGATCCGTGCCTTCTTCGAACACCACTACCGACCGGCCAACATGGTGGTGGCTGTGGCCGGACTGATCGACCACGGAGAGGTAGCCGACGCCGTGACCCGGGCCACCGGAGATGGCCTCGGTGGTCACGCCCCTGTTCGGATGGCTCCGGTGGAACCGGTTGAGCCACTGATGGTCCGGCGACGGAGCACCGAGCAGGCGCACCTGGTGCTTTCGGCCCGATCCGTACCCCGCAACCATCCCCAGCGCTACGCCCTGGCGGTGGTGAACCACGTGCTCGGCGGAGGACTGTCGTCCCGGCTGTTCCAGGAGATCCGGGAACGACGGGGACTGGCCTACTCGGTGTGGTCCGAGCGGGTCGCCTACGAGGACACCGGCTTCCTCTCGGTTGGCCTCGGGACTGCTCCCGAACATGTCGACGAGGCACTGTCGGTCGTCACGGACGAACTGGACCGCCTCGGAGCCGATGGAATCACCGAGCGCGAACTGGCCATCGCCCGAGGAAACCTCCGGGCCGAGACGTTGCTTGCCTCGGAAGACTCGGGAGCACGCATGAGTCGACTGGGGGCCGGACAGTTGCTGCACGGCGAAGTTCCCGACATCGACGAGGTCCTTGGCCGGATCGAGTCGCTGACCCTCGAAGAGGTGGCGACCGCCGCCTCCGACCTGGCGTCCGCCCCGAGAACCCTGGCTGCGGTTGGTCCGGTGCGCTCCGGGCAGTTCGACACCACCCGGCTGCGCCTCGGCTGAACCGGCGCTCCAAACCGGTCGGCCACGGGGCCGGCTGATCTGGTCCATTGGGACCCGATCCAGCAGGGTTCAACTCGAACCCGATCCAGCAGGGTTCAACTCGAACCCGATCCAGCGGGATCCATTCGAACCCGATCCAGCGGGATCCATTCGAACCCGATCCAGCAGGATCCATCCGAACCCGATCCAGCGGGGCCAGATCCGGAGGGAACCGCTCCCGGGGGTCCGGGTGACGGAACGGTAGGGTTGGTTCATGCGAGTCGGAGTGGTTGGTGCGGGCGGCAAGATGGGTCTCGAGGTGTGTCGGGCGGTGCTGGCCCAGGCCGACCTCGAGTTGGTGGCGGCCATCGATCCCCGGTTGGCCGGGCAGCCTCTCGGCGACGTTCTCGACGTCGAGACCGCCCTCGTGGTGGTGGCCGATCTGGATGAAGCCAGGCGTACCGGTGCTGATGTGCTGGTCGACTTCACCCGGCGCGACGTGGCCCTGTCCACCCTGGAGTTCTGTGCCTTGTCGGGCTGTCATGCCGTAGTCGGCACGACCGGTTTCGACGATGCCGACCGGATCCGGGTGGGGGAGTGGTTCGTCGCCGGTCGTGGCGCCGCCAACTGCATTCTGGCCGCCAACTTCGCCATCGGCGCCGTGCTCCTGATGCGTTTTGCCGAGCTGGCCGCTCCCTGGTTCGACGGAGCCGAGATCATCGAACTCCACCATGAAGCCAAGCTCGATGCGCCTTCCGGCACGGCTATGCATACGGCCGAGCGGATGGCTGCCGCCCGGGCCGAAGCTGGCGACTACCTTGCCGACCGCACCGAAAACCGGGTGTTGGAAGGCGCCCGAGGCGGAGAAGGCCCGGCCGGCATCCGTCTGCACTCGGTCCGCCTGCCCGGACTCGTGGCCCACGAAGAGGTGCTCTTCGGCTCTCCAGGTCAGGCGCTGACCTTGCGTCACGATTCGTTCCATCGCTCGAGCTTCATGGACGGGGTGTTGCTGGCCGTCCGCTCCGTTGCCGTACGCCCGGGACTGACACTCGGCATCGAGTCGTTGCTTGGAATCTGAGGCCCTCCGATGACGGACAGTCGCACCCGCATCCTGGAGGCAACCTATTCGTGTGCGGGCCGATGGGGCCTCGCCAAGACGTCCCTGGAAGACGTGGCCCGCGAGGCCGGCGTGTCCCGGGCCACGATCTACCGGACCTTTCCGGGTGGACGGGACGAGGTGGTGGAGGCCACCGTGGCCTGGGCGGTGGCCCGTTTCTATCTCGGGTTGCTCGAACACCTGGTCGGAGTGTCGTCGCTCGAGGACGTCCTGGAACGGGGGATGATGTTTGCCCACCGGGAGATCGTCGAACACGAAGTCCTTCAGCGGATCATGCTGACCGAACCCGACCTGCTTCTGCCCATGCTGACCCTGGAGAGCAACCGCCTGCGGGAGTCCATCGCCACCTTTCTCCTTACCTATGTGGCCAGGACCGATCTCGTCGACGGGGTCGATCCCGAGCTGGCATCCGATTTCCTGGCCCGGATGGTTGTCTCCTACATCGCCACCCCCGGCCGGTGGGATCTCACCGACCCTGACCAGGTCTCCGACCTCGTGCGGGCCGAACTGCTGGCCGGTCTGGTCCGTTGACGGAACCGGACCACCCCGGATTGACAATGAGACAAAAAACATCCTATTGTTTCACCCGTGGGACATCGGGAGCGTGCCGTCATCAGCGAATCATCTGGTCCCATCATGTCTCCGATGCCCGAGGTGGCGGGGTCGCCGAACCGGCTGCGTCTGGTTGACGCCACGTTGGTCTGCCTGGCCCGTTATGGCGTCGCCAAGTTGACCGTGGATGACCTGGCCCGCGAGGCGGGATTGTCCCGGGCCACGGTGTACCGGACCTTTCCCGGAGGACGGGACGAAATCCTGCAGGCCGTCGTTGACACCGAGGCCAGTCGTTTCTTTTCCGCTCTGGCGGTTCGTCTCGGCGGTGCCGACAACCTCGAGTCGGCCCTGGTCGGCGCCATCAGCGAGGCAACGGCCCGCCTCGAGGAGCACGAAGCCCTCGGATTCCTGATCGAACACGAGCCCGAACTGGTCCTGACCCACCTGGCCTTCAGTGGCGGCGACCAGGTGCTGGCCGCCATGTCGGACTTTGTGGCTCCCTTCCTGGCCAGGTGGATGACGCCCGAAGCCGCCGGTCGGGCGGCCGAGTGGGTCATCAGGATCGTGCTCAGCTACGTGATGAGCCCGTCGGACTCCCTGTCCCTTTCCGACGAAGCCGCCGTCTCGAACCTGGTGGCGACCCTGATCCTTCCCGGCGTCCTTGCCCTGGCTGATCTCCGTAGTCCGTCGGCCATCAACATCTCCCCGTACGGAGCCGGCGGAGCCGGCCCGGCGGCGACCACCGGTCCGCTCGAGCGCCCGTCCGGAGCCAGTCCCGACCTGTCTCGCTCCCGGACTCTTTTGTCCATCAGCAGTTCAACGTTTGACCCAACCGGCATCATCGATCCACCAGAGGAGGAAGCAGCATCATGACCATTGAAATGAGCAGCACCGAGGACATCATCGGCCGGGCCAACCTGGATGACATGGAGGCCATTCTCGGTGTCATCGGGACCGATGACGGCGAAAGTGTGCACGCGGTGATGTCCAACACCGAAGCCATCTTCACGTGGGACTACGAGAAGGGCTCCCGCCCGAAGCTCGACAAGCTCTACGAAAAGGCCAAGAACTCGCAGTGGAACGGCCAGACCGATCTGCCTTGGGAGACCGAAGTTGACCAGGAGCGCATGGTGATCGAGCAGGCCGAGATGAACGGTGGCTTTGCCGCCGGTTTCGATGTGGCCGGAACCCCCATCGAGAACTGGGGCGACAAGGAGTATCTGGCCTTCGGAGTGGAAGCCCAGAACTGGACGCTCAGCCAGTTCATGCACGGTGAGCAGGGTGCGCTCATCTGCACGGCCAAGATCGTGGAGTCGGTTCCGTGGATCGATGCCAAGTACTACGCCGCCAGCCAGGTGATGGACGAAGCCCGCCACGTCGAGGTCTTCTCCAAGTACCTCGACGACAAGTTGTCGGGCCACTACCCCCTCAACGCCCACCTGCGCATGTTGCTTGACGACATCATCTCGGACTCCCGCTGGGACATGACCTATCTGGGCATGCAGATCATGGTGGAGGGCCTCGCCCTCGCCGCCTTCGGATTCATGCGTCAGACCACGACCGATCCGCTGTTGGAGCAGTTGCTGCGCTACGTCATGGCCGACGAGGCCCGCCACGTCGCTTTTGGCGTGCTGAGCCTGCAGGAGTACTACCAGGAGCTGTCGGCCAGTGAACTTCGTGAACGCCAGGAGTTTGCCTTCGAGGCAGCCGTGCGGATGCGGGACCGGTTCCTCATGCAGGAAGTCTGGGACCGGATGGGAATCAACCCCAAGCATGTTCTGCCGGCCGTGCTGTCTGCTCCCGACCGTAACGAGTTCCAGGCGCTGCTCTTCTCCAAGATCGTCCCGAACTGCCGGAAGCTCGGCCTCCTCGATGCAGCCGACGGATGGTTGCGGGACCGCTTCACGGAGCTTGGTGCCATCCAGTTCGAGCACGCCGAGGACACGACCGAAGAGTACGAAGCCCTCGCTTCGGTTCCGCCCTCGGCCCAGCGGGCGCTCTAGTCCGGTGTCGTCGGTCAACCCGCCCGCTTCAGGCCTCGATCTTGCCTGAAGCGGGCGGGGTCGACCGGACCCGGAGCGTCGGATGAACCGGGCCGGGGGGCAGACAGGTGCTGGTAGCCTCGGCCCCGTGAGTCTTCTGTTGCCACCCCGTTTCCCCGGTTCCCTGGACTGATGGCGAGATTCGGTCCGGTGGTCACCGCCATGGTGACTCCATTTGATGACGACGGCGCTCTCGATCTCGACGGTGCCCGAGTTTTGGCGCGGCATCTGGTTGCAAACGGCAGCGACGCCCTGGTGGTGGCCGGTACGACCGGCGAGGGTCCGGTCCTCGGTGACGACGAACGGATCGACCTGTTCTCGGCCGTCGCCGAGGCCGTCACCGTTCCCATGATCGCCTCGACCGGAACCAACGACACGGCGCACTCGGTGGCGATGACCCGGGCCGCCGAAGAAGTGGGTGCCGCCGCCGTGTTGGTGGTGACGCCCTACTACAACCGTCCGTCCGTGGCCGGCCTGCGGGCCCACTTCTCCGCTGTGGCCGATGCCACCGGATTGCCGGTCATGCTTTATGACATCCCGGTCCGTTCCGGGCGCCGGATCGGCTGCGACCTGACGTTGGAACTGGCCCGGAGCCATGGCAACATCCTGGCCATCAAGGATGCCACCGGAGACGTCGCCAGCGCCGGGCGCATGGTGGCCGAAGCACCGGACGGCTTCGAGGTCTACTGTGGAGACGACTCCCTCTTCCTGCCGTTCCTGGCCGTTGGTGCCGAAGGTCTTGTCGGCGTGGCGACCCATTGGGCTGGCAGCAGAATCGGCGAGATGGCCCGGGCGTTCGGTGAAGGTCGGGTGGGTGACGCCCGGAGAATGAATGCCTCCCTCGATGCTTCCTGGCGGTTTGAGTCGTCCGACGACTACCCGAATCCGGTTCCGACCAAGGCCATGATGCGGGTTCTCGGTCTGCCCGGCGGTTCGTGTCGGCTACCGCACGGACCGATCACGGAAGAGATCGAAGACCGGGCCCGCGCGGTGTTCGCCGGGCTCGACGCTCCTGCATCGAAGAACGCAATCGGTTGAACCGCCTGCCCGGCCGGATGGGCGCCCGATGCCCGGGCCGGAGTCAACCGACAACGGCGGAGTTCGTCGTTCGAGACGGGCATGACCCCGGCGCCGAACGCGGCCTGGACAACGGCAACAGTGAAGGACGAGGAAGGTTGAGATGACGCAAACTCCAGCAAAGGGCAGAGCGGGGAAGTCGGGAGGGCAGGGTGGAGGTTCGACTTCGGCCAAGGCCTCCCGTTCGAGGAAGTCGACGTCGGCCTCGACGTCGGGCAAACCGCCCGCCCGCACCAAGGCATCGCCGGCGGGCGGGACCGGACGGTCGCCGGCTCCGGACGAAGTGCGGGTCGTCTTCCTCGGCGGTCTGGGCGAGATCGGCCGGAACTGTGCCTGCATCGAGGTGGGAGGACGGATCCTCGTGCTCGATGTCGGCATCATGTTCCCCGAGCCCGACATGCCCGGGGTCGACCTGGTCCTGCCGGACTTCACCTACCTGCGGGAGAACGCCGACAAGGTGGACGGAATCATCCTCACCCACGGCCATGAGGACCACACGGGAGGCCTCGCCTACCTGTTGCGGGACTTCCCGGCGCCCATCTACGGCTCGGAACTGACGTTGGCCCTGGCCCGCAACCGGGTCGACGAAGCGGGAATGGGTTCCCGGGCCGACTGGATCCCCGTCCGCGACGGAGAGAAGCGCCGCATCGGACCCATCGATGTGGAGTTCATCCCGGTGACCCACTCCGTGCCACACGCCTTCGCCACGGCCTTCCACACGCCCCAGGGCATCATCCTCCACTCGGGGGACTTCAAGATCGACCTGCACCCGGTGGACGGGCGACGAACCGACCTGGCCCGGATGGGCTCGCTGGCGGCCGACCCGGGGATCCGGCTCCTGTTGGCCGATTCGACCAACGCCGAAGAGCCCGGTTTCACGCCGTCGGAGTCGACCGTCGGGGCCACCTTGGAGAAGGTGTTCCTGGCCCGGCCCGACCGGCGCTTCGTCGTGACGTGTTTTGCCAGTCACATCCACCGGGTCCAACAGGTGGCCAATGCCGCCATCGGCCAGGGCCGGAAGGTGGCCACGCTCGGCCGTTCCATGCAGAAGAACGTTGCCCTGGCCAGGAAACTCGGGCTGCTCGACCTGCCGGAGAGCTCGATGATCGACATCGGGGATGTGGACCGGTACCCGCCGGGCCAGGTGTGTGTGATCTCGACCGGCTCCCAGGGAGAGCCGATGTCGGCCCTGTCGCGACTCGCCATCGGCGAGAACCGGTTTTTTACCCTCCACCGGGACGACGTGGTCGTGATCAGCGCCCATCCCATTCCCGGGAACGAGTGGTCGGTTGGCCGGGTGATCGACAGCCTCTACCGACTGGGCGTCGAGGTGATCCACTCGGGGGCCGAGGCGGTGCACGTCTCCGGCCATGCCCGGCGGGGCGAACTGGCCATTCTCATGTCGGTGACCCAGCCCGAACTCTTCATTCCGGTCCACGGTGAGTACCGCCACATGGCGAACCACGTCCGTCTGGCCGATTCGATGGGCATCTCGGGCTCCCGGGTGCTGCTGTGCGAAGACGGTGACGTGGTGAGACTCGACGCCGAGGGAATCCATCGGGACGGTACGGTGCCGGGCGGATACCTCTTCGTGGACGGATCGTCGGTCGGGGACATCGGACACGGGGTCCTGCGGGACCGGAAAGTGCTCGCCGAGGAGGGGGTGGTGATGGCGGTCGCCACCGTCGACCTCCAGCGCTCCGAAGTGGTGGGCGAGCCGCAGATCATCACCCGGGGTTGGGCCTACGATCAGGGAACCGATGCCCTGATGGAGCAGGCCCGGGTCCAGGTCGCAGCTGCGCTGCTCCAGGCCCTGTCGACGGGAACCCACGACCACGAGACGTTGAACCGGGTGGCCCGCAAAACGCTGGGAAAACTGGTGGGGGAGCGCACCAAACAGCGACCGATGATCGTGCCGGTCATCGTGACGGTCTGAGTGCCCGCCACGGACATAAAGGACGGCAGCCGCCACTGCGGTCGGGATACCGGTGGTCGAGCCCCGTGCTGGTCGCGGGTGTCCCCGTCGTGACCGGGTGAGGGTTGTAACCTCAGAGGTACTGTGACGACCGAAACCTCGCGTACGGGCGGTCGGTCCGGGACGTCGCGACCCAAGGGACGGACCTCGGCGCCGACGGCGAAGAAGACCGGGACAACCTCGACCCGGTCGAAATCACCGGCCGGGTCAGGTAGCCGGTCGGCGTCGTCGTCTCCCCGGCGGACCAGGTCGGCGCCTGCGCCCGAGCCTCGTCGGGACGATGGCATGGTGGCCTCGATGGGCACGGTGGTGTCCAACCACACCGCCGACCTGTGGGGTGTGGCGCTCGTGACCCTCGGCGTGCTGTCGGCCCTGGCCCTTTATGTCGGCTCGCTCGGACCGGCTGGGCACCTCGTGCGTACGGTGACGGGCGACCTGTTGGGATGGTGCCGTTTCCTCGTGCCGCTCGCCCTCTTTGGCGTCGGGATCCGTGTGTTCTGGGGGCGGCGGTCCGCCCGGGACGAAGGCGACACCGAGGGAGACCCGCAACCGGGAAGCACGACCGAACCGGCCCGGGCCGTCATCGGTGTCACCCTCGTTCTGCTGGCCGCCTCGGGACTGGCTGCCCTGGGTGGAGGCTCCCCGAAGTTCGGGGCTTCGACCGCAGACCTGTCGGCCGCCGGCGGGTGGATCGGTGCCCTGGTCGGCAACCCCCTCGGATCGGCCCTCGGAGGTTTCGGGGCCTCGACGGTCCTGCTGGCGGTGGTGGCGGTGGCCATCGTCTTGTTCACCGGGGTTTCGGTGAGGACCGCCCTGCGGGGAGCCGGGCGGGCCATCAGGGCGGCGCTTGATTTCTCCCAGGAAGCAGGCGCCCGAACCGAGGAACTGCGGACCGATCCGGCCGACGCCGGGATTCCGGAGCAGAAGGCCCGGACCAGGAAGTCCCGGGCGGCTGAGGCTCCGGCCATGGAGTCCGAACTCGACGAGGCCGTCTGGATCGAACCCGAGGTGCTGGTCGAGACGCCCGAGGATCCCGGGATGCCAGCGGTGGCCACCGGGTCGGTGAAGCCGGGGAAGGATGACCCGCTCACGATGCATACGGGGGGCACGGTCGGGGACTGGACGCTTCCTCCGAAGAACCTGTTGAAGCGGTCCAAGCCACAGGCCATCGACGAACAGGCGATCGAGTCGGCGGGCGCCGCCCTGGTGGCGGCCTTGCTGGAGCACGGGGTCCAGACCCGCCTCATCGGACGGACCGTCGGGCCGTCGATCACCCGATACGAGCTCGAACTCGGACCGGGGGTCAAGGTGGCCCGGGTGACCTCACTGTCCAAGGACATCGCCTACGCCATGGCGTCGCCGGATGTCCGCATCCTGGCCCCGATACCCGGAAAATCGGCCATCGGTGTCGAGGTGCCCAACCGACAGCGCCAACTCGTCGCCCTCGGAGACCTGTTGAACTCGCCCGAAGCGGACCGGGCCCTCCACCCGCTCGACGTGGCCCTCGGCCGGGATATCGCCGGACGTCCGGTGTTGGCGAACCTGGCCGAGATGCCCCACGTGCTGGTTTCCGGTTCGACCGGTTCGGGAAAGTCCTCGTGCATCAACTCGGTGCTCACCTCCATCCTGACCCGGGCCACCCCTGATCAGGTGCGGCTCATCCTGATCGACCCGAAGCGGGTCGAGTTGGGTCAGTACAACGATCTGCCCCACCTGTTGACCCAGGTCGTCGTGGACCCGAAGAAGGCAGCCAACGCCCTGTCGTGGGCCGTCACCGAGATGGAGCGGCGTTACGACCTGTTGGCCGAGGCCGGTCAGCGGGACATCACCGGCTACAACGCAGCTTTTGACTCCGGGGATCTTCAGCAGCTCGAGGACGATTACCGGTTCCGGATGCGGGGAACGGAGCAGGCCTTCGACGACTCCGGCGACGAGGAGTCCCGTTACCCGCGGCTGCCGTTCATCCTGATTGTGGTGGACGAGCTCAACGACCTGATGATGGTGGCCGCCCGCGACGTTGAAGAGTCGGTCTGTCGTATCGCCCAGATGGCCCGGGCGGTCGGCATCCACCTGATGCTGGCCACCCAGCGTCCGTCGGTCGATGTCATCACCGGCGTGATCAAGGCCAACGTCCCGTCCCGCATGGCCTTTTCGGTCTCGTCCCTTGCCGACAGCCGCGTCATCCTGGATCAGCCCGGAGCCGAACGGTTGATCGGCAAGGGTGACATGCTGCTCCTCACCGCATCTTCGTCGAATCCCCAGCGGATCCAGGGCCCCTGGGTCTCCGAAGACGAGGTCCGGGCGGTTGCTGCGCACTGGAAACGGCAGAAGCCGATGGAGATCGTGGCCGGTATCGAGGCGGTGGTCAGTGCCGAGGGTCCGACCGCGGGTGATGTCGGTGGCGACGATGACGAACTGCTCAACCAGGCCATCGAACTGGTTCTCTCGTCGCAGCTGGGTTCGACCTCGATGCTGCAGCGGAAACTGCGGGTCGGCTTCGCCCGGGCCGGTCGACTTATGGATCTCATGGAGCAGCGGGGCGTGGTTGGCCCGTCGGAAGGCTCGAAGGCCCGTAACGTGACCATGACCCTCGAAGAGTGGCAGGGGCGCTGAACCGCCAGGATCCGTCGGACGCTTCCGGCGGTTCCCCCGTGCTGGCCCGCCGTCGCCGACGCCGATGGAACATCGGTTGGAAGACGGCGATGGTCGTTCTGGCGACCGTGGTGGTCGTGGTCGGGGCGACGGCCTTCGCCGTGGTGCGCATCAACTCACCACTGCCGGTTCCGCATCTCCAGGTCCAACTGGCCGACAGCCAGGCCATTCCCGGTTCTCCTCCGGCCTTGCCGTGGCCGTCCCGGGGCCAGGGGGCGGTGTCGGTGCCACTCCTCGGTGTGGCCGAGCAGTCGGGACCTGAACCTTCGGTGCCGATTGCTTCGTTGACCAAGATGACGACGGCCGTGGTGGTCCTGTCCGACCATCCGTTGGTGGTCGGACAGCCCGGGCCGGCCATCACCATCACCACCGATGACGTGGCGCATTACGACGCGGACCTGAAGGCGGATGAATCGACCCTGCCGATACGGGTCGGCGAAACGCTGACCGAACAGCAGATGCTCGAGGGCCTGCTGACCCAGTCAGCCAACGACCTTGCCTACAGCCTGGCCGTCTGGGATGCCGGCAGCGAAGCGGCGTTTGTCACGAAGATGAATACTTTGGCCCGGTCGGTCGGCGCCACGTCATCCCACTACGTGGACGCCAGCGGATACGAACCGGCGACGGTCTCAACTGCTTCCGACTGCCTTCGGATCGCGGCGGCCGGCATGGCGATCCCGGCCTTCAAGGCCATCGTGGGAATGGCCACCATCGCGTTTCCCGGGATGGGAACCCTCCGGAACATCGTGACGGAAGTCGGCGTGGACGGGATCATAGGGGTCAAGTCCGGCTACACCTCGGTGGCCGGGGGCTGCATGGTGCTCGCCAGCGAACCGGTCGTCGGCGGTCACAAGGTTCTCGTACTCTCGGCCGTGCTCGGCCAACAGGTTCCGC
>CAITPI010000078.1 GCA_903894295.1 uncultured Acidimicrobiaceae bacterium
CGCCTGGTGGTCCCGATCTCCCGTGACGCCAGTTCAAACGGCGCCAGCGCCCGGGAGTGTCCGGGGATGCGTTTCCGTCACCGCCACGAACCCGGGATTCAACACTCGCTCTTCCTGGCGATGGGCGAACATCCACCTCCTCGACAAGCCACCGACGGGAACCCGGTGGAACCTTGACCGGTCCAAGTGGGGGGGAATCGCCACACCCGTCGAGACAATCGGTAAAGGATTGGTTCAGTCCTGATCCGTTGATCCGAATCCGAACGATTCCGGCCCCGGCCGCTTGCCCCATGAGAGAACTCGGGAAATGTGGATGACGGTCTCTCCTGGTGGCCCAGGTCACCTCCGACGCCGGCGGAGCTGCAGGCACCTCGTTACGATCCCGTCAAGTGGCGGTGCTAACTACACGTCTGCCCTTCATACCCGGCACGCATTGCCCATCGGGCCGGTATCGATGCAACCGACCGGCAAGAGGATTGGTCCCGGTTGTTGCCGTTGTTGCGACACCAGGAATCACCCAGGATGACGCCTTCGACGATGGTGGCCCGCCGGAGGCATCTTCCTGCCTTCCGGTTCGACATGTTTCACGTGAAACAGAAACGGTCAGGGCCCGGACCATTCGTGGGAACGGGCTACTCGTGGAAGAGGAGACGTTTGGCCGGTACGCCGACGCGTCGAGGGAACCGGTCGTCCGTTGGCCCTTCTTTCCGAAGGACCTGATAGCCGTAGGTGTCGAACTCCCGATACATCGGACCCACCGCCAGGCCCAACTGCACAAGGGGTTCCTCCGGCCAGCGGCCTGGCCCACCATCCGGTGGTTCAGAAACAATCAGAAAGCCACCGGACTCGAGGAGGGGTGCGGCGCACTCGGCCGTCACCGATGGCGCTCCGAAACTCCTTGCCGTAGCCAGACCGTAACGTCCCCGGTGCTTCGGCTCCCGACCGATGTCTTCCGCCCGACCCCGGTGAACCTCTACCGCCGTCAACTCCAACGCCTCCGCCGCTTCACCCAGGAAGGCGCACCGTCGTTCACTTGCGTCCAGAAGCACCCCGGGAACATCAGGCCAGACGCAGGCCAGAACCAGGCCCGGCACACCACCACCCGTGCCGAGATCGACAAATGATGCGGGGTGACCCTCGGGGAATACCTGGCGAACTACGAGGGCAAAACCGAGGGCGTGGGTGATTTGGGCTTCCTTCGGCATGGAACCGAGAAAGCCAAGATCAAAGGATTCCGCCAAGACCATCTCGAGGGTTGCCCTGCGACGTTCCGTCATCAACTCCGCTTCGTCCATCTCCCACCCATCCATCAACTTTGACCCATGAATCGGCGCCGGCGCCGTTCGATCGCCTGGCTCCGACCCTATCGGTTCGCACCTTCGACAGCACTGCGACGCGTTTACTGACCTGCCTGGCGTCAAACGATGGCGTACGGTCCAGCGTCTTCCTGGTCACGGAACGTGCTTGGTCCGGACACAGAAAACGGCGCCGGAAGTCCGGCGCCGCACTCTGTTCAAACATTCAGGCCAGGTTCGGGCCGGGTCTACTCGCCAGGTGCGATCACCACGTAGCGGGAAGGTTCCAGCCCGGCTGACCGGGTGTTCACCCCTTCAATCTCGTTGGCGGTGTCGTGCACCACCTTCCGGTCGGCCGGTGACATCGGTTCGAGAGAACGCTCTTCCCCGGTCGAGCGAACCTCCTCGCACACCGACTCGGTGAAGCGCTTGAGGGCAGCGACACGCTTCTCCCGATAGCCACCGACATCCACAAGGATACGATCGGTCCTGCTCTCGGACTGGCGCTGGACAAAGGTTCGGGTCAGATCCTGGACAGCCGCCAACGTGGCGCCCTTGGGACCAACCAGCAGACCAAGGTCGTTGCCGGTGGCCGCAACCCGCACGGTTTCGTCATCCACCTGATCGATTGACACTTCGGCTTCGAGTCCGAACTCCGAGACCAGACCCAGGAGAAACTCCCGGGCCTGTTCTCCCTGCTGCTCCAACGTCAATGACTCTTCCATGCTTTCCTCCCTCTGTCCTTGCTTGCGCTCGGAGCTCTTTCCTTCGCCGCTCTTCTGACTTCCATTACCGTTTCGGGAGCGGTTACGGGACCGCTTCCGGGGTGCCGACGAACTCTCATTGGTCTCGGCGTTGTCTCCATTCCCCTCGGCACCGCCCGTCTCCCGGACTTGCCCTTCTGCCATTCCCGGGTTCGACTTCGCCCGGTCAACTCCATCCCGCTTTTTCTCCGGCCGCCGCCGCCCACCGCGTTTGGGTGGCGGCATCACCGGCCGCACGCGGGCCTGCACCCGGGCCTCGGCCTTGATCCGCCCAAACAGTCCGGTCTTGGGTTCGTTCAGGATGACGAACTCGGCATCGTCTTCAACCACACTGAGAAGGTCCAGGGCGGCTTCTTTCGCCTGCTCAATGGTGTTTCCGGTTGCTTCTACCCACTCCATGGGTTACTCCGTCTCTGTTGACTGCCCGGCCCGGGGCTTGCGTTCCTTTTTGGCCTTGGACCGGGGATGGGGCTTGGCTACTGAGGATTCGTCGGTGGACGCCGGAGAAGTGTCGTCGGCGTTGTTGCTTTTGCCCTTCCCGTTCGACGTTCCGGCTGATGGGGCCTTCGGCCCGGCTGTCGTCTTCGGTTTCGGGACCACCCGTTCCTTCGTGTCGATCGCCTTCTGGGGGATCGGGGCCTGGGTGAGTCCCTTGCGGAACAGGATCTCCTGGGTCAGGATCCTGACCGCAGCGGAAACGACGAAATAAACGTTCAGTAGAGCGGCAACATTAAGATAAATGAGTCCAAAAATAAGCGGCATGTATTTCTGCATGGAAGCCATCTGGGGATTGGCCTGCGCCGCTTGAGGATTACGGGAGTTCAACCGCGACATCTGCAAGAACTGCAGGCCGACCGCGGCCGCGACCAGGAGCCCATAAGGGATGTACAGCCAGACCGCCGAGTGGTGTGAGAGCAGGCGCTGGGAGAAGTCCAGACCGAACGATTGAAGCTTGCCATCTGCCTCGACGATGTGCTGATACATGGAGGTGTTGGTGCCCACATAGCGAGGAAGGGCACAGGTAGCCTGTTCGCACTTGCTGGACCCATTGGGATTGAACGTATTTCCCACATAGGAGTAGGGAAGTGCAGCTCCTTTGTTTACGGTATTTGTCAATCCCTTGATGACGCTATAGAGGATGAAGAAGGCGGGCATCTGCAACAACATCGGCAGGCACCCGGATGCCGGATTGACGTTGTGCTCCTTGTAGAGCTTCATCATCTCTTCGTTGAGCAGGGTGCGGTTCTCCGCTCCCTTGTACTTCACCTGCAGTTTCTTCATCTCCGGCCCGAGGGCCTGCATGGCCGCCATGTTCTTGGTGGCCTTCACCGTCAAGGGCGTGATGAGGGCCATGATGACCAGGGTCAGGAGGGCTACGTCGATCGGGTAGTTCGGGATGATCGAAAAGAACGTGGACAGCAGCCAGCCCACAGCGTCCAGCAGTGGCTGGAAGATGCTGCCGATGGCATGGGTTATTGAGTGCATGAGACCCTCCTGTCGGGGACCGGGTCGACACCGTGGCCGCCCCAGGGGTTACACCTGGCGATTCGCCGGATGGACATACCTCCACCGCGCCAGGCGCCATGTTCGGTCAGGGCTTCCACCGCGTACTGGGAACAGCTGGGCACGAACCGACAGCCGCTCGGCCGGCCAGCTCGGACCATTTGGTAGAAAACAACCATCTTGAGCAGGGCTTTTGCTCCCATGGTCGGGTTTTTCGTTGTGTTGCTCATGACTGGACACCTTGTGTTGTTGTCACATCACTGCCCTGGTCCTGCCAACCGGGGATGGCTCGATGCAACGCCTGGGACAGTGAGTCCCTGAGTTCATCGTAGGAAAGTTCGGGACCACCGTCCCGTATGGCCAACAGGAAGGCCCCGGAGGGAAGTACTGGGGCCAGTTCGTACATGATCGCCCGCAACTGCCGGCGTCGTCGGTTTCTCGCCACGGCGTTGCCGAACTTCCGGGTGATGGCAAAGGCCACAGCCACACAGTCCCCTGATTCCGGGGAGAACCGTACGGTAACCACTCCGCTTCGACCCCGGTGGGGAGTCCGGCGAAGTTCAAGAAATGTCGAACGACGGGAAACGTTCCGGATCCGGCGAGGCGATGCGGAAACCGCCTCCACCCCCGACGTCAGACCGACAGACGTTGACGACCCTTGGCCCGACGGGCCCGAATCACAGCCCGGCCCGCCTTGGTCGACATCCGCTTCCGGAAGCCATGGGTTTTGGCCCGCTTCCGAACGTTGGGTTGATAGGTCCTCTTCATTCATCCACTTCCTTCCTCACCCCGCTTCGTGCACCTGGGGCACCATGCCAAGCCGGGGGTCCGGTCACAGGTAACCGGACAATCAGGACCATCTTACGCGCGAAACACCCCCGCAACCCAATTGGGTCGCCCGGGCACGCCGGCGCCCGACCGTGTACCGTTCCCTAGCGCAACCCCATGGCCACGAACGGCCTCGGGGTTGCCTTTGACATCTTGGGCCCGCCACCAGGCTGGGCCACCAACCAGACGCCGATACCCATCGAGCCCGCCAAAGTTATCCCCAGATTGTGGAGATCACTGTGGACGGGCGTCCCCTCCAGGGGCGGAGATCCAGTGAATCAGTCAGAAATCCTGTGGAAAACATGTGAGGAGGCCCTTCGGGGCCAGGTGGCCGAAGGAGTCTGGCTGAGCACGTTTGCGGGGATTTCACTCATCGAGCTGAACTCCGAGGAAGCGGTGCTGGGGGCACCCAACAAGTTGATCCGGGACAGGGTTGAGCGGCAGTGGCAGTCACTGATCGAAGACACCGTGGCCACGGTGATCGGTTATCCGGTCAAGGTCAGTGTCGAAGTGGTCGCCGGCGACGACCTGTTGTTCGAAGCCGATCAGGCCGAGACCGAGACCGGAACCCCGGAACCGGTCCAGGGAGCGGGAGCGGTCGGTGTTGGGACCGCTCCAACGGCGGGATTTTTCGATTCCCGTTACACCTTCGACACCTGGGTGGCCGCCGACTCCAACCGGTTCGCCTTTGTCGCCGCCCAGTCGGTGGCGGAGAACCCGGCCCGGTCCTACAACCCCTTGTTCATCTACGGCGACGCCGGTCTGGGCAAGACCCACCTACTCCATGCCATTGGCAACTACGTCGGCGAGAACCTGACCAGGCGGAAGGTGCTCTACGTCACAACCGAGACCTACATGAACGAGTTCGTCTCTGCCATCCGCTCCAACGGCACCGACAAGTTCAAACGGCGGTACCGGGACGAGTGCGACGTACTCCTCATCGACGACGTGCAGTTCATGGAAGGCAAGGAGTCCACCCAAGAGGAGTTCTTCCATACCTTCAACTCCCTGTATGGAGCATCCAAACAGATCGTCCTGACCTCGGATCGCCCCCCTTCGGCCATCCCCACACTCTCAGACCGCCTGCGTAGCCGTTTCCTGTCCGGACTGACGGTCGACATCCAGCATCCGACCCTCGAGACCCGAATCGCCATCCTCCAGATGAAGGCTGAGCATCTCAACATGCCTGTCCCCGACGAGGTGCTGGATTTCATCGCTTCGAACGTCACTGAAAACATCCGTGAACTCGAGGGCGCCCTCATCCGGGTCACCGCCTTCGCCAGTTTGAACCGGGAAGAACTGACGCTTTCGGTGGCCGAACGGGTCCTGTCCGACATCGTTGGGGGAGGCCAGCCCCGGGTCATCACCCCCGACGTCATTCTCCGGGCCACATCGGACGCTTTCGGGTTCAGTGTCGAAGACATCATCGGACCCAAGCGTCAACGTCCCCTGGTCGCCGCCCGACAGGTCGGTATGTACGTCTTCCGTGAGCTCACCGAGTACAGCTTTCCGGCCATCGCCAAGGTGTTTGGTGACCGTGACCACACCACCGTGATGTACGCCGTCGACAAGATCACCCAGTTGATGAAGGAACGGCACGAGACCTACAACCAGGTCACGAACCTCATTGTTGCCATCCGGAACGGAGGGTGATCGTGACTTTGCGGGAACTTGCCGGTTGTTCACTTCCTGTGGACAACCGGTGGCCAAACCGGTCACTTCCTGTGGACAATCATGAGGATATCCACAGGATGGAGTGGCTTTCGCTCCCGACAGGCTTCCGACTGGGGAATCTGTGGACGGCTGGTGAAAACGTTTTGCTGCTCTCACCTGCAGAAACACCGGTTTATCCACAATCCACAGGACTTATTACTACTTCTAATTTTTAATTAACCAATAAAACAAAGGCAACACCCGAAAGGACGTTCCGTGAAGTTCCGTTGCGAACGTGATTCCCTGCTTGAAGTTCTCCAGACCGCAGGTCGTGCGGTCAGCGGCCGCTCGACCATGGGGCGCGCCCTGAACGGGGTCCGGTTGGAAGTCACCGGCAACCGGTTGCTGGCGGTCGGCACCGATCTCGACCTGACGATTCACATCTCGACCGAGGTCACCGGGCTCGTCGACGGGGTTTGCATGGCCCCGGCGCCACTTCTGGCGAACATCGTGAAGTCCCTGGGTCCCGGAGCGGTGACCATTGAAGCCGAGGACGAGAAGATCGATGTCAGCCTGGCTCGGTCCCAGTTCGCCATCAATGCGATGCCGGTTGAAGACTTTCCCGATCTTCCCGAACCTGAACCAGCTGCAACCTTCCTGGAGGCCGGATCGTTGGCCAGCGCCCTCAAACAGGTGGTTCGGGCCGCCTCAACCGACGAATCCGGGCGACCGCTCCTCACCGGTGTGCTGATCGCTCCCGAATCTGACGGAGTTCGCCTGGTGGCCACCGACTCCTACCGGTTGGCGTTGCGGGACCTCCCCGGATCCAACAGTCTGGGTGAAGGTGAACAGATCCTGGTTCCGGCCCGGGCGTTGATGGAACTTCAGCGTCTTTCCGTCCTGACCAACGCGGCCAAAGCCCCGGTTGCCGACTCCGGGCAGGAAGCCAGCCAGATCGGCCTCTCCTTCGGGGACCGACGGGCCACCTTCTCGGTGAGTGGGGTACACATCAGTACGCGGCTCGTTGACGGCAAGTATCCGGATTACCGCCAACTGATTCCTCCCTCGTACCCAAACCAACTGGAGGTCGGGAAGGACTCGCTCCTCGAGGCGTTGCGGCGGGTGCGTCTCCTGGCCACCGACGATCGGACTCCGGTCCGTCTGAGCCTGCATGCCGGTGCAGTCGACCTCGAAGTGGCCTCCCAGGATGTCGGAGAGGCCAAGGAGACCGTTGACGCCGATTACCGGGGAGACGATCTGGTGATCGCTTTCAACCCGACGTACCTGATTGATGGAGTCGAAGCGGTTCCGGGAGATGTTGTGATCCTGGAAACCGTGGATGCGTCGAAACCGGCGACGGTCCGCGCCGCCGACGAAGGCCAGTTCCACTATCTGCTGATGCCGGTCAGGGTCGTCAACTGACCCGATACGGCGCCGGAGGTTTCATGCACCTGCTCTCTGTGAGCATCACCAACTTCCGGAACATCACCGAGGCCCATCTGGAGTTCGATCCCGACGGAACAACCGTTCTGACCGGGAACAACGGCATGGGCAAGACCAGCGTGATCGAGGCGATCGGCTATCTCGCCACCCTCCAGTCGTTCCGGGGAGCACCGAAGGACGCCCTGGTGCGCAATGGTTCTCCGTCGGCCATCGTCCGAGCCGTGGTGAACACCGAAGGACGCCACATCACGATCGAAGCCGAAATCGGGGCCCAGGGTCGCTCGAGAACCCTGGTCAACCGGCAACCGGTCAAACGACGCTCCGAACTTCACGGTGTTCTACGCGCCTCGGTCTTCACCCCGGAGTATGTGGGTGTGATCCGGGAAGGTCCGTCGTGGCGTCGGTCGTTCCTAGACAACACCCTCGAAGTGCTCGATACACGGAACGAAGCAGTGATAGTGGAAGTCGACCGGGTGTTGCGGCAACGGGCGGCCCTGTTGAGAAACGGGGGACGCCGTCCGTCACCCGAGGTACTCACCACGCTCGACGTCTGGGACGACCGGTTGGCCCGAAGCGGCTCGGCTCTCGTCGAAGCCCGCGAAGCGCTGGTGGCCGAACT
Source organism: uncultured Acidimicrobiaceae bacterium (assembly GCA_903894295.1). Lineage (GTDB taxonomy): Bacteria > Actinomycetota > Acidimicrobiia > Acidimicrobiales > RAAP-2 > Bog-756. Next base: position 8,106 of record CAITPI010000078.1, read on the forward strand.
CCAACCCCTCATCCAGAAGCACCACGACGCCCTGGCCGGCGCTTCGGTCCCGGTCACCGTTACCTACGGGCGCTCATGGGAGGACGATCTGGCCTCTGCCCTGGTATCGGCCCGGGACCATGACCTCCAGCGGGGTATCACTTCGGTTGGCCCCCACCGCGACGAACTCACCATTACCCTCGACGGTCTGCCAAGCCGGACCCACGCCTCCCAGGGGGAACAGCGGTCGCTGGCCCTCGCCTTGCAGTTGGCCGCCCACGATCTCGCCACGGCCCGTCTGGGTTCGGCTCCCTTGTTGTTGCTGGATGACGTGTTCTCCGAACTGGACCCGGAAAGGACCCGGGCCCTGTTGGCCGGCATGCCACCAGGCCAAACCCTGTTGACCACGGCCTTGCCACCCCCGCCGGAGGTCGAGGCGGCCCGGATCTACCGGATCTCCCTTGATGGCTGGACGATGGAGAACCCGGGAGGGGACGGGCATGGCGTCGCGGTCTAACTGGACCCCCGCCGACCAGGGTGGTCCCCGAAAGATGAACCAGTCCCTGGCCTCGGTCTCCCGGAGACTTGGTCTGGAACAGGCAACGGGGCTCGGAGACCTGTTCACCCGCTGGCCGGAGATCGTGGGTGAACAGATGGCCCGCCATGTGCAACCCGTCAGGATGGACCACAAGGTGCTGGTGGTGGCCGTTGACCATCCGGCCTGGGCCACCCAGGTGCGGTCCATGGCCAACGAACTTCTGGACCGGGTGTCACAAGAGACCGGAATGGTGCGTCCCGAGCGACTCGAGGTCCGGAACCGCCGGCCCGACAAGTCCGGATCTCGGGCCTGAGAAGCCAAGGTCCCGACCCATCCTCGGGCTACAATGGCCCATCGGAATCAAGCGAACACGACACTTCCGGCCGGTCTGACAACCACCGGAGTGTTTCGGGCGGCGTTGATCCCCGATCCATCCAACGTTGGCGAAAGGGCGCGCCTGTGGCGCAGAACAGCGAAAAGAAGGTCGAGACGGCACCCCCGACCTACGAGGCCGATGACATCACCGTCCTGGAAGGTCTCGAACCGGTGCGCAAGCGCCCCGGCATGTACATCGGGTCGACCGGGCCGACCGGACTCCACCACCTGATCTGGGAGGTTGTGGACAACTCGGTCGACGAGGCCATGGCCGGTCACTGCGACCGCATCGACGTCACCCTGTTGGCTGACGGGGGTGTTCGGGTCACCGACAACGGGCGCGGCATCCCGACCGGTATCCACAAGAAGTACAAGGGAAAGTCGGCCGCCGAAGTGGTGTTGACCGTGCTGCACGCCGGAGGAAAGTTCGGTGAAGGGGGCGGCTACAAGGTCTCCGGCGGTCTCCACGGCGTGGGTGTGTCGGTGGTGAACGCCCTGTCGCGCCGGCTCAAGCTCGAGATCGACCGTGACGGCGACCACCACGAGATGGAGTTCGCCGACGGAGGAAACCCGACCGGCCCCCTGAAGGTGACCGGCCCGGCCCCCCGGGGAAGAACCGGCACCACCGTTACGTTCTGGCCGGACGGCACCATCTTCGAAGAGATCGAGTTCCGGGCCCAGACGGTGGTGGAACGACTCCAGATCATGGCTTTTTTGAACAAGGGTCTCGAGATCCGCTTTGTCGACGAGCGGAGCGCCGGCAAGGACGCCCAGATCTTCAAGTACAAGGACGGCATCGTCGACTTCGTCCGCCACCTCAATGTGTCGAAGGAGTCGCTGTTCCGCAAGGTCGCCTACTTCGAGCGCAAGGAAGACGACATGGAGGTCGAGGTCGCCCTCCAGTGGAACACCGGCTTCTACGAGAGCATCCACTCGTTCGCCAACGGCATCTCGACCGGGGACGGCGGCATGCACGAGGACGGTTTCCGCACCGCCCTCACCACAGTGACCAACAAGTACGCCCGTCTGAAGGGAACACTGAAGGAGAAGGACGACAACCTCCTCGGCGAAGACATCCGCGAGGGCCTGACCGCCATCATCTCGGTGCGTCTGCAAGAGCCCCAGTTCGAAGGCCAGACCAAGGGAAAGCTCGGGAACACACCGGTGCGTTCCCTGGTCCAGCGGGCCACCAACGAGAAGTTGGCCGAGTGGTTCGAGGAGAACCCCCGGGAAGCCAACCAGATCATCCAGAAGAGCATCATGGCGGCCCGGGCCCGGGTGGCTGCCCGGTCGGCCCGGGACCTGACCCGGAGGAAGTCCGCCCTCGACGGAGCCGGACTGCCGGGAAAACTGGTCGACTGCTCGTCGCGGGACCCCCGTCAGAGCGAACTCTTCATTGTGGAGGGAAACTCGGCCGGTGGCTCGGCCAAGGACGCCCGGGATCCGAAGACCCAGGCCATCCTGCCCATCCGCGGCAAGATCCTGAACGTCGAACGGGCCCGGATCGACAAGATGTTGAAGAACACCGAGATCCAGGCACTCATCTCGGCCATCGGGGCCGGGCTGGCCGACGACTTCGACGTGTCGAAGATCCGCTACCACAAGATCATCATCCTGGCCGACGCCGACGTCGACGGCTCGCACATCCGCACCTTGTTGCTGACGTTCTTCTTCCGGCAGATGAAGGCCCTGGTCGAGGGCGGATTCGTCTACGTCGCCCAACCCCCGCTGTACTCGACGCTGGTGGGCAAGGAGAAGATCTACCTGAAGGACGATGCCGCCAAGGCAGCCTTCCTGGCGGAACATCCCAACCACAAGAGCGACTTCCAACGCCTGAAGGGTCTCGGCGAGATGGACTTCGGCGAGCTGAAGGACACCACCATGGACCGGGGCCAGCGGTCCCTGTTGCAGGTGGCCGTGGAACAGGCCGCCATCGCCGACGAGGTCTGTTCGGTCCTGATGGGTGAGGACGTGGAGCTCCGACGCAACTTCATCCAGACCAACGCCAAGGACGTGCGCTTCCTCGACATCTAGGCCGGAACCGAGCGCGACCATCGTCACCGTCCGGGTCGGACCGGTGAACATCCAGTTCAGAAGCAACAACGACAGCCAGACAGGTAGAACCCATGCCACGACGTGAGAACAGCGGTTCAAACGGGCCGGAGTCCGACGAGGGAACCACCGGATTCATCGAGCCCATCGAGATCCAGGAGGAGATGGAGCGCTCGTTCCTCGAGTACTCCATGTCGGTCATCGTCTCGCGCGCCCTGCCGGACGTCCGGGACGGTCTGAAGCCCGTTCACCGGCGCATCCTCTACTCGATGTACGACCAGCGCCTCCTGCCGGACCGGCCCCATACCAAGTGCGCCAAGGTGGTCGGCGACGTGATGGGCTCCTACCACCCCCACGGAGACTCCGCCATCTACGAAGCCCTGGCCCGCATGGTCCAGGACTTCTCCATGCGCCACCCGTTGATCGACGGCCACGGAAACTTCGGTGGCACCGGGCCGGACGAGGGTCCGGCCGCCATGCGCTACACGGAGTGCCGGCTCGGCGCGCTCGCCCTCGAACTGATGAGCGGCATCGACCAGAACACCGTCGATTTCATCGCCAACTACGACGCCACCTCGGAAGAACCGACGGTCCTGCCAGCCCGTTTCCCGAACATGCTGGTCAACGGTTCCCAGGGCATCGCCGTCGGCATGGCGACCAACATCCCCCCGCACAACCTTGGCGAAGTGGTCGACGCCACGATCCACCTGCTGGAGCACCCTGACGCCACGCCGGACGACCTGATGGAGTTCGTCAAGGGTCCCGACTTCCCGACCGGGGCGCTCATCCTCGGTCGCCAGGGAATCCTCGACGCCTTCCGGACCGGCAAGGGCTCGATCAAGTTGCGGGCCGTGGCCGAGATCGAAGAGGGCCGCTCGGGTGACACCCGGATCGTCGTCACCGAGATGCCCTACCAGACCTCGATCGCCTCGGTGGCGAAGAAGATCGAAGACCTGGTGCGGGCGGGAGACCTCGACGGCATCGCCGAGGCCCAGGACGATTCGGCCGGCGGCAAGACCCGTCTCGTCATCCGTCTCAAGCGGGACGCCAACGCGAACGTGGTGCTGAACAACCTGTTCAAGCAGACCCCCATGCAGACCACGTTCAGTGTGAACACGGTGGCCCTGGTGGACGGCGTGCCCCGCACGCTCAATCTGGCCCAGATGCTGACCCACTACGTGGCCCACCAGGTCGAGGTGGTCACGAGACGGTCCGAGTTCCTCCTGGCCAAGGCCCGGGCCCGGGCCCACGTGGTCGAGGGACTGCTCAAGGCCATCGACATGCTCGATCAGGTCATCGCCACCATCCGCGGCTCCGACGACCGCCCGGCCGCCCTCGAGTCCCTGCGGGCCACGCCGTTCGACTTTTCCGAGGAGCAGGCCAACCACATCCTCGACATGACGCTGGCCCGCCTCACCCGGTTGGGTCGCACCAACCTGGAAGAAGAGATGGCGAAGCTGCTGGAAGAGATCGCCGAACTCGAGTCCATCCTGAACGACCCGGCCAAACTGCGCGGCGTCATCGCCAGCGAACTTGGGGAGATCCGGGGGAAGTTCGCCAACGAACGCCGCAGCATCATCACCCACGATCCGGGCGAGATGAACGTCGAGGATCTGGTGGACGACGAGGAGATCGTGGTCACCAAGAGCCGGGCCGGCTACATCAAGGCGGTCTCGGCCGATGCGTTCCGGACCCAGGCCCGGGGTGGCCGTGGCGTCAAGGGAGCCAAGCTCAAAGAGGAGGATCTGATCGACGACGTGGTACACACGTCGTCCCACGCCCACCTGCTGCTGTTTTCCAACCGGGGCCGGGTCTTCCGGTTGCGGGCCCTCGAGATCCCGATGAAGGATCGGACGGCCCGGGGAACCGCAGTGGTGAACCTGCTGCCCCTGTCGCCAACCGAGCAGATCCAGGCGATCATCAGCACCCGGGACTTCTCGGCCGACCACTTCCTCTTCTTTGCCACGAAACAGGGCCAGGTCAAGAAGACGGCGTTCAGCGAGTACGACAAGTCCCGGCGGGAGGGGTTCATCGCCATCAACCTGAAGGAGGGCGACGAACTCGTCCGTGTGGTGGAGACGAGCGGCACCGACGAGGTCTTCATGGTGACCAGTTCCGGCATGACCATCCGCTTCTCCGAAGAGGACGTCCGGCCACTTGGACGGGCATCGGCCGGTGTGCGGGGAATCCGGCTGAAGGCCGACGACACCGTGGTCTCCTGTGACGTGGCCCGGGACGAGGCCGACATCCTGATCGTCACCGATGCGGGATACGGCAAACGCACCAAGGTGGACAAGTTCAACAACCAGACCCGCGGTGGCCAGGGCGTTCGGGGCATCAAGCTGACCGCATCCCGGGGCCGGGTGGTGGCCGCCTTCATGGCCGGACTCGAGGACGAAATCCTGCTGATCTCGTCCACCGGCGTGGTGATCCGAACCGCCGTGCGGGAGATTTCCTCCCAGGGCCGGGACGCCACCGGGGTCCGGGTGATGAACCTGGACGAGGGCGATTCGGTCGGAGCGGTGGCCGCGGTCGCCGGAGAGTCCGAAGTCGAGGGATAACCCGGGCTACCACCGTCCCCGGTGGCTGGTGTAGCGTAGGGGACCGTTTCCGGGGCTATAGCTCAGTTGGTTAGAGCGCAGCACTGATAATGCTGAGGTCACAAGTTCGATTCTTGTTAGCCCCACCAACTCGGCTTGTTCGCAAGCAAGCCCCTCCCCGGTTCGCAACCACGCGATCTGCGAGCCGATCCGGCCGGCCGATCCGGTGTTGAGGCACGCCTCCACTGGCCCAAGAACCTGTCCCGGGACTTGTTCTTCCCACCGTGATCCTGCTCGTTCGGCCTCGCTTGACGGGGTGGGGATGTTTCCGCAGGGGCGCCTCGAAGTGGCCGGGCGTGCGCACGTAGAAGGTCTGCCGGTCGACGTCGGCCGGGGTGGTCGGTACCGGGGGTTGCAGCCTAGGCTCGTCCTCGTGGCGGGCCCGATGGAGATCAGTTGGTTCGCCGCCCTGTGCGACGACGACTACAAGGTCCTCGGGACGCCGGACCCGGCTCTGGTCAGCACCGTGGAGCACTGCGCCTCCATCGTGGTCGAGGCGGAGCGTCAGGGGTTCGACAGCATCCTCCTCCCTTCCGGCTACGCGCTGGGGATCGACGCGGTGACCTTCGCCGCTGCGGTGGCCCACCGCACCGAGCGGATCCGCCTCCTCGTGGCCGTCCGCTGCGGCGAGGCCTGGCCCCCGCAACTGGCCCGGCAGCTGGCCACCCTGGACGAGGCCCTCGGTGGCCGCCTCGCCGTCAACATCATCTCGAGCGACCTGCCGGGCGAGACCCTCGGCTCGAAGGAGCGCTACGGACGGACCCTCGAGGTCATGGAGGTC
>CAITPI010000079.1 GCA_903894295.1 uncultured Acidimicrobiaceae bacterium
CGGCGACGAACAAGGGAACATCGGCCCGCACCGCCACCGCCACTGCGTCCGAAGGACGGGACGAGACCGCCACTTCGCGTCCGTCCTGGAGCAGGACGATCTCGGCGTGGTAGGTGGCATCCCGCAGTTCGGTGACCACCACCCGTACGATGCCGACCCCGAGAGAGGCCAGCAGGTCCAGAATCAGGTCGTGGGTCATCGGACGGGGCGTGGCCGTCCCCTGCAGGGCGAAGGCGATGGCCGTGGCCTCGGGCGCACCGATGAAGATCGGAATGGTGCGACCCAGTCCCCCGGACTCCTGCAACAGCAGGACCGGCGTGTTGGACTGCAGGTCGACCCTCACTGCCCGGAGACGCACCTCAGCCATACCCCAAACTTACCCGGAGGAACCCGGACACGCGGCCGCGGGCCGCAGGGTCCGCCGAGGGGTCTCAGTCCTTCAGGAGATGATCGAGTCCACCGGTGACGTAGACCAGGCGCAGACGGTGGCCGAGGGCCACCAACTCCTCGGCGGTGGCCGAGGCCTGCTCCTTCGCCTCCGGGTTGCGCTGCCGGGACATCGGGACCACCACCTGTTCGAGGAATCCGAGTTCCCGATCCGCCATGGTGCGATAGAGCTTCATGTGGCGGGCCTCCAGTCCGAAGCGTCCCATCTCGACCGAAAGACGGGCCACGGCCAGGGCCTCGGAGCCGAAGTACTCCTTGCCGCCCACCCGCACCGAAGGAAGCAGCCCGTAGGACTGGAGCTCCCGCAGGGTCTCGACGGGCAGCTCGGCCCGGGTGGCGAGTTCGTCCACGCTCATGCGGGACTCGTCAACCGGTCCGTCGACCGCCTGGTCCGCTGCCGGTGAACCGGAGGCGCCACCACCCGGAGCATCGGAGTTGCCCGCTTGGGTTCCCGCCGGGGTCGGCTCCTCTCCGTTCTCCGTCGGGACTTCGGAGGTGACCCCGGGGGCCAACGACAGCGGGCCCACCGCTCCCCCATCCCCGGACCTCGCATCGTTCCGGCTGGTCTCCGGGTCAGTTGGTGAACCGTCCGACGGCGCTGTTCCGACCGGAGTCGATCCGGCAATGGTGGCCACCACCGACCGCGGTCCGTTGCCCCGTCGGGCCGGCCGGGACGTGGGCCCCACGGTGGACCGACGATTCCCTGCCCCGACGTCGGTCCGCCGGGGCAGGGAGTCGTCGGCGCCGTCGGAGTTCGCAGCACCTCCCGTCGACGGCAGGGCCGTCAGCACCGGCCGCTCCGGCATCGACACCGGGCGCTCGCCTCCGCCGGGATGGTCCGAGGACGAAGAAGTGATGGCGACGACCGATGCCGCCCCGGATTCGCCGATCGGGTCCCCTTTTTCCGACACACCCCCGCCGACCGTAGCCATCTCGCCGGCTTCACGGCGGTCGGCAAACCCACCGGTGTCGTGGATGACATCCGGATCTTCATCAAGACGGTCCTTGATGACCCGAAGCGGCAGAAAGTGCTCGCGCTGCTGGCGCAGGACCCAGCGCAACCTCGCCACGTCCGCCTCGTAGAACTTCCGATAGCCCGAAGGGGTCCGCTCCGGGTTGACGAGACCCTGGCTCTCGAGAAACCGGATCTTGGAGATCGTGACGTCGGGAAACTCGGCACGCAGCAGCGTCAGCACGTCCCCGATTGACAGATACGACCTAGAGCTCACGAACTCACCTTTCCAGCCATTGCGCCGTGGCGCTTCGCTCCCACTCGCCCTACCCGCGCAAGTACAGCAACTTGAACTTGCCAATCTGTACTTCGTCCCCACTGTTGAGGGCGACCTGCTCAATCCGCTGCCGATTGACGTAGGTTCCGTTCAACGATCCGAGATCCCGGATCGAGGTTCCGCCGGAAGACTGGGAAAACTCGGCATGACTTCTGGACACCGTGACGTCGTCCAGAAAGACGGCACTGTCGGGATGACGCCCGGCCACCACCACCGGTGCGTCCAGGGAGATGCGGGTTCCTTCGCCGGATCCCCGGGTCACGACAAGCACGGCATCACCCGAGGCGAGGTCGGCCGTTGTGGCCACCGGCGTCGGCTCCCCGTCCTCGATAGAGGCCACCGGAGGAACCGACAACGAGGTTTCCTGGGTCAGGGTGGCCATGGCGGTGCCGCACGACGAGCAGTAGTTGACCCGTCCCGGATTCTCATGACCGCAGTTGAGGCAGAACACGCTGACTACGGTACTCGCATCTGCGTCTCCGGTCACGGGCGATTCCGCGGGCCGACGGACGTCAAGGGTTTGTCAGTTGACGGTAGGCATCGGCGTCCATCAGGCCGTCGGCGGCATCCGGACCGGCGACGGCGATCTCGCAGATCCAGCCGTCACCGTAGGGGTTCGAGTTCAACAACTCGGGTTGGTCCGCCAGGACGGCGTTGACCGCGACGACGGTGCCGGAAAGCGGGGCGTAGATCTCGGACACCGATTTGGTCGACTCCACCTCACCGAGCAAGGCGCCGGCCGCAACCTCGGCGCCCACCTCCGGCAGGTCGACGAAGACCACATCCCCGAGGGCATCCTGGGCGTAGTCGGTGATGCCGACCCGGGCCCGGTCTCCCTCGATTCGCACCCACTCGTGGTCTTCGCTGTAACGCAGTTCGTCCGGAGCATTCATCGCCGTTGACCCTATCGGAAGCGCACTGACCTGTCAGGTGGCCAGGAAGGCGTTGGACACCTGGATTCGACCCGTGTGCCTCAGGGGAGAAGCTCGAGGATCCTGGCCGCCTGGACCTCCGCCCGGGCCCGGGCCTCGGCCATGCTGTCCGCCTCGACCCAGACGTGGGTCACCGGATCTTCGGGGTCGGGCAGCACCAGCGACCACCCGTGGTCGGCGTTGATCTTGATGCCGTCGACCAGAACCAGGTCGCTGTCCTGGTTCATCTCGACCAGGTGTCGCATCACGGCACCTTTCTGGTCCCACGGCGTGGGCACGGCCTGATGGGCGATGTGAACCGCCGGCAGTCCGTCGACCACCTCGGACAGCGACTGGCCGCTCCCGATCAGCAGGGACAGGAGGTTGACCAGTGTGGCGGCTCCGTCGAAGGCCGGCAGGAAGGCGGGAAAGATGAAGCCACCGGACTGGCTGGCCGCCATCAGGACCCGCTCCCGCTGCGCCACGGCCATCAGGTTGGGCGTCGAGAGCTTGGTCCAGACCACTTCGGTGTCGTGGGCGGCACAGATGGCCTCGGCGGAACGGGAGACGGCGACCGGGAGGGCCACCCGTTGCCCCGGGTTCGCCCGTGTGATCAGGGTCAACAACGCGAGCAGCGCCTGGTCGTGCGAGAGCGAACGTCCCTGGTTGTCCACCAGGGCCACGAACTCGCCCCCGGGGTCAAGGACGGCACCGAGGTCCGCCCCCGAAGCCTTGACCAGGGCCGCCACCGCGGCGGTGCTTTCGGCGGGGTCAAAGGTCAGCACCCGGGCGGTGTTGGCGTAGGGATTCACCACCAGCACCTCGGCCTCGAGTTTGGCCAAAAGGTTGGGCATGACGAAACTCGAGGTTCCATAGGAGTAGTCGAGAACCAGTTTGAGTGGGGCCTGGGTCACCCGGGACAGGTCCACCGAGTCGATCAGGGCCGCCGTGTAGTACTCGAGGAACCGGGGCGGAAACCCGATGTCGCCGATTTCGGAAGCCAGGACCCGACGGAAATCTTCCCGGTAGTAGAGGCGCTCCACCTTGCGCTGGGCCCCTTCGTCGATGTCGATCCCGTTCTTGTCGAAGAAGCGCAGCACCACCGACTGGGGGTCGTCGGGGGCCAGTCGGACGGTGACACCGGCGATGGACTTGGACGAGGTGATCTGGAACCGGGTGACCGGCACGGTGGCGGCTTCGAGGTCGTCGACGTTGATGCCCGCCGCATTGCAGCCGACCATGATGGCGCGCTTCAGCACGCGGGCGGCCCGGGAGGTGTCGCGCGACACCGTGACGGTCGCCCCCTTCTCGAACGTGGACGCCCACGCCATGGACAGGCGGACCGCCAACTCGGGCGAGATGTCGACATTGGCCAGACCCCGGACACCGTCGCGACCGAACAGGGACCGGGCTCCCCGGGACTCCCAGACGATCGACGAGTTGACGATGGCCCCTGCTTCCACCGTCTTGAACGGGTAGATCTTCACCCCGGGCCGGATCTCGGCCTGCGCCCCGACGAAGCATTCGTCGCCCAGCACGGCGCCTTCCTCGCACCGGACGCCCCGCCTGAGGTCCGAACCGCGGCCGAGGACACTCCCCTCGATCCGCACACCGTCACCCAGATAGTTGTTGTCGTGGACCACCGAGCGTTCGATCGAGGCATTCGCCCCCACCCGGATGTTCTGGCCCAGCGTGCAGAACTGCCCGAGCCGCGAACCGGCGCCGATCGTGCAGTTGTCCCCAATGACCGCCGGTCCTTCGAGCTCCACCGTTGGATCGATGGACGCCCCCTTGCCGAGCCAGACTCCGGGCCGGAGTTCGAATCCCCGGATGTCGACCGCCACCCGCCGCTCGAGAATGTCCTGGTGGGCCTGGAGGTAAGCCTCAAGGGTCCCGACGTCTTCCCAGTAGCCGTCGGCCACATAGCCGAACAGGCCCCGTCCATCGGCCAGGGCCGCCGGGAACGACTCCCCGGAGAAGTCGACGGGACGCCCTTCGGGGATGTAGTCGAAGATCTCGGGCTCGAGGACGTAGATGCCGGTGTTGATGGTGTCACTGAAGACCTGTCCCCAGGTCGGCTTCTCCAGGAACCGGTCGATCGATCCGTCTTCCCCGGTGATGACGATGCCGAACTCCAGCGGGTTGTCCACCGCCTTCAGGGCCAGGGTCGCCATGGCGCCACGCTCGGCATGGAACTCCACCAGTTTGGTCAGGTCGATGTCGGTCAGGACGTCACCGGAGATCACGAGGAACCGCTCGGTGAGTTCGTCCCGGGCGTTGCGAACCGAACCGGCCGTCCCGAGCGGCGTTGACTCGGTGGCATAGACCATGCGGACGCCGAACTCGGAACCATCCCCGAAGTAGGTCCGGATGGCGTTCGCCATGAAGGCCACGGTGACCACGATCTCTTCGAAACCATGTTCCCGCAAAAGGTTGACCACGTGCTCCATCATGGGAATGTTCGCCATGGGCAACATCGGCTTGGGCTGGTTGGAGGTGAGGGGCCGCAGTCGGGTCCCCTCGCCACCCGCCATGATGACGGCTTTCATCGGGCAACCTCCGTTCGTCCTTGATCCGGCCCTGCGTGGTCCTGACGTCCCGCCCGGCCCGCCCGAAATGCCTCGCGGGCGACGGGAACATACGAAGCCGCAGCCGCCCAGGCCATGGCCAAACCGGCAAGGCCGACCGCCCACGCGATCCAGCCGATCACGTGCTGCCACCCGGCGGATCCGAAGGAGACGAGAAACAGGGGGTAGGCCGTCATCAGGGCAAAGGTTCCCGCCTTGCCGATCCAGAGCACGTCGATGCGGGCGGCACCGAGGGAGGCCAGGAGGAGGACGGCGGCCGACACCACGACTTCCCGCAGAAGGGTGGCCACACCGAACCACAACGGCACAGCCCCGTGCACCATGATGGCGATCACTCCGGTGGCCACCAGGACACGGTCGGCCACCGGGTCCAGCACCTTGCCCACGGTCGACACCTGATGGAACCGCCGGGCCAGGTAGCCATCGACCCAGTCGGTGGCGCCGAGGGCAGCGAGGACCACGGCCGCCCATGTCTGCTGATGGGCACCGAAGAGCAGCCAGAGAAAGACCGGGATGCAGGCCAGACGGACGACGGTAATCAGGTTCGGGACGGTTGCGATCCGGTCGAGCCCGACTTCGTCGTCCTGCCCCGTCACCGAGGTGTCGTCATCCCGCTCCACGATCTCACTCTAGGACCCCGGCGGGTGTGCCCGGCGCACCAGGGACTTCGGCGATGATCGGTATCGCGGAGCGGCCTATGGCAACCTGTAGGCATGCCCCGATTCGAACCGTTTGCCGGGCTTCGCTACGACACCGCCCGGGTCAACCTCTCCATGGTGGTGGCCCCACCCTTTGATGTGGTGGAGCCCGAAGAACGCAAGCGGCTGGCCGGGCAGCACAGTGCCAACGCCATCCGGGTGGAGTTGCCCGAGGCCGACCACAAGGCCGGACTCAATCCGTACGAACATGCCGCCGCCCAACTCGATCAGTGGCAGGAGTTGGGCACCTTGGTCCGGGAGGCCTCTCCCGCCTTCTATGCGTACCGGATGACCACCCCGGACGGTCAGGCCACCACCGGGGTGATCGGTGCGCTCGGACTCGAACCCGCCAGCGCGGAGCAGATCCTGCCCCACGAACAGACCCTTCCCAAGCCCAAGAGCGACCGCCTCGACCTGCTCCGGGCCACCCGGGCCAACATCTCCCCCATCTGGGGTCTGTCACTCACCGCCGGACTCACCGACGAGTTTCGCCAAGACCGGCCACCCGACGCCTCGGCCGTCGACCCTGACGGCGTACAGCACGACCTGTGGGTCATCTCCGACCCGAGGGTCATTGCCGCCGTGTCGTCGGCCGTGGCGGCCTCACCGGTCGTGCTCGCCGACGGGCATCACCGCTTCCAGACCGCGCTCACCTACCGGGACGAGCTCATCGGGGAGGCCGGGCCTCCGCCCAACGGCGAGAGCGTGGACCCGGGAAGCGACCTTGTCATGGCGTTCGTCGTCGAACTCAGTCCCGAGGAGTTGGCCGTCCGGCCGATCCACCGCGCGTTGACCGGTCTGCCCCCCGACTTCGACGTGGTGGCCGCCTTTGGCGAACATTTTGTCCTCACCCAGATCGGGGACTTCGACGAGCGGTCCCTCCGGGCGGTCGGCGAGTCCGGCGCCCTGGCGCTCCTGACCCGAGACGGCACCTGGCTCATGACCCCGAACGACGATTTGGCCGACCTGGCGGGGGCCGACCTTGACTCGGCCATGGTGGCGGTGGTCCTTGGGGAGATTCCCGAGCACGAGATGCGTTTCAAGAACTCGTGGTCCGATGCCGGGGAAGCCGTGCGCTCCGGCGAGTTCCAGGCCGCCGTCCTGCTCCGGGCCGTCACCATCGACCAGATCGAGGCCTGGGCCCACGACCGCCGCCGGATGCCACCGAAATCGACGCTCTTCTATCCCAAGCCCCGGACCGGGATGGTGTACCGCACCCTGGACGAACCCGACGCCTGATCGGGTCCTCCGCCGGTAGGCCCAATCCGCCAACCGGCGGTCACGCCGGTCGACAAGGTGGTTATCCGACCGTCCAGGTCGAACCCGACCGGAGAAGCTTGGCGAAATCGCCGACTCCACGCCGTTCGGTGGCCGCTTCGATCTGCTCGGCCATCTGCTCGCCGTATTCGGGTCGCTCGACATCCCGGAACACGCCGATCGGCGTCGGTTCGAACGGACCCCGGGCCAGATGACTGAGTTGGAAGGCCAGGCCGGGATTGTCCCGGTGCTCGTCGTGCACCAGAAGGTTCTCGACGCCGACCGATGCCACGTCGACGATCTCGACGGTACCGTCGGGTCGCAGGACGAGGCCGCGCTCACCGTCCTCGCCGAAGCGGATCGGTTCGCCGTGGGTGAGGGGAACCAGCATGTTGCTCCGGTTCTCCTTGCCCGTGATCTGCTCGAAGGCGCCGTCGTTGAAGACGTTGCAGTTCTGGTAGATCTCGACAAAGGACGCGCCCCGGTGGGCGTGGGCCCTTCGGAACGTCTCCATCATGTGTTTGCGGTCCATGTCATGGGTCCGGGCCACGAATGTTGCTTCCGCCCCGATGGCCAACGACAGTGGGTTGAATGGCTGCTCGAGTGAACCGAACGGCGTCGACTTGGTTACCTTGGCCACTTCGGAGGTCGGCGAATACTGGCCCTTGGTGAGGCCGTAGATCTGGTTGTTGAAGAGCAGGATGGTGATGTTCACATTGCGCCGGAGGGCATGGATCAGGTGGTTCCCGCCGATGGAAAGGGCGTCGCCGTCACCGGTGACCACCCAGACATCGAGGTCGGGCCGGGTCGTGGCCAGACCGGTGGCGATGGCCGGGGCCCGGCCGTGGATCGAGTGCATGCCGTAGGTGTTCATGTAGTACGGGAAGCGGGCCGCACAGCCGATCCCCGACAGGAACACGGTCGACTCGAGTGGAACGTTCAACTCGGGCATCAGCATCTGGACGGCCGCCAGGATCGAATAGTCGCCACAGCCGGGACACCAGCGCACTTCCTGGTCCGATGACCAGTCCTTGCGGGTGGTCAGGGGCACCGGGACGGGTTCGTTGGTTACGGTCATGACAACTCCTCTGCGGACTCGTTGAGGTGCTCGAACTGGGCAGCAATGGCTGCCTCCATGTCGGCGGCCCGGAAGGGAACGCCCTGCATCTGGGTAAAGGAGACGGCATCGACCAGGTACTCCGCCCGCAGGAGGCGGCTGAGCTGTCCGGTGTTGACCTCGGGGACCAGCACCCGCTTGTAGCGCGACAGGATGGCCCCGAGGTCGGCCGGGAACGGATTGAGGTGGGTCAGGTGAGCCTGGTCCACGGCCAGTCCCCGGGCCCGGATCCGCTGCACGCCCGCCGCAATGGCGCCGTAGGTGGACCCCCACCCGATGACCAGGACTTCGGCCCCGTCCTGGGCGTCCACTTCGGTCGGGGGAATGTCGCGGGCGATGCCGGCAACCTTGGCCGCCCGCAGCCGGGTCATCTTCTCGTGGTTGGCCCCGTCGTAGACGACGTTGCCGGTTCCGTCCTGCTTCTCGAGTCCGCCGATCCGGTGTTCGAGTCCGGCGAGGCCCGGTGGGGCCCACGGCCGGGCCAGCGTCTCGGGATCACGCAGATACGGCCAGAACCTGGTGGAACCATCTTCTTCTTGGTGGTTGGGTTCGGTGGCGAAGTTGGGCTCGATGACCGGCAGCGTCGCCACATCGGGCAACCGCCACGGCTCGGTTCCGTTGGCCAGATAGCCGTCGGTCAGCAGGATCACCGGCGTCCGGTACTTCACGGCCAGGCGGGCCGCCTCCAGGGTGGCCTCGAAGCAGTGGGCCGGCGTCCGGGCCGCCACGATCGGCACCGGGGACTCACCGTGGCGGCCGTACATGGCCAGCATCAGGTCGGCCTGTTCGGTCTTGGTCGGCAAGCCGGTCGACGGGCCGCCGCGCTGGACATCGATGATGAGAAGCGGAAGCTCGAGGCTGACCGCCAGGCCCATCATCTCGGCCTTCAGGTCCATGCCCGGTCCCGACGTCGTCGTCACGCCAAGGGCGCCACCGAAGGCCGCGCCGAGGGCGGAACCGATTCCCGAGATCTCGTCCTCCGCCTGGAAGGTGCGAACGCCGAAGTTCTTGTGCTTGGAGAGCTCGTGGAGAATGTCCGAGGCCGGAGTGATCGGATACGTCCCGAGGAACAGGTCCAGCCCGCTCGTCACCGAGGCGGCAATCAGTCCCCACGCCGTGGCGGTGTTCCCGGTGACGTTCATGTACTCGCCCGGCTCGAGCTCCGCCGGCCGGACTTCGTAGTTCGACTCGAAGAGTTCGACGGTCTCGCCGAAGTGGAAGCCGGCCATGAACGCCCGCCGGTTCGCCTCGAGCACGAGTGGCTTGTCGGCATAGCGCTGCTCGATCCACTTCTGGGTTGCTTCCACCGGTCGGGTGTACAGCCAGCTGATCAAACCCAGGGCGAAGAAGTTCTTGGAACGCTCGGCGTCGCGGGGCTTGACCCCGGCGTCCTTGGTGACCTCGGTGGTGATGGAGGTCATCGGGACTTCGTAGACCGTGAAGGCCGAGAGACTCCCGTCCCCCAACGGATTCGACTCATAACCCGCCTTGGCGAGGTTCCGCTCGTCAAAGGCGTCCTCGTTGACAATGATGGTCGCACCGTTCGGCAGCAGGGCCACGTTCGCCCGGAGGGCAGCCGGATTCATGGCCACGAGAACGTTCGGGGCATCACCGGCCGTCGAAATGTCATGGTCCGAGATGTGCACCTGGAAGGCGGAAACGCCGGCCAGTGAACCGGCCGGGGCCCGGATCTCGGCGGGAAAGTCAGGGAACGTGGCGAGGGCATTTCCGAGCAGGGCCGACGACGCCGTGAAGCGGTCGCCGGTGAGTTGCATGCCATCGCCGGAGTCGCCAGCAAACCGGATGACGACCCGGTCAAGTACTTCGCTGGGGGAATCGTTGGTTGTCTCGGACATCATTGTCCTTTCTGGTCGGGAAGGTCATACCGGCCTGGTCGGGAAGAACAGACCGTGGAGCTGCCACCTGGTCCGGGGCGGGCCGAACCCCCAGGTCGGATCGCCGGGTCAGGCGATGGTGATGGAGTCGTCGAGGTAGACGTCCTGGATGGCATGGATCAACGCCGCACCTTCGTCGGTCGGACGCTGGAACGCCTTGCGACCGACGATGAGACCGGCACCGCCGGCCCGCTTGTTGATGACGGCCGTGCGGACCGCCTGGGCGAGGTCGCTCGAGCCCTTGGACTCGCCGCCCGAGTTGATCAGCGGCACGCGGCCGGCGTAGCAGTTGACAACCTGCCAACGGGTGAGGTCGATCGGGTGGTCCGTGGTCAACTCGCTGTAGACCAGGGGGTCGGTCTTGCCGAACTTCAACGCGTTGTAGCCACCGTTGTTCTCCGGCTGCTTCTGCTTGATGATGTCGGCCTCGATCGTCACTCCGAGGTGGTTGGCCTGACCCGTCAGGTCGGCCGAGACGTGGTAGTCGGTCCCGTCGTGGTTGAACGCCGGGTTGCGGAGGTAGCACCACAGGACAGTGAACATGCCCAGACGGTGGGCCTCGGCGAAGGCCTGGGCCACCTCGATGATCTGACGGTCGGCTCCTTCGGAACCGAAGTAGATCGTCGCCCCGACCGAGACGGCGCCGAGATCGAAGGCCTGCTGAACCTCGGAGAACATGATCTGGTCGTAGGTGTTCGGGTAGTTCAGGAAGTTGTTGTGGTTGAGCTTCACCATGAAGGGAATCTTGTCGACGTAACGCCTCGACACGATGCCCAGTCCACCAAGGGTGGTGGCAATGCAGTTGCAGTCGCCGGCAATGGCGAGGTCGCAGAGGCGGGCCGGATCGAAGTACGCCGGGTTCTTGGCGAAACTGGCCGCCGCCGAGTGCTCGATGCCCTGGTCGACCGGCAGGATGGAGACATAACCGGTGCCGGCCAGGCGACCCGTGTTCAACACCGTTGCCATGTTGCGCAGCACGTTCGGGGAACGATCCGACATCTTGAACACGGTGTCGAAGTGGTCCGGTCCCGGCAGCGTGAGTAGGTCGGAGGGAAAAGCCGTGGCCCGATGGTTCAGCAGCGAGTCAGATTCCTCGCCGAGCAGCTGTTCAATATCCATGGCTACACACTAACGGTCAGCGCGGGGTTTGTTGGACGATCGACGGGGCCGCGTCGGGGGCCCAAGGGCCGCCAGCCGGTCGCTGACGTCGTAGGCCTCGGGATCCGCCACCTGGACGCGCAGGAACAGCTCGCGGGCTTTGGGCAGGTCGCCGGAACGTTCCATCAGATCGGCCAGCACATACCACTGCCGGAGATGGCGCTCGGCCGGATTGCGCACCAGCCGACCGGCACCGGCGTCCGTCAGCAGCGCGATGGCGCCGGCCAGGTCATCATGTTCGGCCCGGGTTCCGGCCAGCACCAGGCGACCTTCGGTGAGCACTTCGGCGTCCGGAGAACCCTGCCGCAACTCGTTCCACAGCGATTCCACCCGTTTCGGCCGGCCCAGCGCCCGCTGGCAGTCCATGCGCACCGGATGCTGGTCCACGGAGCCGGTCAATGCCGCAAATGCCTCGAGATGGGGCAGCGCCGCTTTCCAGTAGCCCTGGTGGTACAGGCTCAGGGCCAACAGTTCCCGCACCGAGGGCGCCGTGGGAATGGCGTCGGCCACCACGTTCAGAATCCGGGCCGCATCCCGGTAGCGCTGTCGGTCGTAGGCCCCGATCCCGGCTGCCATCCGCTCGGTCATCCGGGTCTTCAGATGGTTCCAGTCCGGACCGGCCGCCGACGCCAGCTCGCCGGCAATGTCGGCTGGCAGTTCGGCCGGAGCCGGCGCAGGCCGGCGAGCCGGCGAGGTGCGGCCAACCGGGACGTCACGATCGACGAGCCGTCTGGAGTCCACCCGCTCGAAACGTTCAGGCACGAACTCATCGGTCCGGCGGATCCGGCTACGACGACCTTCCGGGGTGTCTTCATCGGGTCCATGGTCGCTGCCACCATCGCGAACGGTGCTGGCCCCCCGACGGGCCACACTTCCCCACCCCTTGCGCGAGACCGGTGGACGTGGATTCCGGGGCCGATCGTCGAACCCTCCCGGGCCGGACGAATCCCCTCTGGCGCGGTAGGTGGTCCGTTCGCCGTCGATTCGACGGGCGGCCGGACGTCCCGACGATGATGGCCGGGACGAGAAGGAAGGCCGGGACGACGGTTCTCCCGAGGTCCGCCCGCCGGTACCCGATCCTCCGACACCCGAACCGGTGCGGGACGAACCCCCTGTTCGGGGCACGGCCCGGGGGCCCGACGACCGTGGGCGATCCGATCCGGTTCGGTGATCGTTCCGGGAGGAGGCGCTGCGTCCTTCGGAGCTCCGTGACGCACTGTTCCGTTCCGGTCGACCGGATCGTTCCGGTCTCCCCGACCGTTCGGGACGGCCCGGACGCTCCGGGCGACCGCTGTTGCCGTTGGCACGCGGAGCGGCCGACCTCGATCCGCCCGGCCGTCGCCCCGTGCCTCCTGACCCGCTTCCGGACGAACCGGGACGCGACGGACGAGAGCGGGGGGAATCAGCCATGCCGTCAGCCTACCGGACCAACCACCCTGTTGACTGCCCCGATCGCCACCTTGGACGTCCATCGGCCGGGCCGGTCGTCATGCCGGACCGGCCGATGCATCCATCAACACCCTGCCTGCGGCGCTAGCTCTTCGCCTTCTCCGGGCTGCCCTTGGTGTCCGATTTCGTGATGAACGGGGTGATCCAGGGGCCATGCTCCCCGATGATCGCCCCGGCAACATCGGGACCCCAGGCGCCCTTCTCGTAGGGATACACCGGCGTACCCTGGCCCAGCACCCCGTCGACCACCCGCCACTCGGCGTCGATCAGGTCGGAGCGGCTGAACAGCTGGTCGTCACCCTTCAGGGCGTCTCCGAGAAGGCGGACGTACGGCGGCAGGGCGTGGGCCGCCTGCTCCACCAGCGCCAACTCGACATCTTCGCCGACAATGTCGTCGCCCAACCGCTTGACACGCACACCCAGTCCGATCGAGATGTCCGGGCTGATGCGCATCCGGAGATGGGAGGAGTCCGGCGACACGACCTCGTCGAACACGACGTGGGGTGGCCGCTTGAACCGGACCGTGATCTCCGTGGCCGTTTCGGGCAGGCATTTGCCGGACCGGACGTAGATCGGGACACCGGCCCACCGCCAGTTGTCAATGAAGAGCCGAACCGCAACGAACGTCTCGGTGGTCGAGTTCTGCCGGACGCCTTCATGGTCCTGATACCCGGCATACTGCCCACGGACGATGTCGGTGGCGGCCAGGGGCCGTACGGCTTTCATCAACGTGGCCCGGGCGTCCCGGGCCGATGACGGGCTGCCCTCGGACGGGGGCTCCATGCAGAGGTTGGAGATCACGGCGAGGAGATGGTTCTGGAACACGTCGCGGATGGTGCCCACGGCGTCGTAGAACGCCGCCCGGTCCGCCACGTCGAAGTCCTCGGCCATCGTGATCTGGATGGAGTCGACATAGTTCCGGTTCCAGATGGGCTCGAACAGCGGGTTGGCGAACCGCAGGTAGACGATGTTCTCGACCGAGTCCTTCCCGAGGAAGTGGTCAAGCCGGTAGACGTTGTCTTCGGGGAAGAACTCGTGGAGTACGGCATCGAGGGCCTGGGCCGATGCCTGATCATGGCCAAACGGCTTCTCGATGACGATACGGGCGTCCTCGACACAGTTCGCCCCCGCCAACCCCTTGGCCACCGTGCCAAACAAGGCCGGAGGAACAGCCAGGTAGTGCACGAGATACTTCGCATCGCCGAGCTCCCGGCGAAGGGCGGCAAACGTGGCCGGGTCGTCGTAGTTCCCGTCCACGTACCGCAGCAGGCCCGAGAGCTTGGCAAACGCCGTCTCGTCGACGGGACCATGGGCCGCAAGACTGTCATGGGCCCGCTTCCGAAGGTCTTCGACGGTCCAGTTGGCGCCCGACAGGGCCACTCCGACGATGGGGACCTCGAGCGTTCCGTTGACCACCATCTCCTGCAGGGCCGGGAAGATCTGCTTGAAGGCAAGGTCTCCGGTGGCCCCGAAGAAGACGAAGGCGTCTGCTTGTTCCGCCATCAGGAGGCGCTTCCCGATCCAGCCGGCTTCTCGAGGTGCCCACCGAAACCGAAGCGCATGGCCGAAAGCACCTTGTCGGCAAAGACGGCCTTGCCCTGGGAGTCGAACCGGCTCATGAGGGCCGTGGCCAGCACCGGGGTCGGCACGCCTTCATCGATGGCTGCCTTGATGGTCCAGCGGCCTTCGCCCGAATCGGACACGCGGCCGGCGAACTCGGAAAGGTCCGGGTTGGACTCGAAGGCCTGGGCGGTAAGGTCGAGGAGCCAGGATCCGATGACGCTGCCCCGGCGCCACACTTCGGTGACTTCCTTCAGGTCCAGCGTGTACTGGTAGTACTCGGGATCGTGCAGCGGGGCCGTCTCGGCATTCACCTCGCCACTGGTCTTGCCGCAGTCGGCCTCGTTCAACACGGCCAGACCTTCGGCATAGGCGGCCATGATGCCGTACTCGATGCCGTTGTGCACCATCTTCACGAAGTGGCCTGCACCGGTGGGCCCACAGTGCAGGTAGCCGTTCTCGGCCATCGACGGATCGCCCGAGCGACCCGGGGTCCGGGGGGCAGACTCCACGCCGGGCGCCAGGTCCCGGAAGACCGGCTCGACCGTGCGGAACGCCTCCTCGGGGCCACCGATCATCTCGCAGAAGCCACGGGTGGCGCCCCAGACGCCGCCGCTCGTTCCGCAGTCGAGGTAGTGGATGCCGTGCTCCGCCACCTCGGCGGCCCGACGGATGTCGTCGTGGTAGAAGCTGTTCCCACCGTCAATGATGATGTCGCCCTTCTCCAGCAGCGGCACCAGGTGACCAAGTACGGAGTCGACAATGCCCGCCGGCACCATCAGCCAGACGGCCCGGGGGGCGTCCATCATGCCAACCATGGTGGCCAGATCGGTGGAACCCTTGGCTCCGGCCTTCACCAGGTCGTCAACGGCATCGGCGTTGGGGTCCGTCACGAACAGCTCGTGGCCACGGCCGATCAAACGCTTGCTCATGTTGGCGCCCATCCGGCCCAACCCCACCATTCCCAGCTGCATCGAAGAAACTCCTTGTTGTCGTTGACCGGACGGCTCGAACTCCATCCGCGCCCCCACTGTAGGCCAGTCCCCAAAGTCCGCAGAACCAATTGGGCTCTTCGCGTTGAGGCGTGGGGTGGTGTTCAGCCGGTGACCCTCCCATAGGCATCCACCACTGAGGCCCCGTGGCCTCCGATTCTTGCGGTTACTAAGCCAGCGAGAGCGGAGGACA
>CAITPI010000080.1 GCA_903894295.1 uncultured Acidimicrobiaceae bacterium
GTGACGGCCACGATCTGCATGACGCCGTTGTCCCGCAACTTCTGCACTCGCTGGCGCACCGCCGCCTCGGAGAGGCCGACGGCTTCGGCGATGGCACCGTAGGTGCGTCGGCCGTCCTTTTGCAGCTCCGCGATGATGGCCTTGTTGTAGCTGTCGAGGTTGCTTGAACCGCTCGGGCCCCCGGTGGCACCCGACGGTACCTCGCTGGCACCTGCGCCCGAAGGGGTGGAGTCGGTGGTGGTCACGGGCTCAGTGGTCCTGTCCGGGACCGGCGTTGATCACGGGGACAGAGGCTCTGTCGCGCCGGGAGGCCAGGTGCAGCGCACAGACAGCGGACGGCAGTGATGCCGTCACCGTGGTGAAGGATGTTCGCGCTGTTCTCCAAGGCATAACTCTTCGAACATACCATTTGCCGTTGGAAAAGTTGCCAAAAGCGGTGATTTCCGCACCCCAAGTCCCACATTTTCGATGTTTGGCTTGTCAGCGCCCCGTTCGTCGGCAACTATGAGGGACCACGACACAGGGGTGACCGGAGTTCGCACACCGCAGCAGTAGAGGTGGACGGGGGAGCCGGCCCTTATCGACATCGCAAGGAGCGAGCACATGGCTGCAGGGAACAAATCCGGTTCCGGCCGGTTGACCAACTTCATCGGGGGCCGTTCCGTCGATTCCATCGACGGAACCATGGTGGGAATCGTCGATCCCTCGACGGGTGAGGAGTACCTCGAGGCTCCGGTGTCGGGCCCGAAGGATGTCGATGCCGCCATGACCTCGGCGGCCGAGGCGTTCAAGACCTGGAAGAACACCACTCCCTCGGAGCGCAGCCTGGCCCTCCTCAAGATCGCCGATGCCCTCGAGGCCCACGCCGAAGAACTGGTGCAGATCGAGGCCGAAAATACCGGGAAGCCGGTGGGGCTCACCATGTCGGAAGAGATCCCCCCGATGGTGGACCAGATCCGGTTCTTCGCCGGGGCGGCCCGCAATCTCGAGGGCCGGGCCACGGCCGAGTACCTCGCCGACCACACGTCGTCGATCCGCCGCGAGCCCATCGGGGTGTGCGCCGCCGTGACGCCGTGGAACTATCCGCTGATGATGGCCGTGTGGAAGTGGGCCCCGGCGCTGGCGGCCGGCAACACCATGGTGCTGAAGCCGGCCGACACCACGCCGGCCTCTACGGTCCGGATGGCCGAGATCATGGCGGAGTTCCTGCCTGAAGGTGTCTTCAACGTCGTGGTGGGCGACCGCAACACCGGCCGGATGGTGGTCGAGCACGACACACCGGCCATGGTGGCCGTGACCGGCAGCGTCCGGGCCGGTATGGAAGTCGCCACTTCGGCCGCCTCCGGGCTGAAGCGGGTCCATCTGGAGCTTGGCGGCAAGGCCCCGGTGGTGATCTTCGACGACGCCGACATCGCGGCGGCGGCCGAGGGAATCGCCGTGGCCGGTTACTTCAACGCCGGCCAGGACTGCACGGCCGCCACCCGGGTCATTGCCGGTCCCAAGGTCTATGACGACTTCGTTTCCGCCCTGGCCGAGCAGGCCCGCAACCAGACGGTCGGCGGCCTTGACGTGCCCGACGCCGACTTCGGCCCGGTCAACAGCGCCAACCAGTTGGCCCGCCTGACCGGCTTCATGGAGCGCCTTCCGGCCCATGCCGAAATCATCACCGGTGGCAACCCCGTTGGTGACCGGGGCTTCTGCTTCGCCCCGACCGTGATCGCCAACCTCAACCAGGACGACGAGGTCATCCAGGAGGAGATGTTCGGCCCGGCCATCACCGTCCAGCGGTTCTCCGACGAAGAGCAGGCCATCGAGTGGGCCAACGGTGTGAAGTACGGCCTGGCCTCGAGCGTCTGGACCCAGAACCACGGCCGGGCCATGCGCATGGCCAAGGCGCTCGACTTCGGCTGCGTGTGGATCAACACCCACATCCCGGTGGTGGCCGAGATGCCCCACGGCGGTTTCAAGCACTCGGGTTACGGCAAGGATCTCTCGATGTACGGGTTTGACGATTACACCCGCATCAAGCACGTCATGAGCTACATCGGCGAGTGAGTCACACCATCGGGTAGGGCAACCGGCAGTTGGCTGTCTTCGTTCGGACAACCAGCGGAGGAAGACAGGATCGGCGATGCGGTCGGGGGGCAGGACGCAGCATCTCTCGGCAGGGCCAGCAGGTGAGGTAAGTATGGGTGCCAACAACGCCCACACAATCCGGTCCGCCCAGGGACCACCGAACAAGGGGGAAGCATGATGACGAAGGGAACGAAGGCATGACGGTCGAAATGGACGATCCACACGGCGGTTTCGGCGACGTTGCCGGTCCGTTCGGCAGCCCGGTCCCGGCTACCGAGGAGGGGGCCACGCTCAAGGCCAACACCCTCAACCTGTTCGACTCGACCGTGGTGGCCGTGTCCTCGGTGGCCCCGGCCTACACCCTCGCCGCCACCATGGCGGTGCTGTTCCTGACCGCCGGGGTCGGCTACGCCGGTCCGGCGGTGATCTGGATGTCCTTTGTGGCCGTCCTCTTCATCGCCATCGCCTACTTCCATCTCAACCGGCGGGATCCCGACTGCGGTGCGTCGTACGCCTGGCTGTCGAAGCTGGTGAGTCCCTACGTCGGCTGGTTCAACGGCTGGATCCAGGTGGCGGCGAGTACGTTGTTCTGCATTTCGGCCCCGATCGTGGCCGGCCAGTACACGCTGCAACTCTTCAACCAGTGGGGTTGGGTCTCCGCGCCGGTGATGAACTCGGTCGGCTGGGCCGCCGTTGTCGCTGCCCTCTGGCTGATCTTCATCACCTTCATCTGTATCTGGGGCATCCGGTGGACCACCAACTTCCAGTGGCTGTTGCTGATCGTGGAGTACGTCGCGGTGGTGGGCTTTTCCATCTGGGGCATCATCAAGGTCTACGTGTCGCATCCGCACGGGTCGACCGGATTCCACTTCGGCTGGCTGAACCCGTTCAATCTGGGTGGCATCGGGGCCGTAACAGCCGGCATCGTCCTTGGCGTCTTCTTCTTCTGGGGCTGGGACACGTCGGCCAACCTGAACGAGGAGACCAAGAACGCCTCGAAGATTCCCGGTCAGGCCGGTGTGATCTCGATGTTCCTCCTGCTTTTGGTGTTCGGCCTGAACATCGTGGCCGCCCAGATGCTTCTGCCCCAGGGCACCGGAGCCAACGGGGCGTGGAGCGTGCACCAGAGCACAATCCTCTTCTACTTTGCCCAGCAGGCCGCCGGTTCGTGGGCGGGTTACGTGATGATCATCGCCGTGATCTCCTCCACGGTGGCGACGACCCAGACCACCCTGCTGCCGTCGGCCCGCATCACGCTGTCGATGGCCCGGGACCGGGTCTGGCCCAAGGTGTTCGCCGTCGTGCACAAGAAGTTCCTGACCCCGGCCCTCGGCACGGTGATCACGGCCGGATTGGCCCTGATCGGCATCCTGGCCACGACCGAGTCCACGTCGGTCAGCAACGTGTTCAACAACCTGATCCTGAACATCGGCGTGCTGATCGCCTTCTACTACGGCATCACCGGGCTGACCTGTGCGTGGGCCTATCGCAAGGTGGCCTTCCAGAAGTTCTCGTTCTTCGTCACCGGCGTGTTGTTCCCCCTTGTGGGTGGCATCGTCCTCGTCTTCGTTCTGGTCAAGGTGATCCAGGGGGCGGGCTCGAGCGGCTATCCGGACATCATCGTGCTCGGCCTCGGTGTTCCTTTGGTGATTGTCGCCCGGTTGGCGACCAAGGGCGACTTCTTCAAGACGAAGATCATCGCCTACGAAGACATCGAGCCGACCATCGAAGAGCTCGAAGCGGTGGGCGTCCACGTACCGGCCGAGTAGTCGTCCGACCGACGACGCCATCCCGTTCCAAACAGCAAGGAAAGCATCGTGATTATCGGAGTACCCAAGGAGACCAAGGCGGACGAGTACCGGGTGGCCATGACGCCGGCCGGGGTCCGTGAACTGACGGCGGCCGGCCACACCGTGCTGGTCGAGCGCTCGGCCGGCGTGGGCTCGTCCATTGCCGACGAGGAGTTTGTGGCGACCGGGGCCCGGATCATCAACGACCCCGATGACATCTGGGGGGCATCCGATCTCGTCCTCGGGGTGAAGGAACCGGTGGCCGAGGAGTACCCGCGGCTCGGAATGAAGAAGGACCAGGTGCTCTTCACCTACCTGCACCTGGCGGCCTCCCGGGTCTGCACCGACGCCCTGATGGCCGGAGGCA
>CAITPI010000081.1 GCA_903894295.1 uncultured Acidimicrobiaceae bacterium
TACTACCGTGATCCATGTCCCGTGTCCTCCGCTCTCGCTGGCTTAGTAACCGCAAGAATCGGAGGCCACGGGGCCTCAGTGGTGGATGCCTATGGGCGGGTCACCGGCTGAACACCACCCCACGCCTCAACGCGAAGAGCCCGAAATGGGCACCGGAGTCCAGGGAAACGTCCCCTAGTTCCCCGCCATCAGCGTCGACCTCGAGGACCTCAGGTCGGCGGTGAGGATTCGTCACGGGGCCAGTTCCCCCACTCGGGACCGCCAGCCCGCTGATCGACCCGGTCGACCACTGCATCGATCTCCTCGACCTCGAGCACCGGGCGACCGATGCGGCCCAAGCGGCTCGTCGGCCAGATGGTCGATGTGGTCACTTGAACGCTCCAGGTGAAATCGGTTGCGTCATGAACACATTGGCCCTTAGCCTCTACCTACTTCGCTTGCTTCCCAGGGTGCGCTGGTGCGACCCGCTTATCAGGAGCTGAGTACCGGGCCACATCGACCCGGACGTTCTTGGGGGCAGACCATGCGAGTACCGAAGCAGTCGGCAACGATCGTCATGGCAGCGATGGTCGGCGGGGTCGTGGCCCTCGGAATGGGTGCCGTGGTCAATGCCTCTGCCACCGGGTCGAGCGTGACCTACCAGGCGTGTCTGTCGTCCAAGGGTGCGTTGTCGAAGGTGGGCACCGTTACGCCCGTCTGCCCGAAGACTTCGACGGTCATCTCGTGGAACTCACAGGGTCCAGCGGGTACGCCTGGCACTGATGGCACTCCCGGATTGAACGGGTCGAATGGGGGTGCCGGATCGACGGGAGCTGCCGGCACCAACGGCACCAACGGCACCAACGGCACCGACGGTCAGAGCGTGACCCTGACTCCTCTCGCCCTGTTCGACGGAAACTGCCCGGGGATGGGGACTGAGTTCACAGTCGGAGGCGTATCCACCTACGCCTGCAGCGGGCGCAATGGAATCGAGGGTCCCATCGGGCCGGACGGGGCGCATGGCGCTACTGGAGCCGCAGGTGCAGACGGCACCAACGGCACCAACGGGAACGACGGACGCCCTGGGATCAACGGCACCAACGGGATTGACGGCTACAACGGGTCGAATGGCACCAATGTCGCTACCAGTAGCGGGGTTCCTTCGGGGTCCTGTGCCACTGGCGACACGGACCTCGACCTCGCCACGGGTGAAGTCTTCAGCTGTACGACGAACGGTTGGCAGGACAGCGGGTCGACGTTCCGAGGCGCGGATGGTCGGAGCGTGACTCTGACGACTCTCGAATCCGGGAACACAAACTGCCCTAGTGGTGGGACAGCCTTCACGGTGGGAGTCCTGTCTACCTATGCATGCAATGGTGCACCTGGGTCGACCGGCGCAACGGGGTTGGCTGGCACCACGGGTTCCCAGGGGTCTGCTGGCACCAACGGCACAAACGGCACAAACGGCACAAACGGCACAAACGGCACAAACGGGGTCGCATACGACTGCGGAGCCACGCCGTATCCAGGGATCGACCTTGCGGGCTGCAACCTGACCGGCGCCATCCTGACCAACGCCAACCTGACCGGCGCCAACTTGACCGGCGCCAACCTGACCGGCGCCAACTTGACTGGCGTCACCCTGACCGGCGCCACCCTGACCGGAGTCGTGTCTGGTGGTATTACGAGTACTCCTGCGACCCTGCCCAGCGGGTGGTATCTGGTGAATGGCTACCTAGTAGGTCCAGGCGCCATTCTGACCAACGCCAACCTGACCAACGCCAACCTGACCGGCGCCAACTTGACCGGCGCCAACCTGACCGGCGTCACCCTGACTGGCGTCACCCTGACCGGCGCCACCCTGACCGGCGCGAGTCTGACCAACGTCACCCTGACCGGCGCCAACCTGACCGGCGCCAACCTGACCAACGTCACCCTGACCAACGTCAAGTTGACCAAGGCCGTCCTAACCGGCGCCATCCTGACCGGAGTGATTTCCAACAACACTACGGACAGCTACGGGTGCTTCACATCTACTGTTCAGTTGCCGGCCGGATGGATCCTTTACGATTGCTTCCTCCTTGGCCCCGGCGCCAACCTTTCCCATGTCGGAATGAACATGGAAGGCGCAAACATCACCGGCGTTGACCTGACCGGGGCCAACCTGGCCAACATCAACCTGTCTGGTGGAGCGCACAACAGTAACGGTGGAGATGCCACAACAAACTTCAGCAATGTGAACCTGACCAATGCCATCCTGACCGGTGCCACATTGAGCAACGCCACCGCCACCGGCGTGACGTGGTCCAACACCACCTGCCCCGGTGGCACCAACTCCAGCGCCTACTCCCCGCAGACCTGCATCGGTCACTGACGCAACCTGACGTGCGAGAACCCCCAGCTCCGGCTGGGGGTTCTTTGCTTACGGGGCCTAGTCCATCGGGGGCGCGTCCTCGAGCGCCTGGCGGGTCCTCGGACACTTGTTCATCGAGGCGATCTTGCGACGGGTTCGACCACTGGTGCCGCCCCAGATCCCCAGCTGTAGCGACTTGGCGAGTCCATACCGGAGATATTCGGCCCCAGGGCGCGGACTGGATCCCGTCCGGGATGACGACGCCGAGGGCCTCGATGGTGTCGATGTCCCCATCGAGGTCGTCGGTTTCGAACACCGTTCCCTTGAGTGATCCGGCCGGCATGGAGGGAAACCAGGTCACCAGGGTGATCGAGGTTTCTGCCCCCGGTCGGGCGAGCTGCACCCAACGGCGGTCCGGTCCCATCGGGACGTCCCGGACCAGTTCGAATCCGAGCACGTCCATGTAGAAGCGGGCCGAGCGGTCCTGGTCGGTGACCGGTATCGAGAACACCTGCACGTGGGTGATGGGCACAACTTCAGCGTACCGCCGGACCGTCGGGATGTTCCCGGGTGGTATCCGACCGACGGCAGGTCGCCCTTTCTAACATTGAGGGATGAAGAACGGTTTGGACCATCGCTTCCGGCCGGCCCACCGGCGCCGTCGCAGCCGGTTGCGCCGCATCCTCGCCCCACTCCCCCTTTCGGTGGTGGTGGTCCTCTCGGGATTGGGTCTGGCCCTCGGCATCGTCCCGGCGTCGGCGGCCGGAACGGTCACCCTGGCCGAGTCGGCCCCGACCACCGTGCTCTACGGGTCGCCGGCGACGGTCACCCTGACGGCCACCAACCCTTCGACCACTCCCGTCTACAACGTCTCGTTCCGTGACGTTCTGCCCCTCGGTGTCTCCTACGTTCCCGGTTCCACGACGACCGCCGGACAGGGTTCGTCCGATCCGGAGGTCTTGGTCAACCAACCCGGACCCGGTCAGACCACCCTCGTCTGGCGCAACCACGGTGACCTGCAGGCTGCATCGTCACTGTCGCTGGCCTACAAGGTCCAGGCCGCCACCGACACCGGATCCACGGCCGGAGCGAACCCGGTGCTTCCGGGGAGCTCGTACGGCGATGCCACCTCGGTCTACGTGAGCAGCGATCCCCGTTATGTTCCGAGCTTCGACGCTACCGGGGTTCCGTCGGGCAACTTCACCGACGAGGCTTCGGCATCGGGAACGACGACCGTCACCTCCCTCGCCGTCAGCCTGGCTCCCGGAGGCACCGCGGGGCAGCAGTTGCGGGGGGTGCATGACCACCAGAGCGTGGCGACCCTGACGGTCACGGCCACACCGCTGTATGCCACCGACGACGTCACCGTGACCGACTATCTGCCGGCCGGCCTCGAGTTCCTTGGATGTGGGGGAAGCGACAACACGACCGATGCCGTTGGCACCAATCCGGGCTCAACCGACGAGTACCCCGGTTCGGGATCCCTTGCGGTCACAGCCCCGCTGGATCCGTCCGTCTGTCCGGCCCCGGTCTCGGTGGAGACGGTCGAGAATCCCGTTCGGTCCGATGGCACCCAGCTGACCGGCGTCTTTACCGCCGTGACCTGGTCGGTCGGGACGCTCGGGGGTAGCTCGGCCAACGTGGCGACCATCAAGTACGTGACGGGCATTCCGCTGCGGGAGAACACGACCATCTGGGCCACGGGAACTGCCCCGGGGTCGACCTGCCAGGCCGGAACCTGTGCCCAGGCGGCCAACCTCGACAACAACTCGGGCCCCGAGACCTACGATGGGCAGTCGCTGGTGAGTTTCCTGGCGGCGGCCGGAACCTATGCCGGGCCGACGTCGAGTGGTGACGCGGCGGTCGATGCCTTCGGTTCGGCCGCTGTTACCGCTGTGGACTTCCTGGTGGCCAAATCGCTGACCCCGGTCAACTTCGTGGCCAACCAGTTGGTCACCGTCTCACTCAACTACCAGGTTGGCGAGTACCGCTACGTGACGTCGACCACTCTGGGCGACACACTCCCCACGGGCCTCTGTCCGCTGTCGGCCACCACCAACTACGCAGACGATGCGGCGGCCGCCGAGTGTGCACCCCAAGCGGGCACCGATCCTTCACTGCCCTACGCCTCGGTCAGCGAGAACGCCGATGGAAGCTTTCCCATCACGTGGGACCCCGGCACGCTGGCGCCGAATGTCAATTCGACGGTGACCTTCACGGCGCTCGACCGACCCCGCTATGTGGCCGCCGGTTCGACGACGACCCCGGTGCTGGCCGGCGATGGCCTGGTCGACCACGCCAGTCTGACCGGCACGACACACGCCACCTGCTACTCCGGTTCGGTCGGAGCGGCGACGGCTGACCCCACCTGTTCCGGCGGTGGCACCGCCATCTACGCCGGGGAGACCACCGAGGCCACGCCCACCCGGACCTCCTCGGCGGCCCAGAACGCGCCCCAACCGGTGCTGACCAAGCGGGTGTCGGCGGCGGTGGCGCCACCAGGACCGATCGACTGCGCCACGGCGACCTATCTGGACGCCTCGTCGCCGGGGTATCCGCCGTCGTACCAGCAGGGCGACCACGTCTGTTTCCAGATTGAGATGGACTTTCCCCTTGGGGTGGCGACCGGGAATCCGGTCGTGAGTGACTTCCTGCCCCCCAACACCACCTACGTCTCCTCGTCCCCCACGGCGGCCAACACGGTCACGATCGGAACCGGAGACCCGGTGGTCGCCGGCTCGTCACCGGACAGACTGACCTGGACCCTGGGTGACCCCGAAGCGGGTGCCCCCGGGCTGTTCGTCGGGTCCGGACAGATCTTCGAAGTCGACATCGAGGTGACCCTGGATGCTCCGCCCGCGGCGGGCAACGCCTATTCGACCGTGGCCAACCTGGCCAAGGCCACGGCGGTCAACTCCGGCGGTCAGGCCATCTCGCTGCGGGCCGACGCCACCTACGACCTCTCCCGGCCACTCCTGACCCTGGCCAAGTCGGTGGTCGAGGTCAACGGGCAACCCCCGGTGGGTTCACCTCCGGTCGTGCATGCCGGCGATGTGGTCACCTACGCCATCGTCGTGTCCAACTCCGGCCTCAAGCCGGCGGACAACGTCGAGATCTGGGACAACCTGCCGTCCCAGATCTCCGGCACAGCGCCCCTCGACTGTGCCACCGTGACCTCGGCGGTCTCGGTCGGGGGAGCCTGTGCCACCGGAACCCGGATCGAGTGGCCCGCATCGCTCGGGATCAGCGTGCCGGCCGCCACGTTGTCGGCGGGCACGCCGACGCCGTCGACGACCACCCTGACGTATCACCTGACCATTCCCGACATCCCGGCGGCGGGGGAGACGCTGGTCAACCAGGCCGGTGTCGTCTCCTACCAGGGTCCCGACACCAACGTCGGTGGTTCGCCGCCAACGTTTTATCCGCCGTCAAACATCGACCCGACGGCTCCCGATGATCCGACCACCACAACCCGGGCCGACGACACGGCGACCGTCACGTTGCCCTCGGCGGTGGTGACCAAGGTCCGTACCACGTCGGTCAACGAAGCCGGGAACAACACCCCGTCCCAGGCCACCATCGGCGAGACCATCACCTACACGGTGACTGCCACCGTGCCGGCCGGTAGCACCGTCTATGCCGCCACCCTCACCGACCCGCTCGGCAGCCGCCAGACCCTGGTGCCCGGATCGGTCTCGGCCACGTTGAACGGGGCCGACCTGCCGGTGGGCTTCACGCAGTCGGCGGCCAACAACACGCCGACGGTGACCTTCCCGGCATCCTTCGGACCGTTCGGGACCGACCAGGTGCTTTCGTTGACCCTGTCGGCCGTCGTGGCCGACGGGGCAGCCAACGTGCGGGGCTCGTCGGTGACCAACCGGGCGGGACTTTCCTTCAACGACTCGGCCGGCCAGGCGGTCACGGTGAACAGCCCGACGGTCTCGACCACCGTCGTGGAACCCTCGGTTTCGCTGACCAAGGCCGATGCTCCGGGCGGTCCGTATGCTTCGGGAGCCACCGTCAACTACACGCTGACAGCCACCAACTCTTCGGCCACCAACGTATCGACCGCCCATGACCTTGTGGTCACCGACAATGTGCCGGCGGGAGTGGTTCCCGTGGTCGGCTCGGTCTCCAACGGCGGGATCGTTTCGGGAAGCCCCGGCGCCTACGTGATCACCTGGACCCTGCCGGGCGCGTTCTCCCTCGCTCCGGGCGCCTCCCAGGTCCTTGCCTACTCGGCCACCCTGCCCACCAACCCGGTGGGGCAGACCGCCTATGTCAACCGGGCGACCGCCACGGTCACCAGTCTCGATCTCGGTGGTTATCCAGGCGCCCGCACCAGCGCCTCGACCCCGGGGGTCGGCCCGTATGGAGGTTACGTTGCCACGGCGTCGGACACCGTGGCCATCTCCGGGGTGGGGGTGGCCAAGTCGGCCAGTCCGACCTCGGTCGCCACCGGCGTGGCCACGACCTACACCGCCACGGTGACCATCCCGGCCGATCTCGAGTTTCCCCAACTGACCGCCATCGACACCCTGCCCGACGGCATGGTCTTCTCGTCCTACGGAACCGGATCGTGTGTCGTGGCCGGTGGGGGCTCGTGTGGATCCGACGTGGAGATCGCCCCGGTCGGCACGCCGGCGACGGCCGGCAACGGCACCACCGCGCTGGCCTGGTCGCTGGGCAACGTTCTGCCCTATCCAGGCGTCCGCACCGTCACGCTGACCTACTCCGCCTATGCGTCTCCCACCTTCGCCGGAACCGGTGGGCCGGTCGGCCCGGGCACGGTCCTCACCAACTCGGTGGGCGCCTACTGGCAGGACGTCGCTGGACCACCCCCGGGGACCATTCCGTCGCCCTCCTCGTTCCCCCATGGATCGCCGACCGCCGACGCACCCGTCACCGTGACCCAACCCCAGCTCACGTTGACCAAGTCGGTCTCCCGAACCACGGCCGCACCGGGCGATGCCGTCACCTACAGGATCTCCGTGTCCAACGCCGGAAGCCCGGCCCATGCGTCGTGTGCCTACGGGGCCACCGTCGTGGATCCGTTGCCGCTGGGCCTCACCGGGGCGACCGGTCTCGAGGCATCCCAGGGAACGGCCTCCTACGACGCCACCACCCGGACGATCACCTGGGATCCATCCACGGCCGATCCGGCCTGCCCGCTCGGTACGGCCGGTGGCGTGGCTCCGGGGACGGTGGCCACCTTGACCTACACGTCGTCGATCGATCCGGCATCGGCCCACCGGGCAACCGGAGAGACCAACGTCGCCACCATTGCCAGCTACTACGGCGTCCCTGCAGCCACTGCCACCGGCGACCCGGACCGCTACCCGGCCGAGGGACCCCTCCAGGCTTCTGCCACCGTGACGCCCATCTTCCCGGCTCCCGTGGCGGCCAAGAGCGCCCCGAACGGTGACTCGGCCTTGATCGGCACCCCCTTCACCTGGTCGTTCACCCTGACCAATCCGGCCCCGGCCGCCCCGGCCTTCGCGCTGTCGGCGACCGACGTGCTTCCGGCGGCCTGGACCTACGACACCGGTTCCACCAGGATCACCACGGCGGGAGGCACCCCGGTGGCCGGCGTCCCGGCCGACCCGACGGTTGTGACCACGGGGTCCGGCGCCAGCGCCGTGGAGACCCTGACCTGGAGTGGAACCCAACTCGGGGACCTGACCGACCCGGCGGCTTCCATCGTGGTGACCTACACGGCCACTCCGGGCCCGCTCACCGCCACCGGATCCGGTCATCCTTCCCTCAATGCCGTCTCGGCGCGGGCCGAGGACGGTTCCGGGGCCGGTGGCAACGCCGATGGTCCCTATGTTTCGAACACGGCCTCGGCCTACGCCTATCTCGATGACGCCGACCTCTCGATCACCAAGACCCACGTGGGCAGCGGGCCCTTCACCGTGGGCAGCACCATCACCTACTCGCTCGGAGTGTCCAACCTCGGACCTTCGGCGGCCCGGGCCCCGGTGGTGACCGACGACCTGCCGTCGGGCCTCACCTACGTTTCTGGCTCGGCGACCGGTTCACTGTGGAGCTGTGGTTCCGCCGGAACCCGGGTGACCTGCACCTACGGTTCGTCTCTGGCCGCGGGGACAACGGCGCCACCGGTCACCCTGTCCGCCACGGTGGGGGCCGACGCCTATCCGTCGGTCGTCAACCGGGCGTCGGTGTCCTCGCCCACCCACGATCCCGATCCGACCAACAACTCGGCGGAGGACACGGCAACCATCAATCCGTTGGTGGACCTTTCGGTGACCAAGACAGTGGTCGGCAAGACCACGGTCGCCGCCGGCAACCGCGTGGTCTTCTCGCTGGGTGTCACCAACAACGGCCCGACAGCCGATCCGGGCCCGGTCACCCTCAGTGACCCCCTGCCGACGGGACTGACCTTCGTGTCGGCCACCGGAGCCGGGTGGAACTGCACCGATGCCGACAACACGGTCAGCTGTGTGTGGACCGGGGCGTATGGCGCCGGCCACAACTCCAGTGTGACGGTGACGGCGCTCGCCACCACCGGAGCCGTCGGGAGCGTCACCAACACCGCATCGGTCACCGGGGAGGCCTCGGACACCGACGAGACGAACAACACCTCGTCCGCCACCGTCACGGTCACCCCGGGGGCCAGGTTGGTGATCACCAAGACCCTCGTGGGCGGCACGCTGACCGTGGGGGAGAAGGCCACCTACAACCTCACCGTGACCAACGACGGCCCCTCGGAGGCGGACGCCGTGGTGGTCACCGACGAACTGCCGGCGGGTCTTGCCTATGTGTCGGCTTCCACCCCGGCCGGGAGTTGCCAGGCGACCGGCCAGAACGTCACGTGTTCCCTCAACGGACCACTGGCTGTCGGGGCCGTGGCCGACATCACGCTGGTCGCTTTGGTCGGCCCGACGCCACTGCCCATCGCCAACTCGGCCACGGTGACGTCTTCGACTCCACTGGTGGACGGCTCGACCACCACGGCAGAGACGCCACCGGTGGTGGCCGGGTTGCCGTTCAACGGTGGCGGGGGCGGCACGACCCCCGGGCAGTTGGCGTGGACGGGAGCGGATCCGGCCGGCCTGCTGGCTGGCGGTCTGGCCCTTGTCGCCGTTGGCCTGGGGCTGCTCCACCGGCGCCGTCGACGGGCCTGAACCAGGTCGGCGCCCCGGGGTGGCCGGTGATGACCAACACTCTGCGTGGAGTTGGTACCGGGGATGATTGACAGCAGAGGCAATCACTGTGATCATTTGGGCAGTTTCGTGCAAGGGTCACGACAGGTATGGCTTCAGCGAGGGGAAGTGCAGCATGAAGGGTGTTCGTTCTTTGGGTGTTGCCGTTGCGGCCGTGGCGATTGTGGCCTCAACCGTGGTGATGGCCGTTCCGGCCTATGCCAGTGGCACGACCGCCACCTCAGTGACGGTGACCAGCAACCAGACCACGCTGGCTTCGGGCCGTGCCGTGACGTTTTTCGCCGTGGTGTCCCCCAACAAGGTCGGATCAGTAGCCACCTCGGGCACGATGAACTGGTCCATCGTCGGTCAGGATGGCAGCTCGGTGGCGTGCACCACCACCCGTTCCTACCCGGCCGCCGGCAAGTTCTCCTGCATGGTCGGCCTGGCCAACCTGTTGGCGGCAGCGGGCACCTACACGGTGACCGCCTCCTACTCGGGTGATGCGAACTTCGCCCCGAGCTCCGGTTCGACGACGCTGCCCATGACGGTCGGACCCACCAAGCTGGTTCTCACCCTGAGCGCCATCCCCACCAGCGGGGCGGCGACTACGATCACGGCCACCGTCAAGTCCGGATCGGCCGGACCGCTCGTGGCGGGCAATGTGGTCTTCACCGTGTTCGCCCAGTACCACAGCAGCGGGGTGGCTCTGAACACCGGAGGTGGCGTCCGCTGCCTCGGGACGGCCACGCCTCCGGCCAGCAACAACACCCAGGCGCTGGTGAA
This sequence comes from uncultured Acidimicrobiaceae bacterium, assembly GCA_903894295.1. Taxonomy (GTDB): domain Bacteria; phylum Actinomycetota; class Acidimicrobiia; order Acidimicrobiales; family RAAP-2; genus Bog-756. The sequence continues at coordinate 10,285 of CAITPI010000081.1, forward strand.
CCAGGTGGCCACGTGCAACCTGCCGGCTGGCTGGATGGTGGTCAAGAACCCGACCACTGCCAACCCCAAGCCGTCGGATGCCTGGTCGGTGTCGGCCACCTACGTCGGAAACGCCAGCTTCTCTGCGTCCACCAAGGCCCGCCGGGGTCTCGCCAAGTCCTGATTCCGCCCGGGGTCCATTCCGCGGTCGCCGGCTGAACGGAGTGCGGACCGCCGGAAACCGCGACGGGACGGGTGGGCCGTAGGTCTTTCCGGCCCGGTTGCGCCGGAAGGCGGTGGGGCCGGGATGTGGCGGAGGGAGGGGGATTCGAACCCCCGGAGGTTTGCACCTCGCGGCTTTTCAAGAGCCGTGCATTCGTCCGCTCTGCCATCCCTCCGAGCGTGGAAAAGGGTATACCGCCCCGGGGTCAACCGGTGGCCGTCAGTCGCCGTCCAACTCTTCGA
>CAITPI010000082.1 GCA_903894295.1 uncultured Acidimicrobiaceae bacterium
GAAGAGCATCAGCTTGGGGTCCATGGCCAGCGACCGGGCGATGGCGACCCGTTGCTGCTGACCCCCGGACAGCTGGTTCGGGTAGGCCTTGATCTTGTCGGCCATCCCGACCCGCTTGAGGAGCACCCGAGCCCGGTCCTGGGCCACCGACTTGCTCTCCTTCTTGACCCAGACCGGCCCGCTGGTCACGTTCTCGAGCACCGTCAGATGGGGAAAGAGGTTGAAGCGCTGGAAGACCATGCCGATCTGCGACCGCTTCTGACAGACCTCCGACTCTTTCAGTTCGTGCAACCGGCCACCGTGCTGGCGGTAGCCGACCAGCTCACCGTCGACCGAGAGCGTTCCTCCGTCGATCTTCTCCAGGTGGTTGATGCACCGCAGGAAGGTGCTCTTCCCCGACCCCGATGGTCCGATCAGGCACAGCACCTGGCCCGAGCGCACCGTCAGGTCGATGCCTTTCAGGACCTCGAGCCGGCCGAAGGACTTGCGGACGCCTTCGGCCACCACGTCACTCATGGGGAGCCCCCTTCACGACGGCCGCCCGCATCCGCTGCATCGGCGTCGGCGGCAGGCTGCGGGACGATCCCCGGGCGTAGTAGCGCTCGACGTAGTACTGCCCGATGGTCAGGATCGAGGTGAAGAAGAGATACCAGAGGCACGCCACCAGCAGCAGGGGGACCACCTGGTAGTTGGTGTTCGAGATGTTCTGGGTCGAGAGAAACAGGTCGGTGACGGCGATGGCCGAGACCAGCGACGTCGTCTTCAGCATCGAGATGGTCTCGTTCCCGGTGGGCGGGATGATGATGCGCATGGCCTGGGGCAGGACGATCCGGCGCAGGGTCTGGAGCCGGGCCATCCCCATCGAGTGGGCCGCCTCGACCTGCCCTTCGTCCACCGAGATGATGCCGGCCCGGACGATCTCGGCCATGTAGGCCCCTTCGTTGAAGGCCAGCCCCAGCGCCCCCGCCACAAAGGCCGTCACCAGGACGTTGGCGTTCACGCTGGCGAACGTCGGTCCGAAGGGCACTCCGAAGCCCAGGGTGGGATAGAGGTAGCTGATCCCGACATACCAGAACGTGAGCTGGACCAGCACCGGGGTGCCCCGGAAGAACCAGATGTAGATCCACGACGCCCCGGACAGCAAGGGGTTGGGCGACAGACGCATCACGGCGAGCACAATGCCGAGGACGATGCCGGCCGCCATGGCAAGCACCGTCAGTTCAAGGGTCACCACCACCCCGCGCAGGACAGAGGGGTCGAAGAGGTACTTTCCGACTTCTCCCCACTGGAACCGGCCCTCCCGGACGCCGCCCCGGTCGACATGGGAGAACACCAGGGTGTTCACCAGCATGGCGACGAGCACCAGCACCACCGCGCTGGCCACCCATCGGCCTGGATGTCGAACCGGGACGACCCCCTGACGGGCCATCGGGATCAGGAAGTGGCGCCGTTGATGGTGGCGGTGGTCACCGCACCGGACTGCACGCCCCACTTGGTCAGGATCTGGTTGTAGACGCCGTTCTTGATGAGGGCATTGACCGCAGCGGCGACCGGTGTGGCCAGACCGTTGCCCTTGTTGGTGGCCAGACCGTAGGGAGCCACGGCAAAGGCCGAACCCGAGTTGGAGAAGACACCGCCCGAGGTGGCGACGATGTAGGCGGCGATCTGGGAGTCGGCGAAGCCGACCTGGGCCCGGCCGCTCGAGACGGCCAGGTTGGCCTGGTTCTGGTTGTCAAAGGCGAGAACGGTGACGGTGGACTTGCCCTCGGACTTGCACTTCTTGGCCTGGGCCACGGCATCGCTCTGTTCGGTGGTGCCGGACTCGACCGAGACGGTGTGGCCACACAGGGAGTCGAGGCCGTTGAAGCTGTTGCCACTCCCGGTCTTCACGTAGAAACCTTCACCGGCCTGGAAGTAGTCGACGAAGTCGACCACCTTTTGACGGGCCAGGGTGTCGGTGAACGACGAGGCTCCGAGGTCGTACTTGCCGCTGTTGATGCCGGGGATGATCGTGTCGAAGGTGGCGTTGATCAGCACCGGCTTGAGGCCAAGGGTCTGGGCGATGGCCTTGGACAGGTCGACGTCCATGCCGATGATCTGGGTGCTGGAGGGAGCCACGAACTCGTCGGGCGCATAGGTGGCATCCAGGGCCACGGTCAGTTGGCCCGAGGACTTGATGGACGCCGGGACGGTGGCGGCGATGTCGGCGTTGGTCGCCTGGGTCGGGATCACGGTGGTCGGAATGGCGACCGTGGTCGTCGGGCCCGAGGAGTTGCCACTCGTGGTGGAGCTCGAACTGGAACTCGAACTGCAGGCCGCCAGGGAAACGGCAAGAACCGCCGTGGCGGAACCGAGGGTCAGACGTCGGAAAGCAGGCTTCATAAACACATCCTCTTGGTCGGAAAATCACAGCCTGCCATAACTCAGTCCGTCCGTGCCGGTTGGACGAGGCCCTCCAACCATCGGCGCAGGATCCGCACGACGCCTTCGGGGTCTTCCAGCAACGGCCAGTGACCCACTCCCGGTAGCAGTTCAACTCCGGCGTCCGGTATCCGCTCGGCCACCCGTTCGATCATGTGGGTCCCGCTGACCGGATCCTCGGGGCCCCAGATGAACAGCAGGGGGACATCGGTCGACTCCATGGCGGTGGTCCACCGCGTGGCGTGTTCGCGCCGGTCGGCCACGTAGTGCAGCAGGTCGGCCGCCAAGAGGTGGCCGTCGTTTCGGGCCATGGCCTGCCACAACGCCGAGAGTTGTTTGCGCCGGGCCGGCACCCCGAAGGTCACGGCCACCCCGGCGGAGAACATGGCCTCGTCCATCATCCCGGCCAGCGCCGGGCCGTCCGGGCCAAGCAGGAGCTTCTGGCCTTCGGTGGGACGGTGCAGGTCAGGGTAGACACCGCCGTTGAGCAGGGCCACCCCGGTAAAGGACATGGTGCGCCGGGCCAACAACTCCTGGGCGACCGTGGCCCCGTAGTCGTGGGCGACCAGGACGGTTTCGGTTACGCCCGAGGACCTCCAGAGCGCTTCGATCCGGTCGGCCTGCCCATGGATCGAGTAGCGGTGGTCCCGGGGCTTGGGCGCCGAACCGAAGCCGAGGAAGTCCGGGGCCAGTACCTCGTACTCCTCCCCGAGGCCCCCGATCACCTCGCGCCAGTCCTCCGAGGAGCCCGGATAGCCGTGCAACAGCGTGATCACCATGGGCTTCGCCACCTCCACTGCTTCCTCCGGCGGGTTCACCCGGCCGGCCCGGGAACGGACCGGCCCGCGTAGGGTGGGGCCATGCCCACCGTTCTTGTCACCGGCGCTTCAGGTTACGTCGGCGGACGACTCGTCCCGGCGTTGCTCGACGCCGGATTCGCCGTGCGGTGCCTGGCCCGCACCCCGGCCAAGTTGGACGCCGCCCCGTGGCGGACTTCGGTGGAGGTCATCCGGGGCGAAGTGGGAGGAGACCTCGCCGAAGCCATGGCCGGAGTGGACGTGGCCGTCTATCTGGTCCACTCCATCGGACAAGGTGGGCAGTGGTCGACCACCGAGCACCGCGACGCCGCCAACTTCGGCCGGGCGGCCCGGAAGGCCGGAGTTGAGCGCATCATCTATCTCGGCGGGCTCGGCGACGACGCCGAGGTCCTCAGTGAACATCTGTCCAGCCGACACAAGGTCGGTGAGCTTCTCCGGGAGTCCGGAGTGGACACGGCAGAGTTCCGGGCCGGCGTGGTGATCGGCTCCGGATCGGCCAGTTTCGAGATGTTGCGTTCACTGGTCGAGGTCCTGCCCGTCATGGTGACGCCCCGGTGGATCAACAACCAGTGCCAGCCCATCGCCATCGCCGACGTGATCCAGTACCTCGTGGCCGCCTGTCAGGCCGAAGGTCCGGCCATCGGTGGCATCTACGAGATCGGCGGACCGGACGTGGTCACCTACGCCGAGATGATGGCCCTCTACGCCGAAGTGGCCCAGTTGCCCCGCCGTCGGCTGCTCTCGGTTCCCCTGTTGACCCCGGGCCTGTCGTCTCACTGGGTCGGTCTCGTCACACCGGTTCCGGTTCCCCTCGCCCGGGAACTGGTGAAGTCCCTGATCAACGAGGTGGTGGTTCGCCACCATGGCGCAGAGGAACGATTCGGGGTTCATCCGATGTCGTTGCGCACCGCCATGACCCGGGCCCTCGCCGCCGTGCAGGACGACCGGGTCCCGACGACCTTTTCCGACGCCGACCTGCTGCACTTCGCCACCACCGCCACCGACCCGGAGTGGTCAGGTGGAACGATCTTCAAGGACACCCGGACCGCCACCACGTCGGCAGGCGCCTCGGCCGTCTTTTCGGCGGTCACGTCCGTCGGGGGGAACCACGGCTGGTACTCCGGCGAGTTCCTGTGGCGGGTGCGGGGCCTCATCGACCAGTTGGCCGGTGGCCCCGGTCTGCGCCGGGGCCGCAAGGCCGTGCTCACCGTCGGTGATCCGCTGGACTTCTGGCGGGTCGAGGACCTGGTCCACGACCGTCGACTCCGGCTCCACGCCGAGATGGCCATGCCGGGTGACGCCTGGCTGACCTGGGACATCGAGGAGACCGAGCGGGGAACCGTCGTCACCCAGACTGCGCTGTACCGTCCCCACGGACTGTCCGGCCGTCTCTACTGGTACTCGGTGGCCCCGTTCCACGGCTTCGTGTTTCCCGGCATGCTCACCGGGATCGTCCGGGACGCCGAACTCAGGGCTTCGTCGTGATGACCCTGCCGGCGGCGTTCAGCACATACCAGAGCCCGCCGTTGTTGTTGATGGCCTGGCCGGTCGCCTGACCGGGCGTGGAGTCTCCGGCCCAGAGGTAGAGCGGCCACCCGTTGTAGACCAACTCGGTGGTTCCGTCGGTCCGCTTGGTCGTGGTGAGCAGGCTGGCGTTGACCCCGGCGCCTGCCACGGGCTTGGTCACGCCGGTGGGCAGGTCAAGCGGTGGCCACGCCTGGGCACACGGCCCGTAGCAGGTGGAGGTGCCCGACTGCTTGTCCGGAACAAACATGTAGAGGGTGAAACCGTTTCCGGCCACCAGCACTTCCCCGAGGCCGGGCACCTTGCCCAGCTTCACCTCATAGAACGGGGTGGGGCCGGACGCCGTTGTCGTGGTGACCGCAGCCGCACTGGTCGTCGTCACCGCGGCGCCGGTCGTCGCCGGGGAGGAGGACGAACTGCTGCATGCGCTCAGCATGCAGCCAAGGGTGAGGAGGCTGACGACGGCCGCCTTCCTCACGGAAGCATGCCGACGTCGTGCTTCCAGTGGGTCTGGGCGTGGGGATTCAGCGGGACGGTCGACACCAGTCCCAGGCACATCTCGTCCGACGAACCGTCACCCCAGACCACAAACCGGGGCGGAAGCTGCCGCAACTGCGGCAACTCTTCCCGGAGTTGCGGGTTGTAGGTGCACTGGACCTTGATCGTGTCGCCCGGCTGCACTTCGACCCAGTGCTTCAGGTCGTAGGACCGCTGGAAGTGGAAGTTGTAGTCGGGGACCTTCAGAAGGGTCTTGGCCTTGGCGGTCCCCGGGTTCAGGGTGATGGTCATCGCCACACCCGTCAGGTGCATGTGGGCCGAGGTCCGCACCACCCAGCCGGACTGGTAGACCGGCCAGGTGCACGACGTCGTGTTTCCGGCCGGCGGATCGTTGGGGTTCCGGCCACACACCGTCTCGATGGTGTTGTCGAAGCCGACGGCACTCTGGCCGAACCGCTGGGCCAGGTAGTTCATGGCGTTGGAGCGGACGCAGAGAGAGGTCGGAGCCGTGGCGTTCGGGGTTCCGGCCGGGCAGGGGATGTCCGGCGGAGCCGGCATCAGCATCAGCGACGTGGGACGCAGGTGGGCCTTGGCCGGCACGGTGTAGAGGTTCATGGAAGGCTTCACCGGCTTGTCACCCACCAGCATGTTGTAGTGGACCTGCATCACCACCATGCTGCCCGCCGGCATCGGCGTCCCGGTCTTGGCCGGCAACACGTCCTTGCCGTGGCCCGGGGCCCAGGCGCTCAGCCATGGGGTCTCGCCGATGGTGGCCAGGCCACCGTTCGGCACCACCGACTCGCCGAAGCAGGACCAGCCCTGGTTGCCGGTGTTCAGCGACTCCACCATGGGCACGGCCTGGGGCGGGACGAGGAAGATGATGGCGTGGTGCACTTCGACCGACGACGGTCCGCTGCCGGGATAGAAGTGCGACGCCACGATGTAGGAGTTCGTCGTCACGTGGGGGTTCACCAACGTGCAGTGGTAGTCGTCGGTGCCACCGGCCTGGGCTTTGGGCGTATACGCCGTCGGCACCGCCAGATGGAGGGTCTTCACGTGGTAGCCGTCCACCGTGGCCGACGACGACGAGGCCGACGCGGGTGAACTGGTGGCCCACGCCAACAGTGTCACCATCAACACAACGGCAGCCCCGACAATCCCAATTTTACGCATCACAAGATCCTATCGGTAGTTTCTGTCGCCAGTCCCGTCAGTTTCCCCATGGACTTCCCAATCGCCCCGCCGGCCCGTCTCCGACGGGGTTCAGCCGCTGTTCCGGGCCGCCACGAAGGTCCGGCACGGCATCCCACGCAAGGTTCCACACGCCGGCAGGGTGGAGGTGGCGGACACTCCGGCGACCTGGTTCACCACCAGCGACGACTGCACATCGCCACCGGTTCCCACCACCATCTCCTGCCCGTGGTCAATGGTGTCGAACGCCCACGCCGGCCGGTCACCACCCGGGGCGGTGATCACCACCCGGAGTTCGGTCCCGGCCCGGAACGTATGGGCGATGGGGTCAATCGGGATCCTGACGAGGTTGTAGGCGGTGGGCGACAGCACGCTGAGTTGGTTGTTCAGATACGTGGGGTCGGTGAACAGGGCCGTCGAGTCGGTGAGATCGTCCTGGTTGGTCGTGCGCAGGAATCCCGAGGTGACGTACTCCTCCTGGCTGCTGCCGGGCCGGACTTCGGTCACCGTGGCCTGGATGTCGAGGGCCGAGGCAAACGACGCCACCCAGAGGTTGAGGGTGGCCGGACCGACCAGGGTGGTGGCCGTCGTGAACGGCGCCGTGTGGAAGCCCAGTCCGTAGCCGGAGGGAACCTTCGTCCAGTTCCAGGACGGAGCGGCCGACCAGACATTGCTGCCCGGGTTGAGATCGGTGGCCGGGCGAACCGACGGGTCGAGAACCACGGCCTCTCCCGACTGCGGAGTAGACGAGGTGCCGGAGAGGGTCCCGCTCGGTCCGAGCAGCAGGTGGTTGATGGTGCCCGCCGGCGGCCACGCCGCAAAATCGGCCGAATAGGTCGACACCGGATCGCCGGCTCCGGCCGGGGCTGCCCCCGAGTCGAAGAGCACGTGCACCCGGGGCGTCTGGGCCGCAAAGTCGGCCTGGGCGACCGTCGGCGAAGACGCCGTGGTGAAACGCAGGTTGGGCAGTGCGGCGAAGCCCGAAATGTTGGAGGCAAAGTCGGTGAAACTGCCGAGAATCAACGAAGGCAGGCCGGTGGGTTGGGTGGGCACCTTGTGCGCCACGTAGATGTCGAGGAACTCCAGCCACCGCGCCAGGGTCTGCGGGTCGGTCGAATCGATGTGGCCGCCGTTGACCATGGTGGCGAACACCGGCGTGGAGGCCGGAATGGCATCGAGCAGGGCCGGCCACTGGGGACCGGTCTGCTCGTCCTCGAGTACGCCCGAGACGAAGACCGGCACCGTGATGTGGGTGGCCCAGACCCGCATGGAGCGCCGGTCGAACAGCGCGGCCGTCCGGCCCGGGCCGGTGAAGGGAGCCACCTGATCGGGGCCGACCAGGGAGTCGAGGCTCTCGGATTCGGGGTGGAGCGCCTGGTTGGCCAGACAGGTTGACGATCCGGTGGCCGCCAACTCGGCGTCGATCTCGTAGTAGGTCCAGGGCTGTCCCACGCCCGAGACCGGCGTGGTGGCCAACGGCACGAGGGCTCCGTTCCCGTAGCCGGCGGCCGGCTTGGCATCATCGATGCGCTGGCCGATCCAGCTGGCGGCAAACCCGTTGTTGTAGATGCCGCCGGGATATCCGGTGGAGAACAGGTCGTCGGTCGGGCTCATGGAGGCAATCGCGGCCAGTCCGGGCGGATCGGTGCCGGCCGACGGGAACTGCGACAGCCCCGAATAGCTGATACCGACCATGCCGACCTGGTGGTTCACCACCCAGGCCTGGTGGGCGACGATCTCGATGGCGTCATAAGCGTCGTAGTCGGAGGGGTAGCCGAACAGGTCGTAGGCACCGCCTGAACAGCCGGTACCCCTCATCTGCAAGCTCACGGTGGCGAAACCGGCCACGCGGGCCATGACGGCCCCGACGTCGGTGGCCGAATCGGGAAGCAGGTGGGGATCACCGCAGTTGGTGCACGTGCTTCCGGTGGCCTGGGCCACCAGAAACGGTTCCGGATCGGTCGGACCGGCCGTTCCGTAGCCGGAGTACTCGATCACGGTCGGACAGGGAGCAGTAGCGGTGCAGGTCACGCCAACGGGGAAGCGAACGGTGGCCGCCAGTTTGATGCCGTCGCGCATGGTGAGGTAGTTCAGACCCGAATGCATCGCCTGGCCGGTATAGAGGGGCGAGTTCACCGAGGGCTGGACCTTGGTGCTTCGCACCGAGAAGAGGCCTGAGGTCTGCCCGGTCGTGGTGTCGCTCCACTGGTACCGGGCGCCCGAGTTGAGGTTCCGGATGATGAGCGATCCGAGAGCGTCAGCGACGCCGGTGCCCACCACCTTGCCCGAATGCCGGAGCGTCACGGCATCGCCCGGGTTCGCACCGGTCAGCCACGCCTCCTTGACCGAACCGCCGGCCGACAGTGGCGTCTGGGTGGCCGACGCCGGGCGGGCGGCCACTCCGACCAGGCCGGTCACCACCATCAGCACCGCCAACGAGGACATCAAAGTTCGCCACCTGAACGAATGCACCGCTACCCCCCCGATACGCCTCGGAACATTCTCCCACGGCCCGGCGGTCTGTGCCTACCCGGAACTTCTTCCGGGCCGACTCAGCCGTACTTCTGATACGCCACCACCCAGTTCGTCGCAATGGCTTCCTGGGCAGCAAAGAGACTCATCTGGCCATGACAGACCATCCGGTTCAACGTTGACTCCAGGGTGTCCTTGGTGTTGTTGAAGCTGGTGGCACCCGGCTTGTCGTTCGGCTCCACCCACAGGTTGGCCGGATCGTTGGGATCGCCCCCCAACTCGAGGGGAACCAGATGGTCGTACTCGGCGATGTAGGAGCTTCCGGTGTAGCCGTAGGACCGCTCGTTGGCGTACTTCTCCGCCGACGTCACCGACTCGGGAGGCCGGACCGAAGCCGTATACCCGGACGAGCAGATGGTTCTCGAGATGTTGGCCTGGGTGACGGCCGGCGAGATGGCGCCGGGTGTGCAGTACGGATCGGGCAAGGGGTAGCGCCCGACGTAGGTGTAGTGGCAGGCTCCCGGGGCCGGTTGGGCTTTCACCGAGTAGACCGCCTGGGGACCCGGGCCGACCTTCAGGCACGCACCGAACAGGACACAGGAGAGCACGGCCAAAGACCAGGCCCCCACCACCCGCCGTCGACTGGAAAGCGTCGTATTCATCAATCACCCCTCACTGGATGCGTGCCCAACGAAGGCACGCCGGAACCCCGTTCTACTTTCCGGGTGTGACAAGTCCCCCGAAGAAGTCCTGACCGACAGGCGCCGTTTTGTCCCGGGACCAGCCGAGCACGTACTCCTCGACGCCGAACACCTTGGCAAAGAGGTCCTCGTCCAGCGCCACCAGGTCGGCCAGGTCGACCTGCGAATGGTGGGCAGCCAATCCCCGATGCTTCGCCTCCGCCACGTCGGTGCCGTCGAGCACCACGTCGGCCACTTCGAGGTGGGCGATCGTTCCGCCGCCCAGCCAGGCCGGCAGGGCCGAACCCAACTCGTCGGCCAGGGCCAGGGCAAACGCCACCCGTTCGGCCGACCACGCCACGTAGTACACCCGTTCCACACAGTCCACCTCGGCCACTGCCGCCATCGTGGCCTGATGGGTGGCCACGTGGTCGGGATGCCCGTAGAAGCCATCGGGTCCGTACGTGAGCACCACGGCGGGCTGTTCCTCCCGCAGTACTTCGGCGATCCTGGCCGCCACAACCTCAAGATCCTGTCGGATGAACGAGGCCGGGTCGTCATTCTGGGGCCATCCATCCATCCCCGAGTCGTGATACCCCAACGTCACCGCCCGGTCGACGGCCAGTGCCCGGGCTGCCTGCTCGAGTTCGGTCGCCCGCCGTACCGCCGTCCCGGCCCGGTCATGGTCGTCTGCGAACGGATCCCGGCCCAGGGGATCAAAACCGAGACTTCCGTTGGTGCAGGTCACAACGACCTGCCGGACTCCCTGCCGGGATCCCAACAGGTGGGCCACCCCGGTGAACAGGGCCTCGTCATCGGGATGGGCGTGGACGGCCAGAAGACAGGGAGGGAGTTCGGACACGCAGGGATCTTAGGGAGGCGGTGGACCGGAGCCGTTCCGATCACACGGACCGCGTTCGCCTACAGCAGGATCATCAAGGCCAGTCCGCCGAAGAAGACCGCACCAAGGACGACCGCCAGGATCCGGTCGGTCTTGATGAACGTGTCGGCCGAGACCTTCAGATGGAACACCTGGGTGGTCTCCCAGATGATCCGGGCAAAGGTCACCAGGATGATCAGGTAGGCCAGGGCATAGAACTGGTCCATGAGGACCAGGGGGACGGTGGGAGGCAGTTCACCCGAGTACCCCTGTTGCAGGAAGATCAGGGTCAACAGGCCGCTGGCCGAGAGGGCCAGCCTCGAGATCTCGTGCTCCGACTTCAGGAACAGGACCAGCAGGGAGGCCACGAGCACGATCAGCAGTGGCAACAGCAACTTGGCGAGGAAGTTCGACAACGGGCGCTTGATGGTGATCGAGTACGTCGCCAACGACCAGTTCTGGAACGGACCCACCGAATCGGAGTTCCCGAAGTCCGTGGTGTAGTGCTTGATGTAGGACTGGTAGGTGATGCCCTTGGGGTCCCAGTCCGGTACGTCGAACTTCTGGCTGGTGCTGCCGGCCGGATCGGGCACGTAGTCCAGTTGGTTCGAGTCATACGTCGTGTTCTCGAACCGGATCGTGAGCTGTTGGCTGTCGAGCGGGTAGCGGGCCAGATCGAAGTTGTCGGCGAATCCGCACTGGACGTACTCGAGTTGGTAGAAGGAACCGTCGGCCAACTTGGTCGGCTGTTCATGGCCTTGAGCGTCCGTGTACGAGTAGCTCACCTGGAAGTTGGTCTCGGCGTTCGACGCGTTGTCATACGCCGTGGTCGACGTGGGATCGATGGCATCGGCCGGCTTGCCGTCCGGCGACTTCCACCGGAACCACAGATAGAAGTTCAGACGCCAGACGTCGTTGGTGAGGGAGATGTCGTACGCCTGGATCGGCTCGATCCCGTAGTTGACGATCTCGGCTCCCTTGGGGTAGCCGTGTGGAAGGTAGACGTCACCACGGGGAATCAGGGACGACTTGACCAGCGAGGAGTGGGCCGGCACGACGTTCGTGGAGGCGCCGGCCGGCGACCCCAGTCCGACCACCGTCAGAACGGCGATCATGATCACCCCGGCCACACCCAAAAGGCGCCGTGGTGCCTTTTTGCGGATCAACATGGGCGGCACACTATCGGGGACGACTCCCGTGCCCGAGGTTGTCAGGAGTTCAGCCAGATCTGGTGGAGAAAGATGTCGCCCTCGTCGAAGGCGTAGCCGGCCTTTCCGGTAGGCAACTTCAATGCGTTGAAGTTCTGCGTCCGGTTGTTGGACACCACGGAGTAGAGCGTCTGACCTGTCCACAGGTACGGAAGGTCCTTGGCCAGACGCTCGTTCACCGTCTTGTAGGCCTGTTGGCGCACGGCAGGATCATTGCTTTCCCGGCCGGTGACGAGGGCCTGCTGGATCACCGGATCACTGTTGCGCATGAAGTTGAGTCCGATCTGCCCGGGTGGGGCCACCGTGGTGCTGGAAAGCCAGACGTAGTTCAGATCGGGATCGACCGCTCCGAACTGGTTGGCGGTGATGGCCTCGAACTCCCCGAGCACCAGGTTGTCGATCAGGGACGCCTGCTGGAGGAACTGGATGGTGATGGTGATGCCCACCTCGCTCCACATCTGCTGGAGGACCTGGCTGATCTGGCTCAACTGGGGAGTCGAGATCGTGGTGAGGGTGACCTTCGGCGCCCCGTGGGCCGCCTTGTACTTGGCCACCAGTTGACGGGCGCCCTCCGGGTCGTAGGTGGGAAATCCGGTATCGCTGTAGTACGGAGAGCCCTTCAGGAAGAGGCCGTTGATCGGCTTGGTGAAGCCGCCACCGAAGATCTTCTGGATCTGGGCCTGGTTGAAGCCCTTGGCCATGGCCAGCCGTAGATCCGGATTGGCAGTCGGTCCCTTGGCCACGTTGAGGCCGATGAAGCCGATGGTGGGCTCACCGATGACACCGGTGGAGGAGTCGACCAGCTGGTAGTTCGAGTTGTTCTGGAAGTGCTGCACGGTCGTGGCGTTGGCCGACATGATGATGTCGACGCCACCCGACATCAACGACGCCTGGCGGGCTCCGTCATCGGGAATGGGACGGAAGGTGATCTGGTCCAGATAGGGATAGCCCGTCTGCCAGTAGTTGGGATTTCGGGTACAGATGAAATGGCTGTTCGGTTCCCAGCTCTGGTAGATGAACGGTCCGGTACCGACCGGATTGCCTTTGCCGTTGTTGTCGATCATGGCCTGGCCCACGACGTAGCCCACCTGGGACGTCAGGTCGATCGGAAAGGTGGAACTCGCCTGAGACAGGTTGAACTGCACCGTGAGGTTGTCGATGGCCTTGGTCGAGCTGACCAGCTCGAGGGGCACGTTGGTCAACGCCGAAGCCTTCAGGGCGGCGATGTTGGCCAGCAGCACCGCCGAGGTCAGGTCCGAGCCGTCGTTGAACTTCACGTTCGGCCGGAGCTTCAAGGTCCAGACGTCGAAGGTGGCGTTGGGTGTGACCGACTCGGCCAGATACGGCTGCCAACTCCCGTCGGCGGCGATGGCCACGAGCGGGTCGTAGACGGCGCGGGCGTAGAGATATCCCGTCGAGTCCCAGTGGTTGCTCGGCGGGTAGAAGCCGTCGATCTCCGAGTTGGTGCCGAAGATCAGCGAACCACCCTTGACCGGGGATCCCTTCCCGACACCCACCCCGGCCGTACTCGGTGCCGCTCCGCCCGTGGACGAAGAGGACGACGATCCCGAGGAGCAGGCTTCCAGCGCCACGCCACCGAGGACCAACGCCGTCCCTCCGGCCGCCCCCCGAACCAGGAACGAACGACGGTCCAGCTTCTTCTTTCCTTCTTCCGACGTCATGATTTCCCCCAATCATCCATCGAGTGCTGTTCCCCTCCCAAACCCTTGCACAACCGAGAAGCGAATGCCGGTTCAACCGCCACCGGCCACAAACCCGGCGATAGGGTGCAGCGAAACGAGAGGATGGTTGGCGGTGGACGAATCGGTGGCCGGCCCGGAAGGCCCGACAACGCTGACGGCCCGCCCGATCAGGACGGCAGCCGAAGCGACACGGGAAGAGCCGGCGCCTTCGACGTGGCTCCGGGGCCATCTCGGCCAACTGGTGGTGGCTCTCGTGGTTCTGGCCAACGCCTGGACACTTCGGGCCACCACCGATGCCGTCACCTATCTCGACGACGCATCGATCCACGAGCAGATGGCCCGGTTCGCCGCGACCTCGGTCGGCTCCTGGCAGGTCCCGGCCCTTCGGTGGTTCCCGTTTCTCAATCTGGGATCGCCCCAGTTCCTCCACTACCAGGGTCTGGGTGCCACCCTGACCGGCGGGGTCGGCCTGATCTTCGGGGCCGACACCGCCTTTCGCTGGTCCCTCTACCTGATGCTCGTACTGTGGCCGGTGGCCATCTACTGGTCGGCCCGGATCATGCGGCTCCCGGTGTTGGCGGCCGCCGGCGCGGCCGCGCTCTCACCGTTCCTCATGAGCACCCCGTCGGTGGGCTACGAACAAGGGGCCTATCTCTGGATCGGATACGGACTGTGGGCGCAACTCTGCGCCTCGTGGGCCCTGCCCTTCGCATGGGCCTGGACCTGGCGGGCACTGCAGGAGCGCCGTTACGTCATCCACGCCGCCATCTTCGTCACACTGACCGCCGCCCTGCACTTCGAAACCGGCTACATGGCGTTCACCGCCGTGGTCCTGCTGCCGTTCATGGTGCCCTCCGACCTGAGACGTCGCCTCCGCAACGGGGTCGTCATCCTGGCCGGTGGTCTGATGGGAACCCTCTGGGTCACCCTGCCCCTTCTGCTCCAGGCCAACTGGGCGGCCCTCAACACCGCCCTGGCCCAGACCGGCCTCGTGCGCGGCTATGGCGCCCGACAGGATCTGGGCTGGCTGTTCTCGGGCAACACGTTCGACCACAACCGCCTCCCGGTGGTCACCATTGCGGTCTTCCTCGGTCTGGTCATGAGCATCGTCAACTGGCGGAAAAGTCCGCTGGGTCGGGGGCTCGCCGTGCTGTTCACCGTGATCCTTCTGATGTCGTTCGGCCCGACAACCTGGGGCCGGCTCGTGGTCATCCTCCCGGGTCATGCCGACCTCTATTTCCGTCGGTTCCTGATGGGCGTGCACCTCTCCGGGATCTACCTGGCCGGAGCCGGCCTCTACTGGGTGGGGCAGGGCCTGGCCCGTCTGCTGGCCCGCCTGGCCCGGCCCGCAGACGAAGCGTCGCTCCCGTCCGAAGACGAAGGACGCCCCCGATGGCCGACGCTCCTCACCCCGGTGGTCACCACGGTGGTGATGGTTCTGTTTCTCGTCCCGGCCGTCATCCAGCTCTGGAACTACGACGCCGCCAACGCGGCCGACATCGGCTACCAGCGAAACGCCGAAGCAGCTGACGCCGCACAGATCAATCCCTTGTTGAACTACGTCAAACAGCAGAACGACGGGCGCCTCTACGCCGGCTCACCCAACGACTGGGGCACCGACTTCACCGTGGGCTACGTGCCGGTCTTCAAGTACGTCGAATCCCGCGACATCGACGAAGTCGGCTACACCTTGCGCACGGCGTCGCTCATGGAACAGCCCGAGAACAACTTCAACGACACCAACCTCTCGGACTACCAACTCTTCGGTGTCCGCTACGTCCTGCTGCCGGGAAATGTGGCACCCCGGTCTTTCATGGTCCCGGTCAGGAGCGACGGCAACTTCCACCTCTACGTCATTCCCTCGGTGCACTACCTCGATCCGGTCGCCCTGGACGGCACCGTGACCTACAACCGGGCCGACGTCGGACCGGCGTCGGTCTGGCTCCTCAACTCCAACCTGGTGGCCCGCCACCTCGACCCGCAGGTCCTCTGGCGATCCGGCACCAACTGGACCGTGAGTGCCACAAGGTCGGCACCGTCAAAGGCCACCATCACCGACGTCACCAACCATCTGTCCAACGGCGGGGTGGCCGGAACCCTCCGGGCCAGGACCACCACCACCGTCCTGCTCTCCGCCTCCTACGATCCGGGCTGGCACGCCACCATCGACGGCCAGCCGGCCCCGACGATCATCCTGGCCCCGGCGCTCGTGGGCGTCACGGTCCCATCCGGCGTGCACCGGGTGGTCTTCCAGTATCAGGGCTTCACCTGGATCATCGTGCTGTTCTTCGTCTCCTGCCTTTCCCTGGCCCTGGTTGCCACGTGGAGCCGGTGGGGACGCGGCCGCCGGGACCCGGAAGAACCCACCGACCACGCCAGTTCGTGGGGTACCGTCTGAGCCGAGGGACACCGCTCGCAAGGAGGCGTCATGAACTGCCAACAATGCGGAAACGAGAACGGGAACGACGCGCTCTACTGCTCCCGATGTGGCGCCGCCACAACTCCCACGCCGCCTCCGCCACCACCGACGGATCCCTCCGGCCCTAACGCCCAATACCCCGGCTACGGCGATCCGCAAGCTCCGCCGCCCTCGGCCGGCCAGCCCTATGGCGCCCAGTTCCTTCCCGGCCCGTACGCCTCGTGGGGCACCCGGGCGCTGGGTCTCCTGATCGACGGGCTGCTGACGGCGTGCGTGATCGTGCCCATCGAAATCGTTGGCGCGGTCCTTCGCTCGATGCCTCTGAACTATCTGGCTGACCTCGCCGGCCTCGTCGTGGCCGTGTTCTTCGCCCTCCAGATCGGATCGTCCGGAGCATCGCCCGGTATGCGGATCATGGGTCTCCGTTGCGTCTCGGCCGACACCGGGCAGACCATCGGCGGCGGGATGGGCGTGGTACGCGCCATCGCCTGCATCCTCAACACGTTCATCTGCTACATCGGGTGGCTCTTCCCCCTGTGGGATGCCCGGCGCCAGACCCTCGCCGACAAGATCGTTTCCACCGTGGTCTGCTCGGTGCCCCGTCAGGCCTTCTCCATCTCCCCGCCCGGGGGCTGACATGCCGGGCTACGCGCTCAACCTTGAGCGGTTGCGGCTTCCGGCCATCGGTCTGCTCGGGGCGTCGGTGGCCCTGGCCCACCTCCCGGAATCCGTCGGCGTGCCCTGCCCCCTACGGACCCTCACCGGCGTGCCCTGCCCGTTCTGTGGCACCACGACCGCACTCCGCCAGCTGGCCGGCGGTCACCTGTTGGCTTCACTGGCCGTGGCGCCGTTCGGGATCGTCCTGGCCCTGCTCTGCCTTCTGGTGGCGCTCGGGCGACTGCCGTCCCGGATCAGCGTCTCCCTGTGGGTCCTCGTTCCGGTGCTGGGCGCCGAGTGGGTCTTCGAACTGGTCCGCTTCCACTACCTCTGATGTCGAAACCCTGGTTTCAGGGTTCCCATCCAAGGACGCCGATGACACCGTTCTGGGGGCAGGACAGCGGAGACAGGGTCCTGCCACCGAAGTTCCCATCCCGGGCCTCTGGTTCCAGAGAAGCGGGGTGGGCCAACCGGAGGGCTCGCCGCACCTGTCCGGCTGACTCCGTCAACGGAAATGGACAGCACTGTTATGCTCAATCGTGCATACGGGCAGTTCGGCTGATTCCTTGTCACACCCTTGCGTGACAATGGCTTGTTGTTCACACGGTAAGGGGAAGACGGCGAAACGCGATCAACCGACCAACGAGCAGCTTCGAATGCAGATCGAGGAACTTGAGGCCCTGGCCCACCAACTGGTCCGGCAGGCGCAGGACCTGTCCTCCACGGCGGCGACCCTGCGTCAGATCCTCAACCAGTCAGCCGACGGAGTTCCCGGAGCACCCGACGATGGGCGCTTGTCCCGATGAGGAGCGCCAGTTCCTCCAGCGAAATGTCGAGGAACTCCGCCAGGTCGGCGTAGGTGGCGAGTTCACGGGGCTCGGTGAGGTCCCGCTCCCATCGGCTCAGGTTGCCCTGGGTGGTGGCCAGGCGACCGGCCAACTCCGCCTGACTCAGTCCGAGTTCTGACCTGCGCAATCGCACTGCTTCGCCCAACGTACGTTCGGCATACTCCATGACCCCACCCTACCCATCGGGCCAGCCGTTACTCTCCGTATGCTTACTTGCGCATGACCTGCCGCAACGGGCGCCCAGCTAGGGCGCCGGGTTGGTGAACGCCAACTGGTCGTCGATCCGTCTCCACCGGGTCAGCCACATGTCGAGGAAGTAGTTCTGGTAGAGACGCCAGGGAGCGACGGCACCCTGTCGGGGAAAATCGTCGATGGCCCGGGTCACGTAACCCGAAGAGAAGTCGAGGAACGGTGCCGGGGTCTCCTCGCCGGCCGGCGCCATCGGCGTGCACTGGCGGACACCCCGCCGCTCCATCTCGTCCAACAGCCGAATCACGTACTCCGCCGTGAGGTCGGCCTTCAGGGTCCATGAGGCGTTGGTGTACCCGAAGGTCATGACCAGGTTGGGCACACCGCAGAGCATCATCCCCTTGTAGGCAATCGTCGACCGCGGATCCACCCGTTCGCCGTCCACCACCAGGTCGATGCCTCCGAGGAACAGCAGTTTCAGGCCGGTGGCCAGCACCACCACGTCGGCATCGAGATGTTCGCCGGAAGCGAGTTCGATGCCGTCCGGTGTGAACCGGGAGATGGTGTCGGTCACCACCGAAGCCCGGGAAGATTTCAGCGCCTCGAACAGGTCGCCGTCGGGTACCAGGCAGAGGCGTTGGTCCCAGGGGTTGTAGCGGGGGGTGAAGTGGGTGTCGATGTCGAACGTTTCACCGAGGGCCTCCGCGACACCCCGCCGGATGCCGCGCTTGACGACCTCCGGCCACCGCCGGGAAACGACGTAGCTCAACAGGGTCAGGCTGACGTTCTTGATCCGGACGACCGGATGGGCCCAGCGGGCCGGCAGCACGGCGCGGAGTCGGTCGGCAAAGCCGTCAACAGCCGGGCGCGAGACCACATAGGTCGGAGACCGCTGCAACATGGTTACGTGCGCGGCCTCTCGGGCCAGGGCCGGGACCAGGGTCACGGCGGTGGCCCCGCTGCCCACCACGACCACCTGTTGTCCGGTGACGTCAAGATCTTCGGGCCAGTGCTGCGGGTGGACCATGGTCCCCCTGAACCCGGACTCGCCGGTGAACTCCGGCCGGAACCCTTCGTCGTAGCGGTAGTAGCCGGTGTTGCCCCACAGGAAACGACACGTCCACACCTCGGATCCTCCGGGTCCTTCCACCTCGACCGTCCAGAGGGCATCGTCGCCCGACCACGACGCCGAGCACACCCGTCGCCGGTAGTGGATGCGGCGGTCGACCCCGTACTTTTCGGCGGTGGTCCGCACATAGGAGAGGATGGACGGGCCGTCGGCGATGGCCTTGGCCTCGACCCAGGGTTCGAACGAGTAGCCGAGGGTGAACATGTCCGAATCCGACCTCACGCCCGGATAACGGAAGAGGTCCCAGGTCCCGCCGCTCACGTCACGCGCCTCCAACAGGGCGAAGGAGGTCGACGGTCGGTCGGTCACCAGATGGCAGGCGGACCCGATTCCCGACAGTCCCGCTCCGACAATGAGGACGTCGACGTAGGGCACGACGCCAGTGTAGGAGAGCCACCATCAGGTGGCTCCCGGGACCTAGCGGGGCAAGGTGAGCCGGGCCACCCCGGTGACGTGGTCGCCCAGATCGTTCGTCGCCACCAGCGCCACCTCCACCCATCCCTCCGTCGGGTCGTCCTCCTCGGTCCAGACGGCCACCACATGGCCCTGCCAGGTCAGCTCGGAGTTGGCGAAGGACGGAACCCCGAGCCGGATGGCCAGCGACCGGATGATGGCCTCCTTGCCGGCCCAGTCGGTCAGGAACCGGCTGCAGTAGGCGTTGTCGGACAGGATGTTCATGAAGATGTCCGGTGCCCCTTGCGAGTTCGCATAGTCCCGGTCATGGTGGACCGGCATGAAGTCCCGGGTGGCCAGGGCCCCCGCCACCACCCGGGTGGCCGTCATCTCCAGCACCAACCCGGGCAGGGTCTCGCCAACTTCCACCTCGCTCCACCGCCGCCCCATCATGCGACTCCTTCCGGTCGGAACTTGAGGATCCGGAACCGTTGACGCCCGACCGGCTCGCCATCCTGGTCGACGTACTCGGTGACCCAGGTCAGGAAATGGCCGGCACCCAGGCGGGTCTGCTTCTGTTCCGACACCGCCTCGATCGTGGTGGAACTCGTGACGATCTCGCCCAGGTGGAGGTAGCGGTCGATCTCGAACTCCGAGTTGACGGCCAGCGTTCCGGTGAACCCCGCCTCTTCGAAGACCGCCATGAAGCCCGGCCCGTCGGTCTCGACCGGAGATCCTCCCCGCTCGGCCATGCCGGTGATCTTCGGTGTCGCCATGGTCCAGGTCTGCAACATCAACGGCGGAGCCACGATCGCCCCGTGACGCGAGGCGGCCGCGGCGGCCTCGTCGACATAGACAGGATTTCCGTCTTCGAAGGCGGCCGCCCAGTGGCGGATCATGGGCTGGTTGACCGGATCAGGGGCTTCTCCGGTTCCGACCTCGCGTCCCACCAGCGCCTGGATCTGGCCGTCGAAATCTTCCATCGCGCTAACGCGGGTCGATGGGCGTCAGCACGCCCATCGCCGTCTCGACGGCTTCGGCGGCATCCAGACACTGGTCTTCCCGGAACCGGCGACCAATGACCTGCACACCGGTCGGCAGACCGCCACCCAGTCCGGTCGGCACACAGACAGCCGGGAGTCCCAGCAGGTTGGCCGGCAGCACGAAACGGATCAGTTCGAGAACCTCGGCCGCCGATTCGAAGTCCGCCACGTCAAACCCGGCCACAAACGGCTTCTGGGTCCAGGTGGGCCCGACGACCAGCGGATACTGCTCCATGAACATGGACCAGGCCTCGGCCACCTCGAAGCGGTTCTGCAGGACGGCGGCAGACTTGGCGACATCGGGTTCGTCCAGCAGCGCCGAGCCGAACTCGAAGAACCGCAGGGAGTCGGGCGAGAGGGCCATCTCGAGCAGCGGCCGGATGGTCCGCAGGTCATCGAGCAACCACGCCGTCCACGACAGGTAGGCCTCTTCGAGCAGTGGGGGCATCACTTCGTCCACCTCGTAGCCGGCATCCCGGAGCGCCGCTCCGGCCCGCCGCACCCCGTCGGCCACATCAGGGTCGGTTCCTCCACCCTCGGGTTCGACGACAAGGGCGACCCGTCGGGCCGACTCCGGTCCGACCAGTGGGGCACTCACGGCGAACGGATCACGGGGATGGGCGCCCACCACCTGGGAGAAGGCCAGTCTCAGGTCGCCGACCCGGCGGGCCAGCACACCGACCACCGACATGAGCTGCTCGGCCAGAAAGGGAGCGCCGGGCATGGTCGTCGTGGCGGCCGGGATCCGGAACGTCGAGGGCTTGATGGAGGACACGCCGCAGGCGTAGGCCGGATTGCGGAGCGAACCGCCGATGTCGTCGCCGAGCCCCAACGGGCTCATCCCGGTGGCCAACGAGACCGCCTCGCCACCGCTTGACCCGCCGGCCGTGCGTCCATTCTCCCAGGGATTGCCGGTCCGGCCGTAGAGGGCCGAATCGGTGTGCACCCGCAGTCCGAGGTCCGGCATGTTGGTGCGGATGAACGGGATGGCACCGGCCGCCCTGAGGCGTTCGACCACCGGGGCATCGATGGTGGCCACGGCGTCGGCCAACAGGGGAATGCCATACGTCGTGGAATCGCCGGCCACGTCGATGTCGTCCTTCACCGAGAACGGCACCCCGTGAAGGGGCCCAAGGTCATCGCCGCGCAGCACGGCGGCGTCGGCGTCGGCGGCCGCCGACCGGGCCTCGTCGGTCAGCTGGCGAACCACGGCGTTGACCGAGGGATTGACCTCCTCGATCCGGGCCAGATGGGCCTCGAGCACTTCGGTGGCACTGACCTGCCCCGACGCGATCAGTCCGGCAATCTCGGTCGCCGACTTCGTCCACACTTCTCCGGCCATCACTACCTCCCCCGAAAGGTCCGAGACTAGGTCCCCCGGGCGCCCCGGACCACTCCTTCCCCTGCCCCCAACTCCCGTTCCGTCGCGTCGCTCGCTGCTCAACTTCGATGCCCCACCGGCCGATGCAGAAACGGAAAGGGAGGACCGGACGTGGACATCTCCTCGCACGCACTCAGGAAATGGCTTCGGGACAGTGGACCCCTTGGCCCGGCCGTGCTCGGGTTCGCCCGCCAACTCGGCGGGCGGTCGGCCCTCGGTGGGCGACTTTTCGTGCTCGGTCCTCCAGAGTTCGAACCGTGGCACTTCACCCGGCATCTGGCCGAGAACTGTCATCACGAAGGCCGTCACGACCTCATCCCACACCTCCTCCGGTGGCGCATTCCCGACGGGGCACCACCGCACCTGGCCACCCCGGTCGACCAACTGTTCCTCGTCGGGCCCGGCGACCGGTGTCTGGCCATCTGTCCCCATCCCGACCCAGGGCCCCTGGTCAACCTCGTGGCCACCGCCCGAAGCCGGGGCGCGACCGTCCTGACCACCAACCGGGACGGAGGTCCACTCGCCACGGTGGGTGATCATCACCTCACCGTCGACCGGTCCTGTCCGCTCGGCGAGTTCGACCGGGCCCTTCACGCCCTCGCCACATTCGCACCGCTCCAGCCATCCCATGGCACGCACTGGTGGGGACGGCATTCGGTCTCGGCCTAGGTCGCCCGGGCAAGGGGATCCGCGGTTGCTATCTATTCCCGGCCCAACGTGGAAAACTGCCATTTGTGACAATCCGGGTGTTTCTTCTTGACGATCACGAGGTGGTCCGGGCGGGATTGAGGGCGCTCCTCGAACACGAGGCCGACATGGAAGTTGTCGGCGAAGCGGCCAACGGAGCCGATGCCCTGGCCGGCATCTTCTCCACCCGCCCCGATGTCGCCATTCTGGATGTCCGCCTGCCGGACATCTCGGGCATCGAGGTCTGCCGGGATGTCCGGTCGGAACATCTGGAGATCGCCTGCCTGATGCTCACCTCCTACGCCGACGACGAGGCCCTGCTCGGTGCCATCGTCGCCGGCGCTTCCGGCTACGTCCTGAAACAGGTGGGCGGCAGCGATCTGGTGGATGATGTCCGCAAGGTCTACCGGGGTGAGTCCCTGCTGGATCCTGTCCTGGCCGACCAGGTTCGGGCCCGGATGAAGCTGGGCAATACCGAGGATCCCCGTCTCAGTTCCCTCACGCCCCAGGAGCGCAAGATCCTGGACCTCATCGCCGAAGGACAGACCAACCGGCAGATCGCCCAGGAACTCTTCCTGGCTGAAAAGACGGTCAAGAACTACGTCTCGAACCTGTTGGCCAAACTCGGCATGC
>CAITPI010000083.1 GCA_903894295.1 uncultured Acidimicrobiaceae bacterium
AAGCAACCATCCCCACAAACGGGAACGGGGATGCCACCCCGCCCACGACGCCGCCTTCGGACACCCGGGCCAGGCGGCTCCCGCCGTGGCGTACTCCGTGGCGCCGGGCGTGGTTCCTCGAAGGATTCACCTGGCTCTACCTCGCCTGGTCGCTCCTGCCGATCGGTGTGGCGGTGCTCTTCTCCTTCAACAACGGCAAGTCCCAGAGCGCCTGGCAGGGATTCTCCACCCGCTGGTACTGCTGCAACGTCAACTCGTCGGTCTTCACCGAACCGGCCCTGCGCAGTGCCGTCGTCCAGTCGCTGCGCCTGTCGGTGCTCACCACCATCATCGCCGTGCCGCTCGGCGTGATCTTCGCCATCGGGATCAACCGGTGGCGCAGCCGGACGTCGACCGGTTTCACCTTCGTGATGATCTTCTCCTACGTCATCCCCGAACTGATCTTCGGCGTGGCCCTGTTCTTCCTGTTCACCCAGCTGTTCAAGGCCGTCCATCTCGGAACCCTGGCCGAAGTGCTGGGTCTCGTGACCTGGAACTTCTCGTGGCCGGCCATCATCGTGCTGGCCCGGCTGGTCTCGATCGGCCGGGACTACGAAGAGGCGGCGGCCGATCTTGGCGCCGGTCGCCTCGAGTCCATCCGCCGGGTGCTGCTGCCACTGCTCTATCCGGCCATCTTCGCCAGTGCGGTGCTGGTGTTCGCCAGCGTCATCGACGACTTCGTCGTCGTCGACCTCCTGTCGTCGACGGCCAACACCCAGCCGATGTCGGTCATCATCTACTCGACCAGCCACGCCGGAAACGGCGGGCCGGCCCTCAATGCGCTGGCCACGCTGATGCTGGCCTTCTCCTTCATCATGGTGATCGCCGGACTCGTCGTCTACCGGTTCATGACCCGGGGCGAACGGGGCGCCAACAGCGAAGGCGCCATGAACGCCATCGCCGGCATCTGACCGGCCGGAACCTTCCGTCCGTAGCCGACGGCCCGGAACCGACCGCCCTGAACCGACGGCCCTGATCCGACTGGGCTGATCCGACTGCGCTGAACCGGCCCCATCGAACCGACGGCGCCGGGTGGCTGGTACTCCAACCGGATGGTGGTCCGGTCCGGATCCCGGTCCGGAGCCCGGGCCGAACAGGGCTCAGATCTCGACGACCGATACCGCCCGGTCGGCTTCGGCGTCACCCGAGCCGGCTTCACCGCCGGCCAGGGCGATGTCCTCACTGGGCCGGTTGAGCCCCGAAGCGGTGCGCAGGGGCACCTGCTTGAGCAGCAGGGTCATCAGGAACATGGCCACGGCGATGGGGATACCCAACAGGTAGACCTCGTTGATGGCGTGCACGAAGGCGTTGATGATGCCCTGTTCGACCGGGCCGGGGAAGTGGTGCAGTTCGGCCGGGGTCATGGTGAAGTTCTGCTGGACATGCAGGTTCACCCCTGACGCTCCCGGCACCTCGATGGGGATCCAGTGGGCCAGACTCGACACGAAGACGGCCCCGAACAGCGAGGCACCGAACGCCCCACCGAGCGAGCGGAAGAAGGTCACCCCGGCCGTGGCCGTGCCGATCAGTTCGCCCGGAGCGGCGTTCTGGGTGGAGAGGATCATGATCTGCATGGTCATGCCGACCCCGGCGCCGAGGATCAGGACGTAGAAGCCCATCGTCCAGTGCGAGGTGTGGGCCCCGATCCCCGAAAGGAGGAACATGCCGATGGTGGCCAGCGCCGAGCCGATCACCGGGAAGGACTTGTAGTGCCCGGTCCTCGAGACCACCTGGCCCGAGATGATCGAGGCGCCAAGCACGCCTCCCATGAGGGGCACGAGCAGCAGGCCCGAGACGGTCGGCGAGACCCCGTCCACCAGCTGGAAGTAGAGCGGAAGGTAGATGAGGGCGCCGTAGAGGGCGACCGACAACAGGAAGGAGACGGTGGCCGCCACCCGGAAGATGCCGATCCGGAAGATGGCCGGCGGCAGGATCGGTTCGGACGCCCGGCGCTCCCAGAAGATGAAGACGGCGAGGAACACGACCGCCACGGCCCCGAGACCGAGAATCGTCGGCGACGTCCACGCGTACTGGTTGCCACCCCAGACCGTCACCAGCAGGGCCGAGGTCACCGAGACCATCATCAGGCCGGCCCCGAGGAAGTCGATCCTGTGCGACTGCCGGCGGAACGGCAGCTTCAGGTGGATCGAGGTCACCACGAGGGCCACCAGCCCGATCGGCACGTTGATGTAGAAGATCCAGCGCCACGAGAGCGAGTCGGTGAAGACACCGCCGAGCAGCGGTCCGGCCACCGAGGAGACGGCGAACACCGCTCCGAA
>CAITPI010000084.1 GCA_903894295.1 uncultured Acidimicrobiaceae bacterium
CCTCCTCCACCGGTGACCAGACGTGCCCCGGGAGTGGCCAGGGCAACCTCACCAACCCGGTGGACCGAGGGCCACGATGCTCTCGGCCACCGCGTCGGCTCGGGTCCATCGGTCACCCGTGGCTTCCATCCAGGGCACCCCCGCGGTCGAAAGTGCCGAGATGAACGCATCGGTCATGGCCTCACGTCCCTCGCCGTCCCGTAAACCGTCGTCTTCGAAATCAACGCCCACCGGTGTGGTCAGCACATACAGGTCCGCCGGTCGCCGGGCCGCCAGCGCCACGGAGACGGCATGGGGTCCACCCAGATAGTGGTCGTGCCAGACCGAGGTGGCCAGGGCGTCGGTGTCGCCAATCACGAGCGGATGCAGTTCGCCGGCCCGGTCCAACTCGGCCGACTGGCGGAAGGCGATGGCGGTGAACTCGTCCCCGGACCAGTCGACGTCACTCCAGGTCGGCCGGGGCTTCCCCGCCCGGAAGGCCGCCTCCCGGGCGGCTGCCAGCTTGGCGGCCGAGTGGATCCGTCCGTACTCGGGCACAAAGGCGGCCCCGAAACGGTCGGCGAGATCCCGGGCCAACGTGGTGGTGCCGGTGGATTCGGCACCGAGCACGACGACCCGGCGGGCGAGATCCGACCGGGCCGCGCCGACGAGATCCTCCCAGTTGTGGCTGAGGTCCTGGCGCAGTGCCGTTCCCGACGGGCGGAGTCCCGGCCGGGTCAGGCGAAGATGGCTCGCCCCCAGCCGGCGGGCCATCTCGTCGCCGTAGTGTTCGCCGGTCACCACCACATCGACCGGAACACCCGGCCAGGTCTCCGCACAGGCACCCACGAAGACCTCCATGTGGGCGTCCCACGCCACCGGAGAGTCGTAGTCGACCTCATGGGGGTCCATCACGCCGACCACCCGGACGTGGGGATACTCCGCCACCGACCAGGCCAGCCACACCACCCGGTTCCCCAAGGGCAGCGTCTCTTCCGGCGCGCCGGCCACCACGACGCTCACCCGTTCACACGTCCGGGCCGCTTCCCGGATGGCCCGGACGTGGCCCACATGAGGAGGGTAGAACTTGCCGACCACCAGTCCGTGGTGGAAACGGTCCGTCACGCCACACCTCCGGGACCCCGGACCGGCCCGAACCATGCCCCGGAGAGTTGGTTCGTTGCCTCCGGGAGGAGTTTGGTTCCCGGACCCTCTCCGCCGTCCCCTCTGCGGGCCTCCTCACGGGCGGCCCTCCGCCACGCCCGCAGGCCGGCCACGCACATGGCGAAGAAGATGGCGTAGACGATGGCGGTCAGCCACAGGTCCTTCACGAAGTAGAGCGGCACGTAGATGGCGTCGGCGGCCAGCCAGAAGTACCAGTTCTGCACCTTCCTGGTGTTCAACAGCCATTGGGCGGCCAGTGACAATGCCGTGGTCAGGGCGTCCCAGAACGGGGCGATGTCGTGCGCCGCCACCAACAGGTAGGCCAACGGCACCGTGGCCGCCACGACCAGGCCGGCCAGCACGACCAGTTCGCCTGAGCCAGCCCGTCGGACCACGAGCCGGGTGCGCCCGGCCCCGCCGTAGATCCACTGCCACCACCCGATCGCCCCAAGCACGAGGTAGACGACCTGGAGGGCCGAGTCGGCGTAAAGACCGGCCGACAGGAAGAGGACCAGAAAGAAGGCATCGTTCGCCAGCCCCACCGGGAAGTTGGCGATGTGGCCCTTCACGGTGAGCCACACACAGGCCGCTCCGGTCAGGAAGCCAGCCAGCTCGGCCACGGTTACGTGGTCCGCCCCGAACGTGAACAACACGTGGTTGAAGAAATCGAGAAACAACATGACGCCCCGCCTTTCGTTTATGTCACTTTGACATTAACCCATGGCTGGATTTCTCGTCAAGTAGACGATTACCATGCCGTCATGGCATCACCTCCGGCCGGCAAGCCGAACACCAAACCGGTCGGTCGCAGGCCCGGGACAGGGACGGGTACCCATACAACGGCGGCTTCGCCCTTCCAGATGCCGACCATGGCCGTGGCCGTCGATCTGGTGATCCTGACCGTGCGGGACGGCGCACTGTGCGCCCTGATCATCGAGCGCCTGCTGCCACCCCATGAAGGGAGCCGGGCCCTGCCGGGCGGTTTCGTCCTCGAAGACGAAGACCTCGAGGCGGCGGCGTATCGGGAGTTGGCCGAAGAGACCGGCATCGAAAAGTTCCCGGGGCATCTCGAGCAGCTCGGCACCTACGGCAAACCCGACCGGGACCCCCGGGGCCGGGTGGTCGCCGTGGCCTACCTGCTGCTGGCGCCCGACCTGCCGATCCCCAAGGCGGGAAGCGATGCCCGTCACGCCGGGTGGATCCCGGTGGCGGATCTGGCCGGAACCCTGGCCTTTGACCACGAAGCCATCCTCTCCGACGGCGTCGAGCGGGCCCGGTCCAAGCTCGAGTACACGAACCTGGCCACCGCCTTCTGTCAGTCGCCGTTCACCATCGCCCAACTCCGCCAGGTCTACGAAGTGGTGTGGGGGGTCGAACTCGACCCGCGCAACTTCCACCGCAAGGTCACCTCCACCCCCGGCTTCATCGAACCCACCGAGGAGCGGACCAGCCATCGGGCCGGCCGGCCGGCCCAGCTGTTCCGGACGGGCGCCGCCGAGTCACTCCACCCGCCACTCCTGCGGCCCGGAAGGGCCTGACGCAGGGACATCAGCCCAACTCCGTCCCGGGTGTTGAGCAGGTTCAGCGGGCACGAGCAGCCCGTCAGGCTCCCACC
>CAITPI010000085.1 GCA_903894295.1 uncultured Acidimicrobiaceae bacterium
CGAACCGGCCGATGTCGTTTTGACCGGTACCGGCCGTGGGCCACCGGACAGACCACTCTGGTGGCATTGGTAGTGTTCGGGCGTGGACCCTGCCCTTACGTCCGACCCTTCCGGTTCTCCGGTTTCGCTGGCTGTCCTGGCCTCCGGATCGGGCACCATCCTGGAAGCCATCCTGGAGTCGGGAATCGCCGTCGACCTGGTGGTGGCCGACCGGACGTGCCGGGCGCTCGACGTGGCGGGCGACCACGGCGTGGCCGCCGCCCTTGTCGACCGGGCCGACTTTGGCGGATTCGGACCCGGATTCGACCGCGACCTCTACACGACCGCCCTCGCCGATGTGCTGTCGGCCACCGGCGTCGACGTGGTGGCCATGGCCGGCTTCGGCACCGTGCTGGGGTCGCCGATCCACGACCTGTTCGCCGGGCGGATCCTGAACACCCATCCGGCCCTGTTGCCGGCCTTTCCGGGTTGGCATGCCGTGCGCGACGCCCTGGCGGCCGGTGTGGAGACGACGGGCACCACGGTGCACATCGCCACCCTCGAGATGGATGCCGGCCCGGTGTTGGCCCAGGCCCGGGTTCCCGTGCGGCCCGATGACACCGAAGAGACCCTGCACGAGCGGATCAAGGAAGTGGAGCGCACGCTCTATCCCGGGGCGATCCGGTCCTTCGTGGCCGGGTTCGCCGCCGCCCGGGACGTCACCGGGGCGGATGTCCCGGCATGAAGCAACCGACCGAAAACACCGAGGAGAGCACAGAGTGAAAGCGTTACTTTCCGTCTACGACAAGACCGGAATCGAGGAGTTTGCCCGCGGTCTGGCCGATCTTGGCTGGGAGTTGATCTCGAGTGGCGGCACCTCCAAGGCGCTGGCCGAGGCCGGGATCGACCACGTGGAAGTGGCCGAGGTGACCGGGGCTCCCGAGATGCTTGGTGGCCGGGTGAAGACCCTGCATCCGGTCATCCACGGCGGGATCCTTGCCGACCGGTCGAAGGCAGACCACCTGGAAGCCCTGGACCGGCTCGGCATCGGACTCATCGATCTTGTGGTCTGCAACCTGTATCCCTTCACGTCGGATCCCTCGATCGAACTGATCGACGTGGGTGGGCCGACCATGGTGCGTGCCGCGGCCAAGAACCATGACCACGTCGGCATCGTGGTGGACCCGGCCGAGTACGCCAACGTGCTCACCGAGTTGCGCCAGAACGGAACCTTGTCGCTCGACACCCGACGCCGTCTGGCCCGGGAGGCGTTCGCCCACACCGCCGGCTACGACGCCGCCATCGTGGCCTGGCTGGACGAGCGGGAGGCCGAGGCCCGCTCCGAAGAGGACGAGGCGACCGCCTTCGACCTCGAACTGAACCTGCCGTCGACCATCCACCTCACCCTGGAGCGGGCGGCGGTGATGCGTTATGGCGAGAATCCCCACCAGTTCGGCGCCCGCTACCGGATGGTGGGCCAGTCGCCCTGGTGGGATGCCGCCGTGCAGCATTCCGGCAAGGAACTCTCCTACCTGAACGTCTTCGACGCCGACGCGGCCTGGCGTCTGGTCCATGAACTGGTGCCCGGGACGGGGCCCGAGGTGGCGGTCGCCATCATCAAGCACGCCAACCCGTGTGGTGCGTCGGTGGCCGACGATCTCGTCACCGCCTATGAGCGGGCCCTCGAGTGCGACGTGCAGTCGGCGTTCGGCGGCATCGTGGCCATCGGCGGTGTGGTGACCACGGCGGTGGCCCAGGCCATCGCCGAAGGACCCCAGGCCGACCTGATCGTGGCGGCCGGCTACGAAGACGAAGCCCTCGAACTGCTGGCGGCCAAGCGCAAGGCCACCCGGCTCCTGTCGGCTCCGGCTCCCGAGCCGATCACCCGGCAGTTGCGGGCGTTGGGTTCCACCGTGCTGGTGCAGAATGCCGACGAGTTCCTGGTGCCGCCCTCGCAGTGGGTGGTGGCGACCGACCGGGAGCCCACCGAGGCCGAATGGCGGGACCTGGCGGTGGCCTGGAAGGTCTGCGCCCGCACCACCTCGAATGCCATCGCCGTGATCAACGATGGCCAGGCCGTCGGAGTCGGTGCCGGCCAGCAGTCCCGGGTGGTGGCAGCCGAGATCGCCGTGGCCAAGGCCGGCGAACGGGCCCGGGGGGCCGCCGCCGCTTCGGACGCCTTCTTCCCCTTTTCCGATGGTTTGCTGGTGCTGGCCGACGCCGGCGTTACGGCCGTCGTGCAGCCCGGCGGATCGATCCGGGATGCCGACGTGGTGGCGGCGGCCAACGAAGCCGGCATCGCCATGGTGATGGCGGGCGGCGAGCGGCACTTCCGCCACTGAGAACATCCCGGTCCGGATCAGATCGAAGGGCCCCGGATCACCCACTTCCACCATCGTCCTGACCCACAAAGGAGACTCCCCATGACCGCAACGCTCCTCGACGGAGAACTGCTGGCCGCCCGCATCCGGGCCGAGGTCACCGACCGGGTGGCCCGGCTGGCCAGCGCCGGGATCACGGTGGGTCTCGGCACCATCCTGGTCGGCGACGACGGCCCGAGCGCCCGATACGTGGCGATGAAGCACGCCGACTGCGAGGAGGTCGGCATCACGTCGTTCCACGAGCACCTGCCGGCCGACGTCACCCAGGCCGAGATCGAGGCGACGGTGGCCCGGTTCAACGCCAACCCCGCCATCCACGCCTACCTGGTGCAGCTGCCCCTTCCGGCCGGACTGGATGAAGAGCGGGTGTTGATGGCCGTCGATCCCGACAAGGACGTCGACGGTCTCCATCCGGTCAACCTGGGCCGTCTGGTCATGGGTGCCCCGGGTCCCCTGCCCTGCACGCCGGCCGGCATCGTCGACCTGCTGCACGCCAACGACGTGCCGGTGTCGGGCCGGCACGTGGTCGTCATCGGGCGCGGCCTCACCATCGGCCGTCCGCTGGCGTTGCTGTTGGCCATGAAGCGTCCGGGATGCAATGCCGCGGTCACGGTGGTGCACACCGGCGTGGAGAACATGGCGGATCTGGTGCGCCACGGTGACGTGGTGGTGGCGGCGGCGGGCCGGGCCGGACTCGTGACGCCGGACATGGTGAAGCCGGGGGCGGCCGTGGTGGGGGCCGGAACCTCGTGGGAAGGCAGGAAACTCCTCTCGGACGTCGACGAGTCGGTGGCCGAGGTCGCCGGTTGGATCACGCCCCGGTTGGGCGGCGTGGGCCCGATGACCCGGGCCATGTTGTTGCGCAACGCCGTGCGGGCGGCCGAGCGGGCCAGCTGAACCACCACCCGATACCCGCTGCGGTCCAGGTGGGTGACCACGCCACGACCCGGAGGAGGCGTCGGCGCCGGTGGGTGGAACGGGCGAGGGGTTCCACCGGGACCGCCGTGGGGGGCGGTAGGGTCGGCTCTGGTTCCCGGGGTGACCGGCCCCGCGTTCGGCCCCGACCCGTCGAACCCCCTGACCCCATGTTCAACCCGTGACAGTTCAGCCCGTGACCAACGCCCACGCGATGATTGGTCAGAAAGTGACGACAATGCCCAACTCCCCGGCAACGAGACACACGACCCGCCGTTCCCCTTCGGCTTCCACTGCCACCCGGTCGGCGTTGGTCGCCCTGGCGGCCTGTGTGATGGCCCTCTTGTGCGTGGCCCTGGCTCCGGCCCCAGCCGGTGCAGCCGGGTCCGCTGGTGCGTCCCTGGTCGCGGACACCTCGACGACCGCCGCGCCGGTGACGACCACCACCGAGCCGGCCACGACGACCACGGTGCCGGTCACCACCACCACGGTGGCTCCGACCACCACCTCGTCGAGCTCGACCACGACCACCAAACCGAAGCCGTCTCCCGTCACGACCACCACCAAGCCCAACAACTCCACGTCGACCCCGAAGTCGGTGCCCTGGGGTCTGGTCGCCATCGTCGTGGTCCTGTTGCTCCTGATCCTGGCGGTGGTCCTGTTCATGCAGCACCGCAAGAAGCAGGCCGAGACGGTGGAGTGGCAGGATCTCACCCGCCGGGCAGTGGCCGATGTGTCACTGGCCCGGGAAGGCCTGGTCTCGGACAACGCCTTCTCGCCCAACGCCGAAGTGCGGGCCGGCATTTCCGTCCAGGTGGAACGGGCGGCCGTGGGCATGGAGCGGGCTGCGGCCAACGCTCCGGAGCCCGCGGCGGCCACGGCGGCGACCAATGTGGCCACCAGTCTGCGTGGTCTGGGCTTTGCCGTCGAGGCCGACCGTCTGATGCGCCAGGGAACCGCCTCGCCCACCGGGTTGCAACTGGCCCAGGCCGACGAGGCCAAGCGGAACCGGATGAGCGAGCTCAACGTGGCCCTGGCCCAGTTGAACGCCTATCTGACCTCGGGGCACAGCCACTCCCGCTGAGCCAGGAGATGGGCAAAGAAAAGCCCCCGGGGGGTAGCGACAGGTCGCCTTCGAACCCTACGCTGGGAGCATCATGACCAGTTGCCGCGGTACCCATGAGATGTGGTTGAACCCGATCTGGTCGAACCCGGACGGCGTGGAGAGGTTGTCATGACCCGGATCGGCGACCTCCTGGCGGCCGGGCGGACCTACTCCTTCGAATTCTTCCCTCCGAAGAACGACGCCGAGCAGGCGACCCTGGTGCAGGCCTTGCGGGAGCTCGAGCCCCTCAACCCGTCCTTCGTCTCGGTCACCTACCGAGGGGGTGCCGAATCGCGCCAGCGCACC
Organism: uncultured Acidimicrobiaceae bacterium; assembly: GCA_903894295.1. Lineage (GTDB taxonomy): Bacteria > Actinomycetota > Acidimicrobiia > Acidimicrobiales > RAAP-2 > Bog-756. Next base: position 4,687 of record CAITPI010000085.1, read on the forward strand.
TTTGATCTCGTGTCGGGGATGTTGGCGACCACCACGCTCGTGCCCATGGCCCATCTGATCTGCGTGGCCCACACCCGCCTGGAACTGGCCGAGATCCTCGTGGCCTTCCGCAAGGCCGGGGTGGAGAACCTGATGGCGCTCGGTGGCGATCCGCCGGCCGATCCCGCCGATGGTCCCGGCGAGTTGGCCCACGCCGAAGAACTGGTGGACCTGGCCCGGGCCATCGGTGGCTTCTCCATCGGTGTGGCGGCCCAGCCTGACGTCCACCCGCTGTCGACCAGCCGGGAGAGCGACCGGGACTTCCTGGCCGCCAAGCTGGAACGGGCCGACTTCGCCTGCACACAGTTCTTTTTCGAGCTCGACTCCTACGCCGGCCTGGTGGATGACCTGGCCCGACGGGGAGTCCACAAGCCGGTGCTGCCGGGCATCATGCCGGTCACCAGCCTGTCCTCGGTGCCGCGCATGGCCACCATGGGGGCGGCGGTTCCGGAGTGGATGGTCAAGCGGCTCGAAGCGGCCGACGAGGTCGGTGGAGCCGAAGCGGTCCGGTCCGAAGGCGTGGCGATCGCCACCGAACTGTGCCGGCAACTCCTCGATGCCGGCGTGCCGGGCCTGCACTTTTATACCCTGAACCGCTCCAACGCGACCAGGGAGATCTACTCGGCGCTCGGCCTCGGCGCCATGAGCGCCTGAGGACCAACGGCGCCCATCGGGCCGATGGGACCCTCCCGGACGTCGATCCACCGGGCCGATGGATGCGATCCCGCCCTGGACCGCTCCGTTTCGACTGGTGGGTGGGGCTCCGGTTAGCCTAATGGCCATGAGTTCGAAGAAGCCTGTTCACGTCACCGTCACCGGGGCCGCCGGCCAGATTGGCTACGCCCTCCTGTTCCGCATCGCCTCGGGCCAGATGCTCGGGGCCGACCAGCCGGTCGTCCTTCGCCTGCTCGAGATCGAGCCGGGCATGAAGGCCCTCGAAGGTGTGGTCATGGAACTTGACGACTGCGCCTTCCCGCTGGTGTCGGACATCGTCACCACCACCGACCTCGCCACGGCCTTTGACGGCACCTCGTGGGCCATGCTGGTCGGCTCGGTGCCCCGCAAGGCCGGCATGGAGCGGGGCGACCTGCTCACCATCAACGGTGGCATCTTCGGCCCCCAGGGCCAGGCCATCGCCGCCAACGCCGCCTCGGACGTGCGGGTCCTCGTGGTGGGCAACCCGTGCAACACCAACTGCCTGATCGCCCGGTCGAACGCCCCGGAGATCCCGAGCGACCGTTGGTTCGCCATGACCCGGCTCGACGAGAACCGGGCCAAGACCCAGCTGGCCCAGAAGGCCGGCGTGCCGGTCTCCGAGGTCACCAACCTCGCCATCTGGGGCAACCACTCGGCCACCCAGTTCCCGGACTACCAGAACGCCCGCATCGGGGGCCGGCCGGCCGTCGAGGTCATCGATGACCAGGCCTGGCTGGAAGGTGAGTTCCTGTCCACCGTGCAAAAGCGCGGCGCCGCCATCATCGAGGCCCGGGGCCTGTCGTCGGCGGCCTCGGCCGCCAATGCCGCCATCGACTCGGTGGTGAGCATCCGCACCGCCACCGCCCCCGGGGACTGGACGTCCCTGGCCGTGGTCTCCAACGGCGAGTACGGCGTGCCCGCCGGCCTGCAGTATGGCTTTCCCGTCACCACCAACGGCCAGGGTGGCTGGACCGTGGTGGAGGGTCTCTCCCACGACGCCTTCGGCACCGAGCGGGTGCGCATCACGACCGAGGAACTGCTGGGCGAGCGGGCCGACGTCGAGAACCTGCTCCCCTGATTCCGCTCCGGCCACCCAGGTCGGTGCAACACGGGACCGGGCGGACGTCCGGGTGTCAGTCCGGGGCCAGAAATGCCCCGAGGGCGGTCGTTGCCGTCGCGGCCCACAACTCCGGGTCGAGCCGGTGGGCTTCGTCGGTGTCCATGAGGCCGAGCAGCCGGCCGGTTGCGACCGACTGGATGAACACGCCCACGGTCCAGGCGTCGACGTCGGACCGGATGGC
>CAITPI010000086.1 GCA_903894295.1 uncultured Acidimicrobiaceae bacterium
AATCGGACCCGGAACAGTTCGGAGATGGCCGTCGTCGACCTCGGCGGTCACCCCGTCTACATCCAGGGCGGCGAGGTCGGACTCGACGTGCGCGAGAGCGCCGAGGACGTGGCACGTACCCTCGCCTGTTACCACTCGGTGCTGTGCGCCCGGGTCTTCGACCACCAGGTACTCGTCCGGATGGCCGCGGCCCTGGACCAGGCGGGGTCCGGCGTCCCGGTCATCAACCTCCTGTCGGACGAGGCCCATCCCTGTCAGGCCCTCGCCGACCTGCTGACCTTACGGAGCCATTTTGGTGCCGACCTGTCGGGTCGATCCCTTGCCTACATCGGCGACGCCAACAACGTGTGGCGGTCCCTGGCCCTGGCCGCGGCGATGGTCGGGATGGAGACCCGTGTTGCCTCGCCGGCAGGATATGGCCCCTCGGAGGCCGACGTGGCGCGGGTGGCTTCGGCCGGAGGACGACTGATGGTGACGGGTGATCCCGTCGAAGCGGTCGATGGTGCCGACGCCATCTACACCGACGTCTGGACCTCGATGGGTCAGGAGGGCGAAGCGGAGCAGCGAATGCGGGACTTTGCCGGGTTTTGCGTTGATGCCCGGTTGTGTGCCCGCGCCGGCGAAGGCGCCCTGGTGATGCACTGCCTGCCGGCCCACCGGGGCGAAGAGATCACAGCCGACGTGGTGGATGGAAGCCAGAGCGTTGTCTGGGAGCAGGCCGCCAACCGGCGCCACGCCATGCGGGGCCTGCTTTCCTGGATTGGAGAGTCGGTCGGTGATGGTCGGTCCGGATCCGCGGCTTCCCCGGTCGGCCCGGTCGGCGGAACCGGCCAGGGGGAGAGGCGATGACCAAGCAGCAACGACAGCACCGGATCACCCGCCTGCTCGAGACCCGGGCGGTGGGCAGCCAGACCCATCTGGTCGACCTCCTCGCCGGTGAAGGCATCGAGGCCACCCAGGCCACGGTGTCGCGCGATCTCGACGAGTTGGGCGCCGTCAAGGTCCGGATGCCCGGTGGCGAGACGGCCTATGCGTTGCCGGAGCTTCCCTCGCAACAGGTCGCGCCCGAAGACCACCTTCGCCGTGTCCTCGGCGAATGGGTGGTCGACGTTGCGTCGTCGGCCAACCTGGTGGTGCTCCGGACGCCACCGGGGTCGGCCCATGTGGTCGGTTCGGCTCTGGACCGCAGCGGCATGGTGGGCGTCATCGGCACGGTGGCCGGTGATGACACCGTGCTCGTGATCGCCTCCGAGTCACTGGGTGGAGCGGCGTTGGGCGATCGACTGGCTACGGTGGCCGGTCTGACCCGTCGAAGTGACGTCACCCGCACGGATGCCGGCAAGGCGGTCAATCGTCAATCAACCAAGGAAAGCGAAACTGCGTCCCGCGACAAGCGTGGGACTCGCACAAGGAGAACATCATGACAAAGCGGGTAGCGCTGGCCTACAGCGGTGGACTTGACACCTCCGTGGCCGTTCGGTGGCTCATGGAGAACCACGGCGTCGAAGTGGTCGCCGTTGCCGTCGACGTCGGTCAGGGGGCGGGAGGCGATGAGGAGGACTGGGACTCCATCCGGAGCCGGGCGCTGGCCGCCGGGGCAGTGGAGGCCGTGGTGATTGACGCCCGGGAGGAGATGGCGGCCGACTTCTGTGTCCCGGCCCTGCTGGCCAACGCCAAGTACGAGGGCAAGTACCCACTGGTTTCGGCCCTGTCCCGGCCGGTCATCGTCAAGCACCTGGTCCAAGAGGCGCGGCGTTTCGGGGCTGACGCCGTGGCCCATGGCTGCACCGGCAAGGGGAACGATCAGGTCCGCTTCGAAGTGGGCACCCGGGCCCTGGCACCTGACCTTGAGACCATCGCCCCGGCCCGGGTGTGGGGCCTCACCCGGGAAGACTGCATCGAGTACGCAGAACGGTGGGAGATCCCGCTGACCGTGACCAAGGAAAAGCTCTACTCCATCGATGCCAACCTGTGGGGCCGGGCCATCGAGTGCGGTGTCATCGAGGACCCGTGGAACCGTCCGCCCCAGGACGTCTACACCATGACCCGACCGACCGAGACCGAAGGCCGGGAGATCATCGTCGGCTTCGAGTCGGGCGTGCCGGTCTCGATCGACGGACAGAACATGGCGCCCGGTCCGCTGATTGCCGAGATGAACCGCATCGTCGGCTCCTACGGATTCGGACGGCTCGACATGGTCGAGAACCGTCGCGTCGGCATCAAGAGCCGGGAGACCTATGAATGCCCCGGCGCCCTGGCGTTGCTGATGGCCCATGCCGACCTCGAGGACCTCACCCTGGAGCGCGACCTGCATCACGAAAAGTTGCGTCTCGAGCCCCGCTGGGCCGAACTGGTCTATGACGGCCTCTGGTTCTCGCCCCTCAAGCAGGCGCTGGACGCCTTCATGATCTCGTCCCAGAAGCACGTCACCGGTGAGGTCCGGCTGCGCCTCGAGCCCGGACAGTGCTGGGTGGTGGGCCGCCGCAGTCCGGTCAGCCTCTACGACCACGGACTCGCCACCTACGACGCCACCGACACGTTCAACCACGCCGACGCCGAGGGCTTCGTGCGACTGTGGGGTCTCGGGGTCGCCACGTGGTCGGCCGTCCAGGAGCACCCCACGGGGGGAGAGTCTCCGGCATGACGCTGTGGCACGGACGCCTGAGTGGCGGCACCGACGATCTGGTGATGGAGTTCTCCGTCAGCCTTCCTTTCGACCAGCGCCTTGCGGTGGACGACCTGGCCGGCTCGCGGGCCCATGTGAGGGGCCTCGGTCGGGGAGGGTTGCTCTCCGCTGACGAAGTAACCGGGCTGTTGGTCGCTCTCGACACGGTGGAAGGGGAGTTGGCGGACGGTACGTTCGTCTTTTCCGCCGGCGACGAGGACATCCACACCGCAGTGGAGCGGCGGGTGACGGAGTTGGCCGGCGCCGTCGGTGCCCGGCTGCATACCGGTCGCAGCCGCAACGACCAGATCGCCACCGATTTGCGGCTGTACGCCAAACGGGAACTGCGGGCCGTGGCGTCTGCCGTGCTTGGCCTGCAACGGGTCCTGTTGGAACGGGCCGAAGCGGCGGGTCGCGTCTACCTGCCGGGCTACACGCATCTGCAACGGGCCCAACCGGTGTTGCTGTCCCATCACCTGCTGGCCCACGGCTGGTCGTTGGCCCGCGACGTGGACCGGCTGCTCGCATCGGTGGAACGCATGGATGTGTCTCCGCTCGGAGCGGGGGCCCTGGCCGGTTCGTCGCTGCCCCTGGATCCGGACGGAACCGCCGCCGACCTCGGCTTCGCCGCCCGGTTCGAGAACTCGCTTGACGCCGTGTCCGACCGGGACTTTGTCGCCGAAGGGCTGTTTGACCTGGCGCTGCTCGGTGTCCACCTCTCGCGCCTCGGCGAGGAGTTGGTGCTGTGGACGACCGAGGAGTTCGGCTTTGCCGTTCTCGACGACGCCTTCGCCACCGGATCCTCGATGCTTCCCCAGAAGAAGAATCCGGACGTGGCCGAGCTGGCGCGGGGCAAGGCGGGGCGACTGATCGGAAACCTGACCGGACTGCTCGCCACCCTGAAGGGTCTGCCTCTGGCCTACAACCGGGACCTCCAGGAGGACAAGGAGCCCTTGTTCGACTCCGTGGACCAGATCCGGCGGGCGCTGGCGGCCCTGACCGGGGTCATGGCCACCACCCGGTTCGTGGCGGAGAATATGGAAGAGGCGGCAAACGGACCGTCGGTGGCCGCCGTGGATCTGGCCGAGTGGCTGGTGGAGCGGGGTATGCCGTTTCGACAGGCCCATGCCGTGGTCGGGGGCCTGGTCGGTGACTCCCTGGCCCGTCAGGTCCCACTGGAAGAACTGGTGGCCGCCCATCCGGATCTCGGCGAGGAAGCCACACCGCTCCTCGCCCCCGGCGTTGCCGTCACCCGACGGACAACCCCCGGAGGCGCCGGACCGGGCCCGGTGGCGGACCAGATGGAACGCTTTTCCGCCCGGCTCGACGCCGATCAGACAAGAGTTTCGACCTGACGTCAGTGTTCGGGATCCGGACACCGTCGGTGGTGATCACCGGGCGTGTTCCTTCACGGGGCGATGGGAGAACTCGGCGAACATCCCTTTAGGCTGTTGGGGTGATCGTCCCGCTCGTCCTCATCGGCTTTCTGGGGGGACTCATCACCGGGATCTCTCCGTGCATCCTCCCCGTTCTGCCGGTGGTGCTGGCCTCGGGGGCCGTGTACGAACTTGGTGACACGTCGAGCCGTGGCGACGGCGACACAACTGCGGGCGGCGAACATGGGACGGCCGCATCGGACGATGGCGACGGGGCCCGGACGACAGAAGGCACCTCCCGGGGGGCGGTTGCGGCTCCACCCGTCCGACCCCGGCAGCGTCGACCGGTCGCCGTGGTCGGGGGACTGGTCCTCAGCTTCTCCGTCTTCACGTTGCTCGGTTCGTGGCTGCTCGAGCTGCTCGGGCTGCCCGAAGACCTTTTGCGCTGGATCGGCATCGTCCTGCTGGCGGTCGTGGGTATCGGGCTGCTGGTGCCGGCGGTGGGCGACGCCCTTGAACGACCCTTCCTCCGATGGGGCGGTCGGGGCCCGGCCCGCTCGGGTGGTGGCTTTGTCCTCGGTCTAAGTCTCGGCCTTGTTTTCGTTCCCTGCGCCGGCCCGGTCCTGGCGGCCATCACCGTGGTCGGAGCCACCCACCACATCGGTTGGTCATCGGTTGTCCTGACCCTGGCCTTCGCCGCCGGTGTTGCCGTCCCGCTCCTGCTGGTGGCGGTGGCGGGCCAGAGCCTCGTCGAACGGGTGAGCGGACTGCGTCGCCGGGCCCCGTTGGTCCGCCGCTGCGTCGGCATCCTGCTGGTCGTCATGGCCGTCCTGATCGCCGGCAACCTGACCAACGGCCTGGAGCGGGCGGTGCCGGGGTACACCAATGCCCTGCAGAACGGCATCGAGGGCGGTTCGGCGGCCCGGCAGGACCTCTCGGCGGTTACCGGTGCCCAGGTGACGACCACCCTTGCCGAGTGTCGCACCGGCGATCCCCTGCTGGAGAACTGTGGTCCGGCTCCCCGTCTGGCCGGCATCCAGGCATGGCTGAATACGCCGGGTGGGCGACCGGTCACCCTGCCGTCGCTGCGGGGCCGGGTGGTGCTCGTCGACTTCTGGACCTACTCGTGCATCAACTGCGAACGGTCGTTGCCCCACGTCGAGGCATGGAACGCCCGCTACGGCGCCTACGGTCTCACGGTCATCGGAGTCCACACACCGGAGTTCGCCTTTGAACACGTGGTGTCCAACGTCAGCGGGGGAGCCCGGCGACTGGGCGTGACCTATCCGGTCGCCATCGACAACAACTACGTGACATGGAACGCCTACAACAACGAGTACTGGCCGGCCGAGTACCTCGTTGACGCCCAGGGCCGGATCCGCCACACCGAGTTCGGTGAAGGGGGATACAGCCAGACCGAGAGCCTGATCCGTCAGCTGTTGGTTTCGGCCCATCCGGGCCTGCACCTGCCGCCCAGAACCGATGTGGCGGACCTGACGCCAAAGAATCCCCTCACGCCGGAGTCCTATCTCGGCTACGAACACCAGTTGAACGACACGGACCAGACGGTGGTTCCCAACTCGATGACCACCTACCCGGCGGAACATCCGGTGCCCTCCAACACCTTTGCCTACGAGGGGCAGTGGCGGGTGGGGGCGGAGTCCTCCCTGGCCGGGAAGAACGCCGCCATCGACCTGTCCTTCCAGGCCCAGACCGTCTATCTCGTGCTCGGCGGACAGGGGACGGTGACCGTGACCGGGCCGTCCGGACAACACAAGGTCATCGCCGTTTCCGGCATACCCCGGTTGTACCAACTCTTCTCGGCGCCCGGCTTCACCTCGGGCGATCTGAAGATCTTGGCCACGCCGGGCGTCTCGGCGTACGACTTCACGTTCGGATAACGCCTGCCATCGTGGTCGACGGGCGGGTCTCGGACGCCCTGTCGGTGCCCTTGCTGGCCCACCGGGGCCACCGACGAAAAAAATTCAAAGAAATGGCCCAGGTGGTTTGACACGCTCCAGGCGCCTCTGTATAGTTGTCCTTCCCGGCGAACAACCGAAAGGTAGTCGCCAGGCACCACAGTCCGAAGCCTTGCTTCGGCCTGTGCTCCAGCCGGAACCAACGCCTCCGGGCGCGTTCCCGGTCGCTCCTTGAAAACGGAATAGTGATAGCCAAAAGTCAGTGCGGGCGATCGCGGGGAAACTCGAGATCGCCAGTCAATTCAAAGCATTGAACGGACAAAAGTCTGTTCTTTGCCAGTTTCAAGTCGACCGAGAGGATCAGTGTCCTCGACGTCGACTCCACGATTTCGACAGGCCTTCGGGTCTGGGCGATTTTAATGGAGAGTTTGATCCTGGCTCAGGACGAACGCTGGCGGCGTGCCTAACACATGCAAGTCGAACGAGGCCCAAGGAGTAGCAATACTCCTGAAGGTCGAGTGGCGAACGGGTGAGTAGCACGTGAGCAACCTGCCCCGAAGACCGGGACAACACCGGGAAACCGGTGCTACTACCGGATACCCCCACCGAACCGCATGGTTTGGTGAGGAAATGGATTCCGCTTCGGGAGGGGCTCGCGGCCTATCAGCTTGTTGGTGAGGTAACGGCTCACCAAGGCTTCGACGGGTAGCTGGTCTGAGAGGACGATCAGCCACACTGGGACTGAGACACGGCCCAGACTCCTACGGGAGGCAGCAGTGGGGAATCTTGCACAATGGGCGAAAGCCTGATGCAGCAACGCCGCGTGAGGGACGAAGGCTTTCTGAGTTGTAAACCTCTTTCAGCAGGGAC
>CAITPI010000087.1 GCA_903894295.1 uncultured Acidimicrobiaceae bacterium
ATCCGGCGGTCAACGAGACCTACGTGGCGGCCTTCGGGGACCACCGCCCGGCCCGTTCCGTGGTCGGTGTGGCGGCCTTGCCCATGGGGGCCGAAGTCGAGATCGAACTCTGGGCCCGGCGGGACTGAGGTTCCCTCGGTGTCCCTGCACTCCCCAAGGGGTCAGGGCGCCCACGAGGTGGTGGAGAAGCGGTAGCCAACGGAGCGCACGGTCTGGATCAGGTGGGCGTGCTCTTCCCCGATCTTGGCCCGCAACCGGCGGATGTGGACGTCGACGGTGCGGGCCCCGCCGTAGTACTCATAGCCCCAGACCCGGCTGAGCAGGGTCTCGCGGGTGAAGACCTTGCCGGGCCGAGAAGCGAGGAAGCGCAGCAGCTCGTACTCCATGTAGGTGAGGTCGAGAACCCGGCCGCCGACTGCGGCCTGGTAGGTCTCGACATTGAGGACCAGTGGTCCGGACCGGACGAGATCTTCCCGGCTGGTCTCGCGGCCGGCCCGCCACAGCGCCAGGTTGAGCCGCCGGTCGAGTTCTGTCGGGTTGACGGGCTCCAGGCACAGGTCGTCGAAGAGGTCTTCGCGCAACTCGAGCTCGCCGAGTTGCTGGGGCGGAAGGACGATGATGACCGGGGACAGCGGATTCTCCCGCTTGCGCAGGTGTCGACACAGCAGAAAGGCGCCGAGGGGATCCTCTCCGGTGCAGATGACGGCGCCACCCCAGCCGGATTCGGGCTCGTGCCGGTCGGCCGACTCCGGCCGGTCCATCCCCCGCCAGGCCAGGCCGGCCCGGTCGAGGACGGCGGCAACATCAGGAGGCGGCACCGCCGGAAAGCAGAGCAGCGGATTCATGGCGGTCATCCTCCTTTCGACGTGGGCTTGATGGCGTTGGCGGTTCCCGGCCGGGCCGAGGGGCCGGCACCTAGAGCAGGGGCAGATACCGGTCGAGTTCGAACTGGCTGACGTGGGCTTTGTAGTCGGACCATTCTGCCCGCTTGTTGCGGATGAACCACTCGAAGACGTGCTCGCCCAGACATTCGGCCAGCAGTTCCGAGTTCTCCATCCGGGCCAACGCTTCGTGCAGGCTGCCCGGAAGGGGCTGGATGCCCTGGGCGGCGAGGGTTTCGGCGTCGAGGGTGAAGAGGTTGGCATCGGCTTCCGGTGGGAGTTCGTACCCCTGCTCGATTCCCCGCAGGCCGGCGGCCAGGATCACGGCGAAGGCCAGGTAGGGGTTGCAGGCGCTGTCGGGTGCCCGGTATTCGATCCGGGTGGATTCGAACTTGCCGGGCTTGACCACCGGGACGCGAACCAGCGCCGAGCGGTTGTTGCGGGCCCAGGAGACATGGATCGGTGCCTCGTAGCCGGAGACGAGACGCTTGTAGGAGTTCACCCACTGGTTGGTGACCGCCGTGATCTCGCCGGCGTGATGGAGGAGTCCGGCGATGAACTGTTCGGCGATCACCGAGAGCCCGCTCGGGCGGTCCCGGTCCACAAAGGCATTGGTGTCGCCCTGGAAGAGCGACATGTGGGTGTGCATGCCCGAGCCCTGCACCCCGGCCAGCGGCTTCGGCATGAAGCTGGCGAAGACGCCTTGCTGGCGGGCCATCTCCTTGGCCACCAGACGCACCGTCATCACGGTGTCGGCCATGGTCAGGGCGTCGGTGTACCGCAGGTCGATCTCGTGCTGGCTGGGTGCGTCCTCGTGCTGGGCGTGTTCGACCGGTATGCCCATCTCTTCGAGGGTGAGCACCGTCTGTTGGCGGATGTCGCTGGCCCGGTCGGCCACCGTGAGTTCGAAGTAGGACCCGGAGTCGAGCGTGGTCGGCGGGTGGGCCGGATCGGAATCGGCAAAGTAGAAGTACTCGATTTCCGGGGCGGCATAGAACGTGAAGCCGGCATCCCGGGCCCGGCCCATGGCCCGGCGCAACACGTGGCGGGGGCAGCCTTCGAACGGTGACCGGTCAAGGTTCACGATGTCGCAGAAGACCCGGGCGACCTGCGCCTGCTGTCCCTCACCGTGCCCGTGCCAGGGCAGCAACTGGAAGGTCGAGGCGTCCGGCCGGGCCAGCACGTCGCTCTCCTGGACCCGGCTGAAGCCGTCGATGGCCGAACCGTCGAAGGTCATTCCCTCGTCGAGGGCGTTGTCGAGTTCGGCCGGGGTGATGGAGAAGGTCTTCGGCGTTCCGAGCACGTCGGTGAACCACAACTGCACGAAGCGGATGCCGCGCTCTTCCACGGTGCGCAGGACGTACTCTTCCTGGCTGCTCATGGTCTCGCCGTCCGGCTGGTGCGGGGGGTATCGGTCATCACTTGTTTCATTCTCTCAGGTTCGATCGGACATCGGCGCCGGGAACGCACAGAGCCGGACCCCCGAGAGGATCCGGCTCTGCAAGGTGGTTCCCGTCCGGGACTCAGCGCTTGGCGGCTGCCTTCTTGGCCGGAGCCTTCCTGGCGGCTGCCTTCTTGGCCGGAGCCTTCTTGGCGGCGGCACCGCACACCGTCTCCACCAGGATGCCGGTCACCTGGTAGGGGTCCATGTTGGCGTTCGGCCGACGGTCCTCGAGCCAGCCCTTCCGGTTCTTGGCCACGGCCCACGGGATGCGGATCGATGCACCCCGGTCCGAGGTTCCGTAGCTGAACTTTGTGTAGTGGGCGGTCTCGTGCGCGCCGGTCAGGCGGTCGGCGATCCCGACGCCGTAGACGGCGATGTGCTCGTCCACCCGGGTCCCGATGGCCTCACAGCCGGCGATGATGGCCTTCCAGCCACCGTCCTCGCGCATGGCCTTGGTGGAGAAGTTGGTGTGGGCCCCCGCACCGTTCCAGTCACCGAGCACCGGCTTGGGCTCGAGGGTGGCGTAGACGTCGAAGTCCTCGGCGATGCGGAAGAGCAGCCACCGGGCCACCCACAGCTGGTCGCTGATCTCGAGCGGCGGGAGCACGCCAACCTGGAACTCCCACTGGCCCATCATGACTTCGGCATTGGTGCCTTCGATGCCGATGCCGGCGTCCATGCAGGCCCGGGTGTGCTCTTCGACGATCTCCCGTCCGGGCATCTTGTCGCCACCGACGCCGCAGTAGTAGGGACCCTGCGGGGCCGGGTAGCCGACGGCCGGCCAGCCGAGCGGGCGGCCGTCCTTGAAGAAGGTGTACTCCTGCTCGATGCCGAACATCGGCTCCTGGTCGGCATACTGCTTGGCGATCCGGGCCAGCCGGGCACGGGTGTTCGTGGGGTGGGGCCGCATGTTGGGCAGGAGGACCTCGCACATCACCAGTCGGTCTTCGAGGCCGCGCAGGGGATCCGGGCAGGACCACACCGGCCGGAGCACGCAGTCCGAGTCGCTGCCCACGGCCTGGTTGGTGCTCGATCCGTCGAAGCCCCAGATGCCGGGCTGCTCGCCGTCGGCAATGATCCTGGTCTTGCTGCGGAGGAGCGGCGAGGGCTCGGTTCCGTCGATCCAGATGTACTCAGCTTGGTAAGGCACGTGCACTCCTCGGTTGCTTGTCTGATCGGACCCGCACTCCTGACGTGACAGGGGTCCCTTTGATGGTGGGAAGTTACCACCGGGGGTTTTCCCGGGCGGCTTCCGGTGGATCACCTCCTGCGCACCGGTCCTGATTTCACGGCGCTGAACTGGGGTTTTGGCTCGTGTGAACAGATGATGAACAGGTCGGAACCAGCGACGAATTCCCGGTCGTCACGTCGATGCGGAAAGACAATGCGGCGAAGGAAGTGCCGGCCGGGCCGGGAGATCGCCCTGACCGGTCGGGGCCGGCGGGGTACCCAAGGCCGGGCCGGGACCATGGTGAAGTGGCTCTGCGTGGGGTCCGGGCGTGCCGGCACTCCCCGATAGGCTTGACGGATGGCCCGGGTGCGGATCGCCGCCGCTCAGATCAACACGGTGGTGGGAGATCTCGCCGGCAACACCTCCCGGATCCTCGAGGTCATCGGCCAGGTGGAGCAAGCCGACGTCGACCTCGTTGTGTTTCCCGAGCTGACCATCACCGGGTATCCGCCCGAAGATCTTCTGGCCCGGCCCGGCTTCGTCACCGACAACCTGGCCGCCCTGAACCGCATCGTGTCCGCTTCGGCATCGTGTGCCGTCGTGGTGGGCTACGTCGACCGCACCGGGAGCGGTGGTTTGCTGAACGGTGCCGTCCTGTGCGCCAACGGAGAGGTGAAGCGTCGTTACGCCAAAGCCCTGCTGCCGAACTACGGGGTCTTTGACGAGCAGCGCTGGTTCACCCCGGGCGATGGCACCATGGCTCCCTGCGTCGTGGCCGGGGTTCCGGTCGGGATCACGATCTGTGAGGACCTGTGGTTTGCCGATGGCCCGATGGCCCGCCAGGCCCAAAGTGGAGCCCGCCTCTTTGTGAATCTCAACGCCTCGCCCTACTCGCGGGGTCGTCGGGCCGAACGCCTCGGTGTCCTGGGTGAGCGGGCCACCGAGACCGGGGCCGTCATCGTCTACGTGAACCAGGTAGGAGGCCAGGACGAGCTGGTGTTCGACGGCGCCTCGATGGTGGTCGACGCCACCGGGCGCGAGCTGGCCCGGGCCGTCCAGTTCTCCGAGGAACTGCTCATCGTCGATCTCGACGTCGAGGTGCCGGCCGCATCCGATCGAACCGCACCATCGGGAGCAGGCGAGCCGGTGAGCACGGTGTCGCGTGTCGCCGGGGGGGAGATGGTTTCCCCCAACTGGCCGGAACTTCTCGACCCGGCCGCCGAGGTCTACGAGGCGCTGGTGCTCGGAACCCGGGATTATCTGGCCAAGAACGGCTTTGTCGATGCGGTGATCGGCCTGTCCGGAGGCATCGACTCGTCGCTCGTGGCCGCCATTGCCGTCGATGCCCTCGGTCCCGACCACGTCCGGGGCGTCGCCATGCCGTCCCGCTATTCGAGCACCGGTTCCATCACCGACGCCGAGGCTCTGGCGGCCAATCTCGGCATTCGGTGCGAGACGGTCCCTATCGAAGAACTGCACCGGAGCTTCACCGGATCGCTGACCTCCCTGTTGGGGGAAGAGCCCCGTGGCCTCACCGACGAGAACCTCCAGTCGCGGCTCCGGGGAGTGCTTCTCATGGCGCTCTCCAACGCCACGGGCGCCATCGTGTTGACCACCGGCAACAAGAGCGAGATGGCCACCGGCTACTCCACCCTCTATGGCGATTCGGCCGGTGGTTTCGCCGTGATCAAGGACGTTCCAAAGACACTGGTCTACGAACTTTGCCGGTATCGCAACCGCATCGGCACCAGCCCGGTGATCCCCGAGGACGTACTGACCAAGCCGCCATCGGCGGAACTGCGACCCGACCAGCGCGACGACGAGTCCCTTCCCCCTTACGACGTGCTCGATCCGTTGATCGGTGGCTACGTCGAACAGGACCGGTCTCCGGCCGACCTCGTGGCCGACGGCTTCCGGGCCGAAGATGTGGCCCGGGTGGTGGGACTGGTCGACCGCGCCGAGTACAAACGTCGCCAGATGCCGCCCGGGGTGAAGATCACCACCAAGGCGTTCGGAAAGGACCGGCGGATGCCCATCACGAACCGTTACCGACCAACCACCGAAGCGGCGAAGGATGCCGACGTCTCTTCCGAGGGCCGAGGAGATCTCCCATGACCGAACAGGAAACCGGTGACAACGTCGCAGGGGAAGGCTCCCGGGCCTTGACGCTGGACCACTCGGCCCGCCTGGCCGGTGGTTTCCGATGGGTCGAACAGCGGCTGTTCGAGGTGATGGGGAAGTGGTCGCTCACGTACCCGGACCCGTCGGTCCAGATCTTCCTCGACACCTACTCCCTGCGCCACGGATGGCACGCCGACCTGTGGCGGGATCGTCTGCCCGTAATGGCCGGGAGCGACCCTGACGCCTGGACCCGCCCCCTTGGTGCGACCGCCGCGCTGTTCGACCGGCTCGGGGCCGAAGTTGGCGAAGACGGCAGTGGGGGCGAAGCGGACCCCGAAGGGTCCGCCGTCGTTGGGTTGGCCGGCCTCTACCGGGTCGTCCTGCCCCGCCTCATGACCACCTATGCCCTCCGACAGGAACTGGCAACCCCGGTTGCCGACGGCCCGGCGTTGAGGGTCCTCTCCCTCGTGATGCGCGACGACCTCGAGGAGTGGCTGGCCGGCGAACGCCTGGTCGAGGCCCAACTGGACCGAAGGGACCTGGTCGAACGGGCCCACCGGTTCCAGGCCGAGCTCGAGGCGATGGTGGTCGGGACCGCCCCGGAGCCGGGACTGTTTGCGCTCTGAGGGGACCGGTCCTGAATGGTTGTTTGCCACCCGCCGGTAGAGTGATGGGCGGTTGGTGTGCCCTGGATCCTCGGGACCGGGGGAGTTGACACCACCGGTAAACTCACGGTGCGGCAGATGTCGCACGATGTCGACATCACGACGGTAGGATCTCTCCGGTCTCAGGGGTTGGGAATCGGGCTGTCGTTGTGCCCCCATGGTGCATGGGGTGAACAAAGGATTCGGTGACCTTGGCAAGAGAGCGACTCGAACGAGACGATGAAGATCTGGTTCGCCTGTATCTGACCGACATCGGTCAGTACCAGCTGTTGACCAAAGACGACGAGGTCCGTCTGGCCCAGGCCATCGAGGAAGGCCGCGATGCGGCCGCCGTCCTGGCCAGCCCGCCCAAAGGTCTCAGCGTGGCCAAGCGCCGTGAACTCACCCGGACGTCGCGACGGGGTGAGGACGCCCAACAGACCTTCGTGCAGTCCAACCTCCGTCTGGTCGTATCCATCGCCAAGAAGTACCAGGCCTCGGGCCTGCCGCTGCTCGATCTCATCCAGGAGGGCAACCTGGGCCTGATGCACGCCGTCGAGAAGTTCGACTGGCGCAAGGGCTTCAAGTTCTCGACGTACGCCACCTGGTGGATCCGTCAGGCCATCACCCGGGGTATCGCCAACACCGGTCGGACCATCCGGCTTCCCGTACACGCCGGGGACACCCTGGCCCGGGTACAGAAGGCCCAGGCCCGTCTGGAACTCAAGTACGGCCGGCCGGCCACCTTGGCCGAACTCGGGGCCGAAGTGGAGATGCCGGAAGACAAACTGGTCGAAGCCCTGCGTTTCCGGGCCGAACCCCTGTCGTTGTCCGAACCGTTGCGGGAAGACGGCGACGCCGAGCTGGGTGACGTGGTCGAGGACCGTTCGGCCGACTCCCCCTTCGAGGTGGCGGCGGTCTCGCTGCTGCCCGAAGAGATCGGTCGCCTGCTGTCGCCCCTTGACGAACGCGAGCGGGAGATCCTGCGACTGCGCTTCGGCCTGGACCGGGGCGAGCCGCGGACGCTGGAAGAAGTGGGCGAGCATTTCAACCTGACCCGGGAGCGGATCCGCCAGATCGAGGCCCGGGCCATGTCGAAGTTGCGGCACCCGTCCTCGGACACCGGCGCCCGCGACCTTCTGACGGTCTGACCGACTTCGTCAGTCCGACTTCGTCGGGCCGAAACGTCGTGGCGGGGACATCTCCGGTGTATGGATCGGCGCCGAGCCACTATCATGGGCACCATGAAGAAGCTCCTCCTCCTCGCCATCGTGATCGCCCTCGGCGCTGTTGCCGCCAAGAAGCTCCGCACGTCCTGACCTCCGGCGGTACCGGCGTCCGGGCCTGACCGGAGCAGCGCGGCAGATCGTGGCGGGTCAACCGGCGCGCTAGGAGGCGCGTGGGGTTCGTCGCAGCAGACGCCAGACTGCCAGGATGATGACCATGGTGGCGGCCGTGAAGCCGGCCGCTGTTGCCGTCCTTGGCAGGCTCGGCACGGTGACCTTGTCCCGCAGGCGGACCGGTTTGGTGAACTGCAGGATCTCCCAGCCGCGCTCTCGGGCCACTTTGGCCAGCACCCGGTCGGGGTTGACCGCAACGGGGTGGCCCACGATCTCCAACATGGGGAGGTCGGTGTAGGAGTCCGAGTACGCCGATGACTCCTCGAGGTCCAGCCCTTCGATTTCAGCCAGTTCCTTGATGGCCTCGGCCTTGAACGGGCCGTAGGCGTAGAACTCCATCTCGCCGGCGTAGCGTCCCTCGTCATCCACCACGGCCCGGGTGGCGATGGCTCCGTCCACTCCGAGGTGGTCGGCCAACGGCTGGACGATCTCTTCGGGTGAGGCCGAGACCAGATAGACCTTGTGTCCGGCGGCCCGGTGGGCTTCGATCAGGTCGAGCGCTTCGGCGTAGATGATCGGTTCCACCGTCTCTTCCAGGGCTTCGCGCACGATCTCCTGGATCAGGGCCCGGTCCCATCCCTTGGTCAGCGTCAGCATCGACTCGCGCACCCGGGCCAGCTTCTGCTCGCTGGCTCCGAGGTGGAGGTAGATCAACTGGGAGACCACGGCCCGGGCGATCAACCTCCGGTTGATCAGACCACCCCGGTAGAACGGTCGGCCGAAGGCGGCGATGGACGCCTTGGCGATGACCGTCTTGTCGAGGTCGAAGAACGCTGCCCGCATGGCCTTACGGGCCGACGAGCAGTTGCTGGACGCTGGCTTCCGCGTCCTTGGTCACCAGAAGAAGAACTTCATCGCCGACCGAAAGGCGGGTGTCGCCCCGGGGGACGATCAACCGGTCACCCCGCACGACAGCCACCACGGTGGCGTCCCGGGGAATGTTGAGATCGGCCAGGGTGACTTCGGCCGCCGGCGAATCATCGGCCAGCGTCACTTCGACGAGGTGGGCGGATCCGCCTTCGAAGGCCAGCAGGCGGACCAGACTGCCGACCGAAACCGCTTCTTCCACCAGGGCAGTCAGGAGTTGGGGGGTGGACACCGAGACGTCGACGCCCCAGGTCTCGGTGAACAGCCACTGGTTCTTCGGGTGGTTCACCCGGGCCACCACCCGGGGCACGGCGAACTCCTGCTTGGCCAGAAGGGAGACAACCAGGTTGTCCTCGTCGTCACCGGTGGCGGCGACCACCACGTCGACCGTGTCCATGCCGGCCGCTTGCAGCGAAGCGACTTCGCAGGCATCGGCGATGACCCACTCCACGTCGACCTCGTCACGTTCCCGCTGGACCGTATCCGGGTCGCGCTCGATCAGCATGACCTGGTGGCCGGCCCGGTGGAGATCCTCGGCAATGGCGATGCCCACGCTGCCTGCCCCGGCGATGGCGACCTTCATTCCGGACTCCCTTCGAGATGGAGATGGAGTGCCGGCATGGCCCGTTCCATGGCCATGAAGTGCAGGATGTCGCCGTCCTGGCCCACCAGTTCCTGGAAGTCGAGCCGCGGCACCCCGCTGCGGGTGACGGCGGTCAGGGTGAACTGGCCGGCGACGCTGAGGTCAGATAGTTTACGACCGGCCCAACCATCGGGCAGGCGCCGTTCCACGAGGGTCATGGAGCCGGTGGCGTCGATCCAGTCGGTGCTGAGCGACGACGGGAAGAGCCCCCGACGCACCTGGTCGATGGTCCAGGACACGGTGGCCACCGTCGGAATGCCGAGGCGGAGGTAGATCTGGGCGCGCCGCGGATCGTAGATGCGGGCCACCACGTTCGGGATGTTGTAGGTCTCGCGGGCGATTCGGGCGGTGAGGATGTTGGAGTTGTCCCCACTGGTCACGGCGGCGAGCGAGTCAGCCGAACCGGCCCGGGCCAGGTCGAGGTCGTCACGGTCGAATCCCGATCCGACGATCTTCTGGCCCGTCCAGTCCGGAGGCAGCCGGCGAAAGGCCTTGGGGTTCCGGTCGATGATGGCCACGCTGTGACCCTGTTCGACCAGTTCGATCCCCAGCCCGGAACCAACCCGGCCACAGCCGACGATGACGATGTGCACCCAACCCATGCAACACGGTCCGGCGCCGGTACACAACTCTTTGGTCGATCTTTCCCTGGATCAACGGGCCGAACCTCCCGGTCAAAACGGGTGGGGCGACACCGGTGAGGCAATGGGAACACAGGGCCCCGTTGTCGGCGTGATGGAACATCACCGAACCCTGGACGGCCGGAGCCGGTCGTCAACGTTCCTGCCCTGGGCCGGGTTACCGGATCACGCCACCGAGGTGGTTTACTGGCGTCGTGGATCCCGACGCAACCGGGCCCGTCCCGGGCCACATTGACGAATCATCCCCGGCGGCTGCCACAACGGTGGACCGTCCGGAGGAAAAGGTCGGGCGGACGGAAGATCCGAGGATGCGGCCCCAGGCCATGCCCCAGGTGTCCGTGGACCTGCCCGAGACGCTGCGCTACCGCATAAAGAACGTCCTCCTCGGGCCGCCCCTGGTGAATGAGCGCCTGTCGGGTGAGCGGTTGGGCCGACCTTCGGCGCTGGGCGTGCTTGCCCCGGACTGCATCTCGTCTTCGGCCTACGGGTCCGAGGAGATGTTGAACCAGCTGATCCCCTTCATCGGTCTCTCCGCCTTCGCCCTGGTGGTGCCGATCACCATGGCCATCCTCGGCGTGCTGTTCTTTGTCACCCTCTCCTACCTTGACGTCATCAAGCGTTACACCCAGGCCGGCGGGGCGTACGTGGTGGCTCGGGAAAACTTCGGGCCGCGCATCGCCCAGGTGGCGTCGGTGGCGCTCTTGATCGACTACACCGTGACCGTCGCCGTGCAGACGGCGGCCGGCACGGACGGACTGACGAGCGCCTTTCCGTCACTTACCCCGTGGACGGTGGAGATCACCGTGGGGGTGATTCTGCTGTTGCTCTACGGCAACCTGCGGGGAATCCGGGAAGCGGGGAAGATCTTTGCCTTCCCCACCTACTTCTTCATCTTCTCCCTGGCCTTCGTGGTGGTCGCGGGTTATGTCGCCAAGGCCATGGGCCACCTGCACGCCCAGGCCATCTCGGCGCACTGCACGGCGACCGCGGCGGCCGGCTGCCCGTTGGTGCAAACCCACGCCGCCACCGGTAGGAGCTTCCTTTACGGGGCCACCTTCATCGTGCTGTTGCGGAGTTTCGCCAACGGTGGTTCGTCGCTCACCGGTCTCGAGGCCATCTCCAACGGGGTGGGTACCTTCCGTGAACCGACGGCCCGGAACGCCCGGCAGACCCTGGTCATCATGAGTTCGGTTCTCGGTTTCCTCGTGCTTGGCGTGACCCTGCTGGCCCACTGGACGCACGCCGTTCCCTACACGAACGGGACACCGACGGTCGTCTCCCAGGAGGTCAAGCTCGTCTTCGGCCACGGCACGTTCGGGACCACGGTCTTCTTCATTGTCCAGGCCGCCACGGTGCTCGTGCTCTACACCGGAGGCAACACCAGTTTCAACGGCTTTCCCTTCCTGGCCAGTTATGTGGCCCACGACGGTTATCTGCCCAAGCGCCTGTTGAAACGGGGCCACCGCCTCGTGTTCTCCGACGGCATCATCGTCCTCACGGTGGTCGCCCTGGCGTTGGTTCTGGCCACCGGAGCCAACCTGGCGTCGCTGGTGGCGCTCTATGCCATCGGGGTGTTCACCGGGTTCACCATGGCCGGCAGTGGAATGGTGAAGTTCTGGCTCGACAAGCGGGGCCCGAACTGGAAGTGGCACGTGGCCATCAACGGGTTCTCGGCCCTGTTGTCGCTCTCGGTGGTGCTGATCTTTGCCATCGTGAAGTTCCGGGAAGGGGCGTGGGTTGTCGTGGTGGTCGGTCCCTTGATGTTCTGGGGTCTGATCCGGGTTCGCAAGCAGACAGTCGAAGAAGACGAGCAACTTGTGGAAGGTGTGAACGAAGCGGCGGAGGCGCCGACCATGAAGCGCCACAGCGTGATCGTGATGGTCGACCGCCTCGACCTCGCCACGGCCCGGGCCCTGCAGTACGCCCGCACCCTGCATCCCGACGAGTTGCGGGCGGTGCACTTCGCACTTGATGAAGTGGCGTCCCGGGCCCTCGAGGCCGAGTGGAGCCGCCTCGGACTGTCGCAGCTGCCGCTCGACATCGAAGCCTGCGAGGACCGGCGCCTGACCCGGGCTTCGCTGCAACTGGCCGCCGAAACGGTGGCCGACGGTCAGACCGAACTGACGGTGCTGTTGCCCCGAAGGGGCTTCGCCGCCGGGTGGCAGCGCATCCTGCACGACGCCACCGCCGACCGGATCGCTTCCGCCGTTGGTGAACTGACCCATGTCAACGCCACCGTGGTTCCTTACCAGCTGTCCGGAGGGTGGCTGGCCAACCGTCGCAACTGGGGGAGACGCAAGGAGGCCGAGAAGATGCCCGTGCCTTCGGGTGCGGGCCAGCGCTCGTCGGACCGGGCCCAGGACCCGGCGGCGGCGGCCCAGGCCCTGCTGCACCGGGAGGCCTTCGGCGAACGGGCCCGGGGGACGGTACCCATCAGCGACATCCAGTGGCGCAGCCGGGTGCGGGTGGCGGGCCGGATCAAGTCGGTCCGGGTGCAGCCCCGTGCCGGCACCTCGAATCTCGAGTGCGTGTTGGCGGATGCCACCGGCCAACTGACGTTGGTCTTCCAGGGTCGCCGGCGGGTGCCGGGTATCCAGCCGGGAGCCCGTCTGGTCGTTGAGGGAATGGTCGGGGACTGGGCCCGGCACCACGCCATGCTCAATCCCGACTACGAACTCGTGGCCGGACCCGACGCCGACGACTGAACCACGACCGACCTGCCTTAGGGGCCGAACGGGCCCGAGCGGTCGGTCCCTATGGCGGTGAAGTCCGGGTAACTGCCGGTCCGGGAATGTTTCTCTTGGCGAGCCTTAATCTTGCCGTGGGGTTCGAATCTGGCTAACTTGCCTGTGCTGTGGAGTGGGCGTTTTCACGCCAACAGACACCTGTGGCAGGAACGCTTGGGGCGTGAGCGGGAAGTTGTCCTGACGGTGGCTGGCGCGCGTGGAGGCCCCGTTCTTCGGATGGCATCGTCCGTGACCCGATACGGATCTACTCGAAGGGAGCATCACCCATGAACTACCTCTTGGCTGAAGGGGGGTACCAACGCTTTGTACTGGGCAGCAGCGAGAAGTTGTGGTTGTACTTCGCCATCGTGTGCGCCGTGGCATCGATTGTCGTCGGGTTGATCCTGGCCCGTGGCGTCATCGCCGCCGACCAGGGTACGGCGTCCATGCAGGACATCGCCAAGGCGATCCAGGAGGGGGCCGAGGCATTCCTGGCCCGTCAGTTCAAGACCATCGGCATCATCGTGGTTCCGCTGGCCATCCTGATCTTCTTCACCGGGAACTCGGTCACCCACGTGGTGGACTACGTGGCCAACACGGCCGGGACGACGTTCAAGGCCCGTCACACCGTGACCGACCTGACCTTCGCCCAGGACGGGATCTACCGGGTGGTCTGCTTCATCGCCGGGGCCATCTGCTCGGGCCTCACCGGGTTCATCGGCATGAGCCTGGCCGTGCGGGGCAACGTCCGCACGGCGGCCGCCGCCCGTGAGGGCAAGATGGCGCCCGCCCTCAAGGTGGCCTTCCGCACCGGTGCCATCACCGGGCTGCTCTGCGTGGGCCTCGGCCTTCTCGGTGCCACCATCATCGTGCTGATCTTCCAGAACACGGCGACGTCGGTGCTGATCGGCTTCGGCTTCGGCGCTTCGCTGCTCGCCCTCTTCATGCGGGTCGGCGGCGGCATCTTCACCAAGGCGGCCGACGTCGGGGCCGACCTGGTGGGCAAGGTCGAAGCCGGCATCCCGGAGGACGACCCCCGCAACGCCGCCACCATCGCCGACAACGTGGGCGACAACGTGGGCGACTGTGCCGGCATGGCGGCGGACCTCTTCGAGTCCTACGTCATCACCATCATTGCCGCCATCATCCTCGGTGTGACCGCCTTCGCCTCGATCGGACAGCAGGGGAACGCCGGCAAGTCCGTGGTCTTCCCGATCGCCATTCCGGCCATTGGCATCCTGGCCACCATCGTCGGCGTGTTCGTCGTGCGGGCCAGCAAGAAGGACCGCAACGCCATGGCTCCCATCAACCGGGGTGTCTGGACTTCGGCTGTGCTGACCATCGCCGGCAGTGCGGTGATCGCCGGCGCCTACCTCCACTACTGGAAGGCCTTCTACGCCGTGTTGACCGGCGTGGTCCTCATGCTGGTGGCGAGTCAGGTCACCGAGTACTTCACCTCCACCGAGCGTGGTCCGGTGAAGGAAGTGGCCGAGTCGGCCCGGACCGGCCCCGCCACCACGACCCTGGCCGGTATCGCGCTGGGTCTCGAGTCGTCGGTGTGGGCCATCATCGCCATCGTGTTGGCCATTGCCGTCTGTGTCGGCCTGGCCGGCGGGAACATCGAACTCTCGCTCTACCTGGTGTCCCTGGCCGGTATCGGTCTCCTCTCGACGGCCGGCATGATCGTCTCGGAGGACAGCTTCGGGCCGGTGTCCGACAACGCCGCCGGTGTGGCCGAGATGTCGGGTGAGTTCACCGGGGAGGCGGAACGGGTCATGGTGTCCCTTGATGCCGTGGGCAACACCACCAAGGCCGTGACCAAGGGTGTGGCCATTGGATCCGCCGTGATCGCTTCGGTGGCCCTGTTCGCCTCGTTCATCGAGACGATCAGTTCCCAGTTGGGTCTCCAGCGTCCGTTCAACGGTGGCGTGAACTGGCTGTTCGATGCACCCCAAACCCAGATCAACGTGTCGCATCCGACGATCTTCATCGGAGCCCTCATCGGTGGATCGATCGCCTTCATCTTCTCGGCGCTGGCCATCCGGGCGGTGGGTCGCTCGGCCGGCACCGTGGTCCAAGAGGTGCGCCGCCAGTTCCGGGAGCACCCGGGCATCATGGACTACACCGAAAAGCCCGAGTACGGAAAGGTCATCGCCATCTGCACCACCGCCTCACAGCGGGAGTTGGCGACGCCGGCCTTGCTCGCCATCCTGAGCCCGGTCATTGTCGGCTTCGGCATCAACTACTACGCCCTCGGTGCGTTCCTGGTTGGTGCCATCCTGACCGGCCAGCTCATGGCCAACTTCCTGTCCAACTCCGGTGGAGCCTGGGACAACGCCAAGAAGTACATCGAGGACGGTCACGTAGGGGGCAAGGGGTCCGAAGCGCACAAGGCTGCCGTCATCGGCGACACCGTGGGCGACCCCTTCAAGGACACCGCCGGACCGGCCCTGAACCCGTTGATCAAGGTGATGAACCTGGTGGCCCTGCTGATCCTCCCGGCGGTCATCACCCTTCGGGACAACACGGGAGCCCGTTTGGCCATTGCCGGCGTGGCGCTCGTGGTGTTGCTCGGGGCGATTGCCTTCTCGAAGCGTTCGACCGGTTCGATGACCGATGAACTGCCGGCCGGTACTTCGGTCGACGTCGAGGTCGGCTGACAACGGCCGGAACAACGGGATGTCGATTCGGGCCACCGGTCCGGTCATCCCGGAAATGTGACGCCGGGCCCTGGCCCGACGGTTGCCGTGGCGGGGGTACGTCCCCCGCCACGGTCGCGTCCGTGACCCGATGTGACCCCGTACCGTGCCCTTGGCCCGAACCCCTCGGCGCCCTGCCCGGTGCCCGAGGGCGGTGGTTCCGGCCGTGGGGGAGAGCGGCTTCGGTTGGATTCGACCGGCCAGGGAAAAAAATTTCCGCCGGTTCGATCACGTAGTGATCGGCAGGTCCCGATCAAGCGGATAGGGTCCTCCGGGGTTGACAACGTTGTCCCCAGCGTTCACCCTGTGCCGAGCCCATGACTACCACCGAACCTGATTTCACAGACTCCGTATCCACCGCTCCGGCCACCTCCGGAGGCACGAGGCGTGCCCGTCCGGCGGGGGGAACCCGGCCGCTCGTCATTGTCGAGAGCCCGTCCAAGGCCAAGACGATCTCGGGCATCCTCGGCTCGAACTATGTGGTGGAGTCCTCCATCGGACACATCCGCGACCTGGCGACCAAGAAGGACCTGCCGGAAGCCATCAAGAAGGAGTCGTGGGCCGACCTGGCCGTGGACGTCGACAACGGTTTCAAGCCGCAGTACATCGTCTCGCCGGCCAAGAAAGAGCAGGTCCGCAAACTCAAGCGCCTGGCCAAGGAGGCCGGCGAAGTCTATCTGGCCACCGATGAAGACCGCGAAGGGGAGTCCATCGCCTGGCACCTGAGCCAGGTCCTCGGCCTGCCCGAAGACACGCCCCGGATGGTCTTCCACGAGATCACGCCCCAGGCCATCGAGCGGGCGGTGGATGAGTGCCGGACCATCGATTACCACCTGGTCGAGGCTCAGGAAGCCCGCCGGATCTTCGACCGCATCTACGGCTTCAAGCTGTCCGACGTGATGCGGCGGAAGACCAACGGCCGTTCCGCCGGCCGGGTCCAGAGCGTGGCAACCCGGATGGTGGTCGACCGGGAGCGGGAGCGCATGGCGTTCCGTTCGGCGTCCTGGTGGGGGATCGACGTCCTGGTGACGGCCGAAGGCGAACAGGCCAAGGCGGCCGAAGCCGACACGCCACGGAGTTTCCAGGCCGCTCTCGTGGGCATCGACTCCCAGGTGTTGGCCGGAGGCAAGGACTTTGATACCAACGGGCAGCTGACCACCTCGGCGGTCGTCCTCGACGAAGCCCGGGCCCAGGCTCTGGCCGCCGGTGTCCGCCCCGGAAGTTTCCGGGTCTCGGCCATGACCCACAAGCCCTACCGGCGCTCGCCCCGGGCTCCGTTCATCACGTCCACCCTGCAGCAGGAGGCGGGGCGCAAACTGCGGTTCAGTTCGAACCGGACGATGCAGGTGGCCCAGCGCCTCTATGAAGAGGGTTGGATCACCTACATGCGGACCGACTCCACCACCCTTTCGGACCAGGCCATCTCGGCCGCCCGCAGCCAGGCGGCTGCCCTCTATGGACCCGAGTATGTTCCGTCCGCCCCCCGTTCCTATGCCCGGAAGGTGAAGAACGCCCAGGAGGCCCACGAGGCGATCCGGCCGGCCGGGGAGAGTTTCCGCACCCCGGACGAGGCGGCCCGGTCGCTCTCGGGTGACGAGCTGCGGCTCTATGACCTCATCTGGAAGCGCACGGTGGCCTCCCAGATGGCCGACGCCACCGGCACCAGCGCCCAGGTTCGCCTGCTCGGAACCTCGGTGGCCGACGGGGCGGAACACCAGCTCGAGTTGAGCGCTTCGGGCACGGTCATCGAGTTCCCGGGATTCCAACGGGCCTATGTGGAAGGCAGCGACGACCCCGAGGCCGACCTGGCCGACCGGGAAGTGCACCTTCCGCCCATGGCCGAAGGCGACCCGGCCTCGGTGAGCGAGGTCACCCCGGGTGGCCACGCCACCCAGCCACCGGCCCGCTATACCGAAGCATCGTTGATCAAGGACATGGAGGAGCTCGGCGTGGGTCGCCCCTCGACCTATGCCGCCATTGTCTCCACCATCGAGGACCGGGGATACGTGTGGAAGAAGGGATCGGCCATGGTGCCCTCCCTGCTGGCCTTCGGTGCGATCCGGCTGCTCGAGCAGCACTTTGCCGACCTCGTTGACTACGGGCTCACGGCGGCCATGGAGGACGATCTCGACGACATTGCCGGAGGGACCCGGGACCTCGAGGCCTGGCTGGGCGACTTCTACTTCGGCCCCGACGGCACGGGTGGACTGCGCGACCAGGTGGTGGCCAACCTTGAGCTGATCGACCCTGCCGCCATCAACGGCATCTCGCTTGGCGTGGCCGAGGACGGCGAAGAGATCGTGGCCCGCTCGGGGAAGTTCGGGCCGTACCTGAAGAAGGGTGAGCAGTCGGTCTCGATCCCCGAGGACGTCGCACCCGACGAGTTGACCGTCGAGCGGGCGCTGGAGTTGCTGGCCGCCCCGTCCGCCGACCGGGAGCTTGGTATCGACGAGGCCACCGGTCAGCCGGTCTTCGTCAAGGTCGGGCGGTTCGGACCCTATGTCCAGCTTGGTGAGTTGGTCGAAGGGGAGGAGAAGCCCCGGACGTCGTCCCTGTTTGCCTCGATGTCGCCGGCCACCCTGACCCTGGACGACGCCCAGAAGTTGCTCTCCATTCCCCGTTTGGTGGGCCACGACCCCGCCACCGGGGCCGAGATCATGGCCCACAACGGCCGGTTCGGTGCCTACGTGAAGATGGGCACGGACAGCCGCAGCCTGACCAGCGAGGACCAGATCCTCACCGTCACGCTCGACGAGGCTCTGGCCATCTTCGCCCAGCCGAAGCAGCGGGGCCGGAACGCCAAGGCTCCGCTGCGGGACATGGGCGCCGATCCGGTGACCGGGCTGGCCATGGTGGTGAAGGACGGCCGGTTCGGACCGTATGTGACCGACGGTACGACCAATGCATCGCTCCGTCGGGGCGACAGCGTGGAAGAACTGACCCCGGAGCGGGCATCGGACCTCCTCGCCGAACGTCGGGCCGCCGGTCCGGCCAAGAAGGCCACCAAGAAGAAGGCGGTCGCCAAGAAGACGACTGCCAAAAAGACGACAGCGAAAAAGGCGACAGCCAAAAAGACGGCCGCCAGGAAAACGGCGGCCAAGAAGGCTCCGGCCGTGAAGACGGTGGCGGCCGAAGAGTCGCTCCCGCCTGACGACGCCTTCTAGTGGTCATGGGTCAACCCGGTCGGCTGATCGCCTTCGAGGGCATCGACGGGTGCGGGAAGTCCACCCAGGCCCGGGCGCTGGCCGACCGACTGGGAGCCCGTCTGACCTTTGAACCGGGAGCGACCCCACTCGGTGCCTCGCTGCGGACGCTGCTATTGACCCCGGGGGACGATGCCCCACGGGAGCGGGCCGAGGCCCTGATGATGGCGGCCGACCGGGCCCAGCACGTGGCCACGGTGATCGACCCGTGTCTGGCCCGTGGTGAGTGGGTGGTCACCGACCGCTATGGCGCCTCCACCCTGGCCTACCAGGGGTTCGGACGAGGTCTGGACCACAACGAACTTGACTCGTTGGTGGCCTGGGCCACCGGTGGACGGTGGCCGGACCTCACGATCTTTCTTGATGTTCCGGTCGAAGTGGCCCGGGAACGACGCAGTGGTCAGGCCGCCGACCGGTTCGAAGGAGAGGCCGGGTCGTTCCTCGAACGGGTGGCCGAGGGCTACCGGACGCTGGCGAAAGGCTCGACCGGGGTTGACTGGCTGGTGCTGGATGGCACCTTGTCGGAGGACGAAGTGCAGCGCCTGATCGTCGCCGGCCTCGTCGAGCGCTGGGGTGACGAACTTCAAGAGCGGGGGTTCGACCGGTGAGTCACGACGGCGATGCCGGTGTCCATCCGGTGGACGCACTGTTCTCCGGTGTCATCGGACAACCCCGGGCCGTCACCCAACTGAAGGCGGCTGCCCGACATCCGGTGCACGCCTACCTGCTGTTCGGACCACCGGGTTCGGGCCGGGCCGCCGCCGCCCGGGGTTTGGCCGCGGCCCTCTTGTGTGCCGAGAACGGGTGCGGGAACTGTCCGGAGTGTCGTCGGGCGCTGTCCGGCCTCCATCCCGACGTCGTCGAGTACGCCCGCACCGGTGCCACCTTGACGGTCGAGGATGCGGGGGTGATCCGGCGCCAGGCCCTCATGAAACCGGTAGAAGGAGATCGCCAGATCCTGGTGGTGCGGGACATCCAGTCGGCGGTGCGATCGGCCCCGGCGCTGTTGAAGACGATCGAGGAGCCTCCGCCGGGAACCATCTTCGTGCTCCTGGCCGACGATCTGCCGGCCGAGATGGCCACCATCGTGAGCCGGTGTGTCCTCATCCGCTTTGACGCGGTCCCCGAACAGGTCGTGGCCCGGTGGCTGGTGGAACAGGGAGTGGACCCGGATCTCAGCGCCACGGTCGCTGCGGCTTCCGGTGGGCGTCTTGACCGGGCCCGTTTGATGTCCGAGGATCCGGGGTTTGCCCACCGCCAGCGACTCTGGCGATCGGTGGCCCAACGGCTTGACGGCACCGGCACGGCGGTCTGTGAACTCGCCAGTGAACTCCTGGCGGCCACCGAGGAGGGCCTGGCTCCCTTGCGGGCCCGACACGCCCAGGAACTGGCCGCCCTGGTGGAACAGTCCGAGGCGGCCGGCCAGCGTGGTGTGGCCGGCCGCAAGCAGATCGACGACCGGATGAAGCGGGAAGAACGTCGGTGGCGCACGGACGACCTCCGCTTCGGCCTGACCGCGCTCGCCGAGGAGTACCGGGACCGGCTGCTCGGGGCCGTGGCCATGCCGCACCCGGGAGCGATGCCGGTCGGTGCTCCGGAACGGCGCCGGATGGCCCGTCATCTGGACGCCATCCACGCCGCATCGGCGGCCCTCGACCGGAACGTCAACGAACTTCTCCTGCTGGACGGCCTGCTGGTGGAACTGTCCGATCTGGACCAGTAGGGCGGGACGGAACCCGGCGGGGCGACCGGGGTTTCCGAACCGTTGTCCGTTCCGGTAGTTTGGGGGCTTCGCCTGGGTAGCTCAGTCGGTAGAGCAACGCACTCGTAATGCGTAGGTCAGGAGTTCGATTCTCCTCCCAGGCTCCAATCTGCGTCGGAGCGGGGACCGGAGCGTTGCCGTCCGGAGCGTTGCCGTCCGGAGCGTGGCACTGGCTAAGGTTCTGCCATGGCCGACCAATCGGAGTTCGCCGCACTGGCGATGGAGTACATGTCGGCGCTCTATACGGCGGCCTTGCGCATGACCCGCAACCAGGCCGACGCCGAAGACCTCGTGCAGGAAACCTACCTGAAGGCCTACCGGTCCTTTGGCGGCTTCGAGGCCGGTACCAACCTGAAAGCGTGGCTGTACCGGATCCTCACCAACACCTACATCAACACCTACCGGGCCAGGAAACGCCGCCCCGAACAGGCCGATGTGGAGAACGTCGAAGACCTCTACCTCTACCACCAGTTGGCGGCAGGAACGGCGCCGGGTGTGGGGCGGAGCGCCGAGGACGAGGTCCTCGACCAGTTCACCGACGACGACGTGAAGGCGGCCATCGAAGCGCTCCCCGACACCTTCCGGATGGCGGTGTTGCTGTCGGACGTCGAAGGGTTCTCCTACAAGGAGATTGCCGAGATCACCGACGTCCCGATCGGCACCGTGATGAGCCGTCTCCATCGGGGAAGAAAAGCGCTGCAAAAGGCGTTGATGGACGTGGGCGTGGCCCGGGGGTTGGTTGGTGTCGGCGATCAACAGCAGTGACAGGGAGAAGACGTGAGCGAAGAACGCGATGAGGGTGTGAACCAGGACCGGCCCGGCCCGACCACGTTCGTTGACTGCGACGAGACGATCCGGCGCCTCTATGCCTATCTCGATGGCGAGTTGACCGAGCAACGACGGGCCGAGATTGCCCAGCATCTCGACCTCTGTGGCCCCTGTGTGGGTGCCTTTGGTTTCGAAGCCGAACTGCGGGCCGCCATCGCCAACCGCTGCAAGGACCGGGTGCCGGACTCGTTGGTGGAGCGGGTGGCCGCCGCCTTGCGGCAGGAGTCCGAAGCAGCCGCCGGAGAAGGCTCGTAGTCCGGTGACCCGGTCGGAGGAGCACGACCGTGGGTGACGAGCGACCCGACGGCAACGGTGCCGTGTCGTGGGAGATGGCGTCCCGGGTGGCCACCTGGGTGGGACTGCGCACCAACGTGCCGGCACCGTACCGACCGGACCTCCTCCAGGACGATTTCGACGAACTGACGGCCGAGGCCGAGCATCTGGTGGAAGCGGCTACCGGTCTTCGTTCTGCCGCCGGCACGGCCCGGGCCCGGGTGGTCGACCGGTCGCAGTGGGTATCGGCCAACATCGCCAGTTTTCAGCGCCTGCTCGGCCCCCAACTTGAACGGCTGGACCCGTCACGCCTGGTGGGGAACTCATCCCGGAGCGCCCCCTGGACCTCATCGCTGCGAGGCGTGAGCCGGTCGGTGGCCGGGACCCAGATGGGAGTGGTGCTCGGCTGGCTTTCGACCCGGGTGTTGGGCCAGTACGACCTGCTGCTCACCGAAGAGGCCATCGAGGACCAGGACCTCGTCTACTACGTGGGACCCAACATCGTGGCCCTGGAGCGGGCCCACGGATTCCCGCCCCGGGAGTTCCGGTTGTGGCTGGCCCTGCACGAGGTGACGCATCGATGCCAGTTCACCGGCATCGACTGGATGCGGGAGTACTTCGTCTCGCTGGTCAACGACGGCATCAACTCGCTGGATCCCGACCCGGCCCGGATGGCCGAAGCGCTGAAGCGGACGGCCGAGATGGTTCTGGCCGGGAAGAACCCGCTCAAGGAGAACGGCATGATCGGCCTGGTGACTTCGGCCTCCCAGCTCGAAGGCATCCAGCGCATCCAGGCCCTGATGAGTCTGCTCGAAGGTCACGGGGACATCACGATGGACCGGGCCGGAGCGGCCGAGATCCCGAGTGCGGACCGCTTCGGCGAAGTACTGCGCCAGCGGCGCACGCAGAGCCGGTTCCCGGCCCGGCTGCTTCAACAGCTGCTCGGGTTCGAGGCCAAGATGCGCCAGTACGAAGAGGGTGAGCGTTTCATCACCGCCGTCGAGGACGAGGCGGGGGCCGGCTTTCTCGACCATGCGTGGCAGGGGCCGGAGTGGCTCCCGACCATCGACGAGATCCGGAACCCCACCTCGTGGGTGCGTCGGGTGAACGCAGCAAGTGCCCTGGTTGTCTGACCCGGTATTCGCAACGTTGGATCCCGGGGGGCGGGGCGTCACCGGGAAGTCGGACGGCGAGGCCGGAGTGACCCGGATGGTGGCCGACCTGCTGGCCCGCTGCACCTTCCCGGAAAGGGGCGCACCGTGTCGGGTCGCCGTCTCCGGTGGGGCCGACTCACTCGCACTGTTGGTCCTGGCGGTGGCTGCCGGGTGTGAAGTCACGGCGCTGCACGTCGACCACGGGCTTCGCCCCGGCTCGGCGGCCGAGGCCGACGTCGTGGCCGCCGCGGCGGGACGTTTCGGTGCCGACTTCATCTCCCTGAGCATCGACCCCGGGGAGGGGCCCAATCTGGAAGCCCGGGCCCGGGTGGCCCGCAAGGAGGTACTCGGGCCGGGTGTGGCCACCGGCCACACTGCTGACGACCAGGCCGAGACGGTGTTGATCAACCTGCTGCGCGGCGCGGGGGTGGACGGACTGGCCGGTATGCGTCGTGGTCCCGAACATCCGTTGCTCGACCTTCGTCGGAGCGAAACGGCCGGCCTCTGCGCCGCCCTCGGACTGCATCCGGTCAACGATCCGACCAACACCGACACCCGCTTCGTCCGGGTCCGGATCCGCCATGAACTGTTGCCGTTGTGCGAGGAGATCGCCGGCCGGGATCTGGTGCCCGTCCTCGCCCGACAGGCCGATCTGCTGGCTGGCGACGCCGAGGTGCTGGCCGCGGTGGCCGACCTGCTCAACCCGACCGAGGCGGCCCGGCTGGTGGCCGGGCCGGAGACGGTTGCCCGCCGCAGCGTGCGTCGGTGGCTGACCGGAGACGACGGGTATCCACCGTCGCAGGCGGCGGTGGAACGGGTGCTTGACGTTGCCCGCAAGAGGTTTCGGGCCACCGAACTGCCGGGCGGACGGCGGGTCTGGCGGTCCGCCGGACAACTCCACCGGTCTGAGCCCGATTCGTGAACGCGGCCACCCGCTGCTCCGATACAGTCGCGCTGTGACCTCCGCACTGTCTGGCCCGACCGGTCAGTCCCATCGTCTGGCCGACTCGGCGGAGATCGGACCGGCCATTGTCACCGAAGCCGATCTGCAGCGTCGCATCCGTGAACTCGGGGCCCAGATCACCGAGGACTATCCCGACGAACCTCCGTTGCTGGTGGGCGTGCTGAAGGGCGCCTTCATGTTCATGGCCGACCTCTCCCGGGCCATCGACCGGCCCGTTGAGGTCGATTTCATGGCGGTCTCCTCGTATGGAAGCGCCACCCACACCTCGGGCGTGGTGCGGATCGTGAAGGATCTCGACGTGGACCTTCAGGGTCGACACGTGCTGGTCGTGGAGGACATCGTCGACAGCGGATTGACGCTCAACTACCTCCAGCGCTACCTGCTGGCCCGCGAGCCGGCCAGTCTCGAAGTCTGTGCCCTGCTCCTGAAGGACGGCCAGCAGCGCACCGAGTTGAAGCTTCGTTACGTGGGTTTCCACATCCCGGCCGATTTCGTCGTCGGCTACGGCCTCGACGTGGCCGAACGCTTCCGCAACCTGAACGCCATCCACGCCTACATCCCACCTCGTTCGCCAAGATGAGCGGACTCTTGGGCTCCCGCCTCCGGATGGATACCGGTCGTTCCGTTTCGTTCCGACTGTTCCCTGGACCCAGAAAGGGTTGAAGCAATGAGTGTCGACATTCCGAGAATCGAAGCGGCCGTCCGGGAGTTGTTGGCCGCCATTGGCGAGGACCCGGAGCGGGACGGGCTCCTCGAGACGCCCAAGCGGGTCGCCCACATGTACGGTGAACTCTTCTCCGGACTGGCCGAAGACCCGGCCGACCACCTCATGGTGACCTTCGAGGCCCACCACGACGAGATGGTGATGGTGCGGGACATCCCGTTCACTTCGCTCTGTGAGCACCATCTGGTGCCGTTCATGGGCCGGGCCCACGTGGCCTACATCCCGGGCAACGACGGACGGATCACCGGGTTGTCCAAGATGGCCCGGCTGGTCGACGGTTTCGCCCGCCGCCTTCAGGTCCAGGAGCGGATGACGGCCCAGATCGCCGACTCCATGGAGAAGGTGCTGGACCCGAAGGGCGTACTGGTCGTGGTCGAAGCCGAGCACCAGTGCATGTCGATGAGGGGCGTGAAGAAGTCCGGCACGATGACGGTGACCTCGGCCGTGCGGGGCCTGTTCCGCCAGGATGCAGCAACCCGGGCCGAGGCGATGCAGTTCATCCACGGACGCTGACGGTTCCGACCCGGGGGGCCGTACCGGGTTCGTGCTGCGCGTGAAAACCCCGCAAATCCCGGGAAAAGTGGGAGGTTTCGGGGAAGCGGTCGCTTGTCGTGGCCTACGCTGCCCTTCATGGCAATCGGGAGTGGGGACCAGCGGCCACTGGTGATGGGGATTCTGAACGTCACGGAGGACTCGTTCTCCGATGGCGGAAAGTGGTTCACCGTCGAGCGGGCCATCGCCCACGGTCGCGACCTCATCGCCCAGGGCGCCGATGTCGTTGACGTCGGTGGCGAATCGAGCCGGCCCGGGGCGGTGGCGGTCGACGTCGACGAGGAGATCCGTCGGGTGGTCCCGGTCATCGAGGCCCTGCACGGCGAGGTCCGACTCTCGGTGGACACCGTGAAGCCCGAGGTGGCGAGGGCGGCAGTGGCCGCCGGCGTCAGCCTGATCAACGATGTCTCGGCCACGCTCGGCCCGGTGGCGGCTGACCTTGGGGTGGGGTGGATCGCCATGCACCGTCAGGGCACGCCACAGACCATGCAGGACAACCCCAGGTACGTAAACGTGGTCCACGAGGTCACCCGCTTCCTTCTGGAACGGGCGAGCGACGCCGCGGACCGGGGCGTGGGCGAGATCTGGATCGATCCGGGCATCGGCTTTGGGAAGACCGTGGCCCACAACCTGACCCTGCTGGGTCACCTCGACGAACTGGTGGCCCACGGGTGGCCGGTGGCGGTCGGAACCAGTCGCAAGATGTTTGTCGGAGTCGCGGGCAGCCGTTCGGAGGAGATCCTCCCGGTGGCTGACCGACTGCCGGGTTCACTGGCCACTGCCACCTGGGCCATGGAGTTGGGGGCCGGACTCGTACGCGTCCACGACGTGGCGGCTACCCTCCATGCGGCTCGACTGGTTGGCCCCATCCGGAGGGGATCGGAGATGAAGGTGGAGGTAGCGACATGAAGGGCAAGTGGGCGTCGGGGATTCCTCCTCGCAACTTCACCTGGGTGATCGAAGGCAAGCTGGCGATGAGCGAGCGGCCGGGTGGCTTTGCCCCCAACCACCGCAAGGTGCGTCGTCAGGAGGAGATCATCTGGCTCCAGGTCCAGGGCTTCAACCGGGTGGTGTCGCTCCTCCCGTCCTCTCACAACCTGCAGGCGTATGACGAACTCTCCATGGCCAGCGTCCACTATCCGGTGCCGGTGTCCGGCGACGTGCGGGCCGTCCTCGTCGATCTCTACCGTGACCTGCAGGTCCGTCTGGCCAACGGGGAGCGGCTCCTGATCCACCAGGAAGAACTCGGCGACCGGGTGACGGGCGTGGTGGCCGGGTATCTGCTGTGCACCGATGTCCGTGTTGGCACGGCCCAGCAGGCGGTGACGGTACTCGAGAACCTGACCCGCCATCCGATGGGGGCCGCCGGCCGCGAACTGGTGACCCAGGCAGCCCAGATCCTGGCCGCCACCAAGGCCAGGTCGGACGAGGTCTCCGAGCCGCCCGAGCCGGCCAGGAAGGCTTCGGCCAGGAAAGCCCCGGCCAAGAAGGTCGCGGGGACCAAAACCCCGGCCAAAAAGGTTGCGGGGACCAAAACCCCGGCCAAGAAGGTTGCGGCGACCAAGGCTCCGGCCAAGAAGGTTGCGGCCGGAGAGGCTCCGGCCACCGGACCGACGAAGTCGAAGCCCCGATCGGCATGACCAGCCACACGTCGTCGCCGGACCGGATCGAGATCCGGGGCCTCCGTCTGGTGGGAACCCATGGGGTGCTGGTCGAGGAGAAGGAACGGGCCCAGCCCTTCGAGGTCGACCTTGACCTGGTGGCCGACCTGACGGCGGCGGGTCGTTCCGACCAGCTTTTGGACACCGTCGACTACGGGGCGGTGGTGGCCCGGGTGGCCGAACTGGTCGCGGGCGGTCCGTCGCACGAGCTGCTCGAGTCCCTGGCCCGCCAACTCGGCCAGGAGGTCCTGGCCCTCGACGGACGGATCGAGCAGGTGGTGGTGACCCTGCGCAAGCTCCGGCCGCCGCTCCCCGCCGATCTTGCCTCGGTGGGGGTGCGGGTCACGAGCGTCCGGTGACCCAGACCGCCGGTTCGGAGCCTCTGGTCCGGGCCTTTCTCGGCCTCGGTTCGAACCTGGGCGACCGGCAGGGCTACCTGCGCCGGGCCGTCGACCAGTTGCGCACGTCCCGGGAGTTTCCGGTCATCGCCGTGTCGAACGTGTACGAGACCGAGCCGATGGGTGGCCCCGACGACCAGGGTGCCTTCCTGAACCTCGTCGTCGAGGTGGCCGTACCACCCGGTGTCGATCCCTACCGTCTCCTTCGGGAGTGTCACCGCCTGGAAGCGGCGGCCGCCCGCGTGCGCACCGTGCACTGGGGTCCGAGGACCCTCGACGTCGATGTGGTGTGGATCGACGGCGTGGACCTGGCTGACCCGGCCCTGACCGTGCCCCATCCCCGGTGGAAGGAGCGCCGGTTCGTGCTGGCGCCGTTGGCCGAACTCGCTCCGGACCTGGTGGATCAGGAAGATCTGCTCCGGGCTGGTGGCGAGGTCTCGAACGTGGGTACACTCTGACCACGCAGGGTTCCTGACACGAACGGCACCTCCGGGGCCGGAACGTCCAAAGGAGGTCGCATGACCACATTCCGTCTTATTGGCGCCGGCCGGGCAGGTCGGTCCATCCATCAAGCGCTCGAGGCGACCGGCCGGTACCGGTGCGTCGGGATACTTGGTCGCGACGACGATCTGGCCGATGCCGCCCAAGGGGTCGACCTTTTGATCATCGCCACGCCCGACCAGGCGGTGGGTGAGGTGGCCCGGGCCGTGACCCCGGTGACGAGCACGACCGTCCTTCACCTGTCGGGATCGCTGGGACTCGGAGTCCTGATCCCGCATCCCCGCCGGGCGTCGGTGCACCCCTTGGTGCCCCTGCCCAACGCCGAAGTCGGTGCCCTGCGACTGGCCTCGGGCATCTCGTTCGCCGTGGCCGGTGACTCCATGGCCCGCCGGGTGGTGGAAGACCTGGCCGGCCGGG
Source organism: uncultured Acidimicrobiaceae bacterium (assembly GCA_903894295.1). Taxonomy (GTDB): domain Bacteria; phylum Actinomycetota; class Acidimicrobiia; order Acidimicrobiales; family RAAP-2; genus Bog-756. The sequence goes on from CAITPI010000087.1 coordinate 27,675, forward strand.
CCTTTGCCGTGGCCGACGGCGACCGTGACCGCTACCACGCCGCAGCCGCCATCGCCGCCAACCATCTGGTGGCCCTGTTGGGGCAGGTTGAACGGGTGGCCGCCACGGTCGGCCTTCCCCTCGATGCCTTCGCCGGTCTCGTGCGGGCCGCCACCGATGACGCCATGGCCCTGGGGCCCCGTCAGGCCCTCACCGGGCCGGCCATGCGGGGTGACTGGGACACCGTCGAGCGCCATCGACGGGAGTTGCGGACCATGGCCGGCAGTCGGACCGAACTTTCCGGTTATGACGCCATGGTGGCCATGGCCCGTCGGCTGTCGCTGGAGGAGGCCGAGTCGGTGCCGACGGGCCCCGGGGTGCCGTCTGTCAGCGATGTCGATCTCGGCCGGGACCTCCTTGAAGCTCTGTGGGACGTCGAGGTGGACGTGGCCGGACCGGAGTTCCAGGTCCCGGCCCTCGCTGCGGTCGAAGACGTGGCATGACCGAAGTCGTGGCTCCTGTCGAGGAGGAGTCACCGAAGTCCGGACCATCGTCGGTCGGAGAACCTGACCAGCCTGAGCAACCGTCCGGTGCCCGGGGTGACATGGCCGACGCCTCTCCTTTGGTCTACGGCAACATCGGGGACTACTCCCTGATGTTGGAGACAGTCCGCGCCGAGGGTCTGTCGGTGGGATTCGTCCCGACCATGGGCGCCCTCCATGCCGGCCACGCCTCCCTGGTCGCCCGGGCCGCCCGGGAGTGTGACGTGGTGGCCGTCTCGATCTTTGTGAACCCCACCCAGTTCGGCGACGCCACGGATCTGGCTTCCTATCCCCGGCCGCTCGATGACGACCTCGAGCTCGTGGCCGCGTTCGGCGGCCAGGTGGTGCTGGCCCCTTCGGTGGAGGAGATGTATCCGGGCGGACCCGGCGCCCGGGCCACCACGGTGAGGGTGGCCCGCCTGGGCGACCGTTGGGAAGGGGCGGCCCGCCCCGGCCACTTCGACGGAATGGCGACCGTGGTGACCAAACTGCTGGCCATGACCGGGCGCTGCCGGGCCTACTTCGGGGAGAAGGACTTCCAACAACTGGCCATCGTGCGTCAACTGGTGCGGGACCTTTCCTTGCCGGCGGAGATCGTCGGCTGTCCCACCGTCCGCGACGAGGATGGCCTGGCGTTGTCGAGTCGCAACGCCCGACTGTCCGACGACCAGCGCCGTCAGGCGTTGGCCCTCAGTGAGGCACTCCGGGCCGGAGCCACGATCTGGCAATCGGCGGATCCGACGCCCGACGCCGTGGTGGCGGCCATGGACGAAGTCCTGCGGGCCACCACCGGGGTGACGGTGGACTATGCCGCGCTCGTGCGGGCCGGAGACCTCGAACCGGCCACGGCCGTTGGCGATGTTTCGGCCATGCGTCTGCTGGTGGCGGCCGATGTTGGAGGCGTGCGTCTGATCGACAACCTTGACCCGGCAGACAAGGCGATCATGGCCGAGGGTCGGATCGGGGAGAGCCGGTGATCCCTGAACCGCTCGATGTCCTGGTGCTGGGCAGCGGTGTGGCCGGACTTTCGGTCGCGGTCCGCCTGGCGGCACCGTTGGAGCTCAGCCAGTCGAACGAGTCGGCCGGTTCGCCGACCCTGCGGGTGGGTGTGCTCACCAAGGCCGAACTCTCCCAGTCGGCCACCCGCTGGGCCCAGGGGGGAGTGGCGGCGGTGCTGGGCGAGGATGACGACTCGACCGATCTCCACCTGGCCGACACGCTGGCCGCCGGGGTTGGCCTGTGCGACGCCTCGGCCGTCCGGGTTCTGGTGGACGAGGGTGGAGCCCGGATCCACGAACTGATCGCCATGGGCGCAGTGTTTGACCGGCTGCCGGGTGGTGCCCTCTCGTTGGCCCGGGAGGGTGGGCACTCGACCGCCCGGATCGTCCATGCCGGTGGTGCCGCCACCGGAGCCGAGGTCGAACGGGCCCTCGTCGAGGCCACCCGGTCCACCGCCGCGGCGGTCATGGAGGAGTGGTTCGCCCTCGATCTGCTGGTCGAAGACGGCCGGTGCCGGGGGGTTCGGGCCCTCGACGCGTCCGGGCAACTGGTCGAAGTGCGGGCGCACCACACGGTGCTGGCCACCGGAGGGGCCGGCCAGTTGTTCGCAGTCACCACCAATCCGGCCGAGGCCACGGGAGACGGGCTCGCCATGGCCCTCCGGGCCGGTGTGCCGGTGGCTGACGTTGAGTTCATGCAGTTCCATCCCACGGCCCTTCACCACCCGGCCATGCCCCGACCGTTGCTGTCCGAAGCGTTGCGGGGCCACGGTGCCCTGCTGCGGGACGCCAACGGTGAGCGGTTCGTGGACGAGTTGGCGCCCCGGGACGTGGTGAGCCGGGCCATGGCCCAACGGATGCTCGAACAAGGTGTCGACTTCCTGTGGCTGGACGCCACCGGACTCGAGGCATTCGACACCCGCTTTCCAACCATCTCGGCGTCCCTCACGGTGATCGGGCTGGACCCCGCATCCGACTGGCTGCCGATCGCTCCGGCCGCCCACTATCTCTCCGGTGGTGTGGTGACCGACCTCAAGGGAGCAACCGCCCTGCCCGGGCTGTGGGCGGCGGGAGAAGTTGCGTGCACCGGGGTGCATGGCGCCAACCGGTTGGCGTCCAACTCGCTGCTCGAAGGCATGGTGTTCGGTGCCCGGCTGGCCGAGGCCATCCGGGACGGTGTCGAGGGTCCTGCTCCCACCGGAGTGATGGAAGCCTGGCTGGTCGGACCCCGGGTCACCCTGGAGCGGGTCGAACCTGTTCAGGCGCCGGATGCCGGGTCGGTGGACGATCTCGTGCCCGGGATTGACAAGGCCCGTGACCAGTTGCAGCGGGCCATGACGCTGGGTGCGGGAGTGGTGCGCAGTGCCGGTTCGCTCGCCGAGGCGGCGGAGGTGGTGGACGGGTTGCGATCGGCCACTGCCGGGATGACTCCCGGCAACCGCACCGAAGGGGAGTTGGCCAATCTGGTGACCGTGGCCCGATGCGTCCTCGACTCGGCCACCCTCCGCACCGAGAGCCGGGGATCGCACGCCCGGAGCGACTATCCGGCCACCGAGCCCGACTGGCGGCGACGCATTGTGCATGCGGACGATTCGGTCGAGGTCATGGACGGGCCGGTGGGAGTTGGTGGAGGATCGGTATCGTGAGTAGCCATGGCGTGAACCCGGATGAGGTTTCAAGGGAGCCGGCGACGGTGGGACCGGTGGATCCACCCGCTCTCGCCGTGACGGCGGCGGTGACGCTCGCCCTGTCCGAGGACCTCTTGCCCATGGGTGACCTGACCGCCGCACTGGTGCCCGACGATCTGGTCCGTCGGGTCGACGTGGTCAGCCGGGCCGAAGGCGTCGTGGCCGGCCGGGCCTGCGCTCTGGAGGCATTTCGCCAGATCGACGCCGGACTCAAGGTCTCCTGGCCGATGCCCGACGGCACCCGGGTCGCCCCGGGTGACGTGGTCGCTCGCGTGGATGGCCGCCTCGTCTCCATCCTGACCGCCGAGAGGACGGTGCTGAACTTCGTGGGTCATCTCTCCGGAGTGGCCACCCTCACCCGGCGGTATGTCGACGCCGTGGCGTCGGTGACCAATCCGCCGAGGATCCTCGACACCCGCAAGACAACCCCGGGTCTGCGGTCGCTCGAGAAGGCGGCCGTGCGGGCCGGTGGAGGATCCAACCACCGGGCCAGCCTCTCGGATGCGGTGTTGATCAAGGACAACCACCTTGGAGGCCTGTCCATCACCGAGGCGGTGGCGAGGGCCCGACGACTCTGGCCGGGCCGGATGGTCGAAGTGGAGTGCGACACGGACGCCCAGGTGGCCGAGGCCACGGCAGCCGGAGCCACCGTGATCATGTTCGACAACATGCCTCCCGCCCAGGTGGCGGAGAACGTACAACGGGTGCGGGCCGCCGCCCCGTCCATTCTCCTCGAGGTCTCCGGAGGCGTCACCCTGGCGCTGGTGGCCGACCTGGCGGCCACCGGAGTCGACCTCATCTCGGTCGGAGCGCTGACCCACTCGGCCCCGGTGCTCGATCTCGGTTTCGATCTCGGCTCCCGGGAGTCGGACGCCTCACGACCCACTTCTTCCGAAAGGAACTGACCATGCTTCTGGCCATCGATGTAGGGAACACCGAGACGGTGGTCGGCCTGTTTGCCGACACCCTGGACGACCCGGACGAGTCGACCGGGCCTCGCGACGGCAGTGAGCCGGTCGGCCTCACCCATCACTGGCGTCTCTCCACGGTGTCGGAGCGCACCGCCGACGAACACGCCTTGCTGCTCACCCAGCTGCTGGACCTCGACGGGTTGAGCATCGAAGACACGATCACCGGAATCGCCGTGACCTCGTCGGTGCCGTCGGTCACGGCCCACCTGCGCCAGATGGCCTCCCGGTGGTTCAACGTGCCCCACCTGGTGCTCGAACCCGGCGTGAAGAGCGGCATGCCCATCCTCTATGACAACCCCAAGGAGGTGGGCGCCGACCGCATCGCCAACGCGGTGGGAGCCCACGACCTCTTCGGCGGTCCGTGCGTGGTGGTCGACCTGGGCACGGCGACCACCTTCGATGCCATCTCGGAAAAGGGTGAGTACCTCGGTGGGGCCATCACGCCGGGCGTGGCCATCAGTCTTGACGCCCTGTTCGCCCATGCCGCCGCCCTCCGCCGGGTCGAACTCGTCGAACCGCGCAGTGTGATCGGCAAGTCGACGGTGGAGTCGATCCAGTCCGGCTCCCTCTACGGCTTCGCCGCACAGGTCGACGGCCTGTGCCGGCGGTTCATCGGCGAGTTGGGCGAGAGCACCGTGGTGGCGACCGGTGGGCTCTCCGAACTGATCGCCCCGTTCTCGGACGAGATCGAGTACGTGGAGCCCTGGCTGACGTTGCACGGACTCCGGATCATCTTCAGCCGGAATGTGGCGAGTGGGGCCCTCCGTTCCGACCGGTAACCACCACCGGGGACCGGTGGATACGGCCTCGCCTCGGCGCTAGGTTCCCTCCCATGAAGCTTTCCACCGTCATCCTGCCCCACGAACGCTGGAGCGGGGCCCGGGCGACGTGGCAGCGGGCCGAAGCCCTGGGCTTTCATGCCGCCTACACCTATGACCACCTGTCGTGGCGCTCCTTCCGGAACTCTCCGTGGTTCGATGCCGTGACGACCCTGGCGGCAGCGGCCGGGGTGACGGAGCGGATCCGGCTGGGGCCACTTGTCACGTCGCCGAACTTCCGGCATCCGGTCCCGCTCGCCAAGGCGATCCTCTCGCTGGACGACCTCTCGCAAGGTCGACTCGTCGTCGGGATCGGTTCGGGCGGCGGGGGTTTCGATGCCACGGTCCTCGGCGGTGAGGAGTGGAGCGCCCGGGAGCGAAGCGACCGCTTTTCCGAGTTTGTGGAGCGGCTCGACCAGTTGCTGACCCGGGAGGTGACCAACGAAGCCGGCCCCTACTACCCGGTGCGCGACGCCGTGCGGTATCCCGAACCGTTGGCCGTCCCCCGACCACCGTTCGTCGTCGGGGGTTATGGACCAAAGGCGCTGGCGGTGGTGGCCACCCATGGAGAAGGGTGGGTTACCTACGGCGCCGGGCCCGGAGACCGTCATCCGACCGGCCAGGCCGCCGTGGCCGACCAGATCGCCCGGCTCGACGAGGCCCTGGCCGTCGTCGGCCGGTCACCGGAGAGTGTGGAGCGCCTGCTGCTCGACGGGCTTGGAGACGAACGACCTCTGGTGTCGCTTGACGCCTTTGTCGACATGGCCGGCCGCTACCGGGAGATCGGCATCACCGAGATCGTCCTCCACTGGCCGATCCCGGACTCCCTCTTCGCCGCCGACCAGGACGTCTTCGAGCGCATCGCCGTGGAAGGCCTGGCCCAACTCGGGACCTGAGCCGGGTGACGACGCGCTCAGGCGGCCGGCGTGGGCTCGATGCGGCAGATGTTGACCATGCTGCACAGGTAGGCGTCGCCGGAGAAGCCAAGGGTGGGGAAGACCGGCGACTGGAAGAGGCTGCCCGAAGGGGCCCGGGCCAGTTCGGCACCGGTGGCGATGTCGAGGATGACGACCTCCTCGGCCATGGCTTCGGCGTCGTGATCCTCGGAGAGCACCTGGCCGGACTCCGGGAAGAGCAGCAGGTGGGCGGCGTGGTTCTGCTCCCGGGTCCATCGCAGGCTGAGCGATCCGTCCCCGGCGATGTCGAAGGCCGACATGATGCCGTTTCCGCTGTCGTAGGCGACGGCGATGCGACGCCGGGGATCGACCAGCGGGGGATTGGCGATCAGTCCGTTCGCCCGGCCGCAGACCTCGGTCAGCGTCACCCCGGCCGTCTCGAGGTCGACCCGGACCAGATGAAGGGGGGCCGTCGAGACTCCGTGACCGCGCATGGAGCCGGTGTAGGCGTGGCTTCCGTCCCCGTTGTCGAGGAACCAGGCGGCACCGAGGGCCAGCGTGCAGTCCCAGCCGTAGGTCTGGCCTTCCATGGTCCGGTAGGGCGCAACGAAGGTCCTGTCCTCGGTGAGGTTCTGTCCGTCCCAGTGAACCTTCAGCAAACTGGTGTCACCGACCACATAGAGATCGTTGTCGAGGGCGGAGAGACGGGCGATGGACGGCTCGGAGAGGGTGCAGCGGGCCACGATCTCCAGGGTGTCGGGCTCGAGGACGACCAGCTCGCACGGCTCGCGGTCGGCTTCGGGAACGATGAGGTCGGGCCGGGATCCGGCAAAGTCCTTGGTGACCAGGTGCCCATCGTCCAGAATGACCAGACCGTTGTACGGCCGGTTGCGGGGGAGCCGGGTGGTGGCGCTGACACCAAGGTCCACTTCCAGACGGTGGGCGTGGTTGTTGGCCACGACGTAGAGCGAGCCGTTGGCGTGGGCGGCGATCGAACCGGGCCAGTTCGGACCGGTCGGCAGGTGCACCGAGGTGGCCAGTGGTTCGAGGCTGACCGGATCGATGCGCTCCACATAGGGGATGGGACCGGCCGGGTCGGGAGTGGTCAGGAGAAGGAAGAGCTCTCCCTCGTCCCGGGTGACGGCCATTTGGGCCACCGGGGCGAACCGGGGGGTGACGGTGATCCCGCCTCCGGGAGGAACGGCGAAGGTGGTTGCGTCCCGGTCGGATTCCATGGTGGCGAACTGGGGCCGGGACGCCCCGCCGTCCTCGCCCGGCCAGGGTCCGGGCCGGTAGGAAGCCATCAGACCGGAGCCTCGACCGCCAGGCGCTCGGCCCGGGTCGGTGGCTGGGAGGCCCACAGGTCGTCGACGAGGTCGTCACGAATGGCCCGAAGCGACGGGTCATCCCACCGGTTGTGCTGCTGGAGCGGGTCGTTCACCAGGTCGTAGAGCTCGCCCTCGGTTCCGTCGTGGCTGGTGCCGGGCCGGTAGGCGGTGGCCACCCAGGTGTCGCGCATGATGGTGCGCACGTGTACCTCGACGCCGAAGAGGTCGCTGTCCCACTCGGTCAACACCCGCTCGAAGCCCCGGGCATCGGCGTCCGAGTCGTCGACCGGAAGGGCCTGGCCCTGCATCCACCCGGGGGTGGGCAGACCGGCGATGGCGCAGAAGGTCGGTGCCAGGTCGACGAGGCCCACCGGACGGGTGACGACCGAGGAGGTGGCCTGGCTCGACGGAGCCGGACGCCAGATGAGCGGGAGCCGCATCAGGCCGTCCACGTGGTAGGGACCCTTGAAGAGCAAGCCGAAATCTCCCTGGAGCTCGCCGTGGTCGGTGGTGAAGAGCACGTCGACATCGTCGTTCCAGCCCCGTTCGGTGATCCGGCCCATGACCCGTCCGATGGCCTCGTCGATCAGTTCCACCTCGACCGCGTTGCGGGCATTGACTTCGCGGACCTGGTCGGCGGTCAAGGTGGCCGGGACCCACTCGGCCGGCGCTTCGTAGTTGGAAACCAGTTCGCCGTCGTACCAGGCCCGCCAGTGGCGCGGCTTCTCGTCCAGAATGGCTTCCCGGCGGGCGGCGTCCTCGACGTAGCCCGCCGGCAGGGGCACCTCGCGCCAGTCCACCCGGTGCATCTCGGATTCCGGCGGATCCCAGGGGTGGTGAGGGTCGGGGAAGCTCATCCAGCAGAACCAGTCGGCGTCGGGATCCAGGGAGTCGAGCCAGGCGATGGTGCGGTCAGCCACCCAGTCGGTGTGGTAGATCCCCCGCTCGATCGGATTGATCTTGACCTGGGGCGCGCCCGAGTAGCCGCCGGACTCGGCATTCACCTGCAGCTTCATGTCGATGGCCGAGTAGTACTGGCCGATCGCCTCGGGGTGTTCGGCCAGCAGCCACTTGGCGTAGTGAAAGGGTCCGACCCCTCCGTGGGCGGCAAACTCCATGTGCTCGAAACCGCGGTGGGAACCGCCGGTGGGAACGGTGCCGGACTGGGAAAGGGCGTTGTCCGGGAAGCGCAGGAAGGGATCGAGGAACGGCTCGAAATGGGACTTGCCCACAAGTGCGGTGTGGTAGCCGGCGTCGTGCAGCACCGCTGCCACCGACGGGGCGTCGGCTGGAAGTGGCACCCCGTTCATCCAGACCCCGTGGGTGGAGGGATGCTGGCCGGTGAGGATCGTGGAGCGCGACGGCATGCACACCACCGACTGGGGGTGGGCCCGCTCGAACCGGATGCCGTTCTTGGCCAGGGCGTCGATGGCGGGTGTGCGCGACAGCACCCCTCCGTTGCACGCCAGGGTGTCGTAGCGCTGTTGGTCGGTGGTGATCAGCAGGATCTTGCGGCCCATGGGGGTCCTTTCGTCGGAACTCCGGCGATGGCCGGTTCGAAGTGATGGTGGTCGACCGTTCGGTGGTGGGCCGAAGGGCGGATGTCAGGGATGGAGATCTCGTCGGTGGGAACTGGATCGTGGGCCGAGGGCAACCCGACGACCCGGTGCATCCGGGTCAGGTGGCCAGGGTGTTCTCCCGGGACTCGGTCAGGCCAAGGAGGCCGGGCAGGCTGTGGAGTCCGGCCCGGGCGGCCCCACCGATGATGAGAGCCATGACCGCCGGGGCGGCATCGGTGCTGTAGACGACGTAGGACGAAGAGTCGCCGAGGTCGTGGACGTCGATGGTTCCGAGATGCTCCTCGAACAGGGGGGAGGTGACCCGGTACTGGAAACGGTGGTTCGAGTTGTCCACGGTGAGGATCTCCTCGGGCATCGGAATCCCGGACCCGGTGACGATGGTCCTCGAGGAGCCTTCGACGACACACGAGGCCACACCGGGGAACCACTCGGCCAGGCGGGTCGGGTCTCCGACGAGCTCCCAGACGACATCGGGTGGGCAGTCAAGGCGGATGGCATGGCGCACGCTGCCCCGACGCAGACTCATGACCGGGGCTCCCGGACGGGGCCCGGCTGGCGATCGGGGTTCGCAGGTTGTCGTTTCGTCACGATGTCTCCGTCCGGGCCTTTCTGGCCCTGGTGGCTGGTGGCTGGTGGCTGGTGGATGGTGGCTGGTGGTGGCTCTGGCGATGTGCACCGGTGGCCATCCGGATTCCGAGGCAGGGCGGAACGCCCGGAAACGGCCCGGTGCGGGACCCGGTCTCCCGGTGGCCGTCGGCGTACTCCGGCGGACAACTCTTGACACTACTACTGACAAGTGTTTCAGTGGCAGGCATCGGACCCGACGGTGGGGTCACCGACCGGAGTGGTTTTGCCCCGGGCCGGCGGAACTCCCGACCGCCGGCTGAACAGGACGGATGGTTCCCAGCCCATGAGCGACAGCCTGCTTCTCGACAGCCTCCAGCGCCGAATGAAAGCGCTGTTCTCGTTGTACTACGACGCCCTCGACACGATGGAGTTGGAGCACGTCAACCATTTCGAACGCGAGGGCGTGCTCCCCATCGCCTTCAGCCTGTTCCACATCACGATGATGATCGACGAGTCGTTCATGATGCTGACCGGCCAGATGCCGGTGTGGAACGACGAGTGGGAGGCCCGGGTCCAGCCGGCCATTGCCAACCACGGCAAGGCCAAGACGGTCGACGAGATGATCCATCAACGGATCGGCAACTACGACGAGTTCAAGCGGTATCTGCGGGAGGTCTTCTCGCGGGTGGAGGAGTGGCTGACCACCCTGGGCGACGAGGACATCCGGCGGGTCGTGATCGCCAGGCCGCTGCCCGACGTGGTGGCGTCGACCTTCTCGGCCCGGGTCGCCGGTCCCGAGGGGATCACCGTTCTCGACGGCATCGAGTGCTGGATGTACCAGCACGGCCTCCGTCACATGGGCGAGATCGAGTTGGCCCGGGGTCTGGTGGGCCTGCAGGGGATGACCTCCTGAGCGCCTGGAAGAGGATCCGGGGTCCCCTGGGCCAGATCGCGCTGGTCAAAATCTGATATCGGTAGTAACGTTTGAGTTGAAGTGGATCTGACGTCCGGGCGGTGGGAGAGGTAGTTCCTTCCGGACCCGGTGATCCGGTTTCGTGTTTGGGCATTGTGATCAAGGGTCGGCTGAACCGGCCCAGTCAATGAGGAGCGGGCAGAGATGGCAACTTGGGTCATGTGGTTGAAGAAGATGGCAGTCGCCTCGGTGGCGGTAGGAACCCTCACCATGGGTACGGCCGGCGTTGCCGGTGCGGCCCATGCCGCCAAACCCTACGGCCGGGAGACCAAGGTCTTCTCGTGCAAGCAGGTTTCGGCCCAGCTCGGTCGTCAGGGACGCAATCTGGCCACCATTGACAAGCACATCGCCGCCTTCACGGTCAAGGAGACCCAGGCCACAGCGGCGAACAACACGGCCCGGGCCAAGTTCTGGGGGCACCTGATCACAAAGTCCCAAGCCCGTGAGGCCAAGATCAAGGCGAACAGCAAGTACGCGGCCCGCATGGCCAAGTTGGCTCAGCGCTACTCGCTCAAGTGCCCCGGAGTGGGTGCCTGATCCACCCGCACCGACGTTGCCGAACCGTAAGGCCGGCAACCGTCCGTCCGTCCTGCGGCTCGGTTTGGCGGTTTCCACTTGGGCGGATTCCAACTGGGGGTTCTTCCGTGCCGGAACGGCGGGATGATCGCCGTCAGGAGTTTCCTGTGCCCTGCTGATTGCCTCTCCTCTTGACGACGTCAAGGGAAGAGGACCGGGTTGACGGGCTTCGCGTCTGCGCCTTGCGGTATGGCTAGAGCGACGGAAGGGTGTCTACAAAGCCCCTGGTCAGGTTTTCGAGACTTTCCCTGGTGGGCCCGACGGTGGCGACTTCGAGGGCCAGACGGGCCTCGTCGGCGTACTTCCGGGCCAGGGCCACCGACTCCCCGATGGCTGCGGGGTTGTTGACGATCTCCCGGGCCTTCTCCCGTTCCGGTTCGTCAAGGGGTCGACCGAGCAGGACCCGCAGTTCCCGGCCCCGCTCGGGGTCGCGCAAGGTGGAAAGAGCCGGGAGGGTGTAGATGCCTTCGGCCAGATCCTGCCCCGGCGGCTTGCCGAGCAGTTCTTCGGTGCCGATGACGTCCAGAATGTCGTCACGGATCTGGAAGATCATGCCAAAGGCCCGGCCGAAGTCCGTGAAGGCGTCGACCTGTGGCCGCCCCAGACCGGCGGTGAGGGCGCCGATCCGGGCCGAAGTGGCCATGAGGGCGGCCGTCTTTCCCGAGATGGCGGCCAAATACTGCTCCTCGGTGCGACCAGCGTGGAAGGCCGTGTGGACTTCGGCAACCTGACCCCGGCACAGATCGGCCAACGTGGAGGCCAGCAGTTGGGCGATCTCGGTGCCCAGGCCGGCGGCGATCTCGGCCGAACGGGCGAGGAGGAAGTCGCCGGCCACGATGGCCACCAGGTTGCCGAACCGGGCGTTCACGCTCTCCACATTCCGGCGCATGGTTGCTTCATCCATGACGTCGTCGTGGTAGAGCGAGGCGAGGTGGACCAGTTCGACGGCCACCCCACCGAGGAGGTCCTCCCGGGTGGCCGTGGCTCCTTCCGAGGAGGCGGCCGCAAGGGCGAGGACCGGACGGATGCGCTTGCCACCGGCGGCCAGCAGATGGGTGGTGACCTCGTCCAGAAACGGGTCACCGGTCACCACGGACTCCACGAGCAAAGGCTCGAGCAGACCCAGTTGTCCGGTAATGGAGGGCAGTCCCAACAGTTCGATCACGTTCACTGACTACAGACGATAGGCGAGGATGCCGATAGATCAGACAAGAGTGTGGCGGTGGCGGGATGAAGGGGCGCCACGACTCGCCGGAGGCGTCATGGGGGCGTAACTTCGTCAGTCAGTGCAATGCGGTCTGCGGGTGCGGCGAAGGCCTTGACCTGTAGACTGGGAGTTCAGTTACGGACCGCGGATGGAGGCGGTGGAGTGTTCGAACGATTTACGGACCGGGCCCGACGAGTGCTGGTGTTGGCGCAGGAGGAAGCGCGCCTGCTCAACCACAGCTTTATCGGGACAGAGCACATTCTCTTGGGGCTGATCCACGAGGGTGAAGGGGTTGCGGCAAAGGCGCTGGAGTCACTCGGCGTGTCGCTGGAAGCAGTGCGCGAGAAGGTGGAAGAGACCATCGGACTGGCCGGAACGGCACCGACCGGCTCGCCGCCGTTCACGCCCCGGGCCAAAAAGGTGCTGGAGCTGTCGTTGCGGGAAGCCCTGCAACTCGGACACTCCTACATCGGGACCGAGCACATGTTGCTCGGTCTGGTGCGTGAGGGAGAAGGCGTGGCCGCCCAGGTGCTCCAGAGCCTTGGGGCCGATCTGCCCCGGGTGCGCCAGCAGGTCATCCAGTTGCTGTCGGGCTACCAGGGCAAGGAGACCGTGGGTGCCAGCCCGGCGGGCAAGGAGAGTTCCGACGCTCCGACCGGCTCACCGGTGCTCGACCAGTTCGGCCGGAACCTCACGGCGTTGGCCCGGGACCGCAAGCTCGACCCGGTGATCGGCCGCGAGAAGGAGATCGAGCGGGTCATGCAGGTGCTGTCCCGGCGGACCAAGAACAATCCGGTGCTCATCGGCGAGCCCGGCGTGGGCAAGACCGCCATCGTGGAAGGCCTGGCCCAGCGGATCGTGGCCGACGAGGTGCCCGAGACGCTGACCGGCAAGCAGCTCTACACCCTGGACCTTGGTGCCCTGGTGGCCGGCAGCCGATACCGGGGCGACTTCGAAGAGCGCCTGAAGAAGGTGCTGAAGGAGATCCGCACCCGGGGCGACATCGTGCTGTTCATCGACGAACTCCACACCCTGGTGGGTGCGGGGGCAGCCGAAGGGGCCATTGATGCCGCCTCGATCCTGAAGCCCATGTTGGCCCGCGGCGAACTCCAGACCATCGGGGCCACCACCCTCGACGAGTACCGCAAGCACCTTGAGAAGGATGCCGCCCTCGAACGTCGCTTCCAGCCCATCAAGGTGGAGCAACCGACGGTGGCGCTCACCATCGAGATCCTGAAGGGTCTGCGCGACCGCTACGAGTCCCATCATGCGGTGACCATCACCGACCAGGCCCTCGTGGCGGCGGCCAACCTGGCCGACCGCTACCTGGCCGACCGGTTCCTTCCGGACAAGGCCATCGACCTCATCGACGAGGCGGGTTCTCGGCTGCGGATCCGGCGGATGACCACTCCTCCGGCCTACAAGAAGCTGGAAGAGGAGATCACCCGGCTCCGCTCCGACAAGGAAGCGGCCATCGAGAAGCAGGCCTTCGAGCAGGCCAAGAAGTTGGCCGAGCAGGAGCAGGAGCGCATGGACGCCAAGGAGGCCATGGAGGCCGAGTGGCGGGCTGAGGGCATTGACCTGTTCGACATCGTCGACGAGGAAGTCATCGCCGAGGTTCTGGCCAACTGGACCGGCATCCCGGTCTACCGCCTGACCGAGGAGGAGACGGCCAAGCTGCTCCGCATGGAGGAAGAGCTCCACAAGCGGGTCATCGGCCAGGAGCCGGCCATTGCCGCCCTGTCCCGGTCGATTCGGCGGACCCGGGCCGGACTCAAGGATCCGAAGCGGCCGAGTGGCTCCTTCATCTTCCTGGGCCCGACCGGTGTCGGCAAGACCGAGTTGGCCAAGACGCTCGCCGAGTACCTGTTCGACGACGAAGACGCCCTGATCCAGCTCGACATGTCCGAGTACATGGAGAAGCACACGGTCAGCCGACTGGTGGGTTCGCCCCCCGGATACGTCGGTTACGAAGAGGGTGGCCAGCTGACCGAAGCGGTCCGTCGCAAGCCGTTCTCGGTGGTGCTCTTCGACGAGGTGGAGAAGGCGCACGCCGACGTGTTCAACACGTTGCTCCAGATCCTGGAAGACGGTCGCCTGACCGACGCCCAGGGGCGTTCGGTGGACTTCAAGAACACCGTGTTGATCATGACGTCCAACCTCGGCACGGCGGATCTCCGCAAGACGTCGCTCGGTTTTGCCAAGACATCGGAAGCGGTGACCTACGAGCGGATGAAGGGCCAGGTCAACGAAGCGCTGAAGGCCCACTTCCGGCCGGAGTTCCTCAACCGCATCGACGAAGTCGTGGTCTTCCACGAGCTCTCGAAGAACGAAGTCATCGAGATCGTCGACCTGATGATCGCGCGGGTCTGCGTCCAGCTCGAGCTGCAGGGCCTGGGGCTGGCCATCACGCCCGAAGCCAAGCAGTTGCTGGCCGACAAGGGCTACGACCCGCAGTTGGGGGCCCGGCCGTTGCGCCGGGCCATCCAGCAGCTGATCGAGGATCCCCTCTCGGAGCGCATCCTGTGGAAGGAGTTCCGGGTGGGCGAGACGATTCTCGTCGACGTGGAGACCGTGACACCCGAGATGGCCGAGGCTTTCGACCTGAAGGGCGCGGCTCCGCTGGTGGTCGGAGAGAAGCAGTTGTCGTTCCGGGTGATCGAGGGCATGGAGCCTCCGCCCATCGCGATGGCCGGTGCCGATTCGTCTTCCGACTGAACCGGAGCCGGGAACACCGGAGTTGCCTCCGACACGACCCACCGGAATCCGGTGGGTCGTGTCGCGTCCCGAGGTCGACCGGGCAGCCGCGAAGGGAAACAAGGTGGCCGATGGCTGCAGGCGACACAGCCAGTCCCTAGCATCGGTCCATGGCCAGATCCACCATGCACCATCGCTGCCTTGATTGTGGCGCCACGACGATCCGGTGGGCCGGACGTTGCCCGACCTGTGGCGAGTGGAACACGCTGGTCGAAGAGGACATTCTCGATCCGTTGGTCAAGGCGGTGGACGCCCTGGATCTCCGGGCAGAGGCCATTCAGCTGGCGTCGGTCGACGTCTCGGAAGCGGCCGCCGTTGCCACCGGGGTCGGCGAGTTCGACCGGGTGCTGTCGGGAGGACTCGTTCCCGGATCGGTGACCTTGCTCGGCGGTGAGCCCGGCATCGGAAAGTCAACCTTGCTTCTGCAGGTTCTCGCCGCCCGGGCGGCCAAGGGACACAAGGTGCTCCTGGTCTCGGCCGAAGAGTCGGCCCACCAGGTCCGGCTCCGGGCCGAGCGGCTCGGTCCGATCCCTGACGGGTTGATGATCCTGGGCACCACCGAGGTGCAGGCCGTCCTGGCCGTGGTGGAGGACACCCGGCCGGACCTGGTGGTGGTCGACTCCATACAGGCCGTCTCGGCCGGCCCGACGGGTCCCGGGGAGCGGCGCACCTCCGGGGTGCCCGGCAGCGTGACCCAGGTTCGCGAGAGCGCCGACCTGCTGGTGGGCATGGCGAAGTCCCGCCAGGTGGCCACGGTCCTGGTGGGGCACGTCACCAAGGACGGAGGTCTGGCCGGTCCCCGGGCCCTCGAGCACATGGTCGACACCGTGCTCTCGTTTGAAGGTGACCGTCACCACTCGCTCCGCCTGTTGCTGGCGGTCAAACACCGCTTCGGGCCCACCGGCGAACTGGGTCTCTTCGAGATGGGTGACCAGGGACTGAACGCAGTGGTCGACCCGGGCCGTCTTCTGCTCGGCGACCGGTTGACCGGGGTGCCGGGCGGGGTGATCATGCCGGCCATGCAAGGCCGACGGACCCTGCTGGTGGAGTTGCAGGCGCTGGTGGCCCCCATGGCCCTGTCCCAGCCCAAGCGCTCCGTCGTGGGTCTGGACGCCAACCGCTTGGTGATGAGCCTCGCCGTGCTCGACCGACATGCCCGGATGCCACTCGGAAACTCCGATGTCTTCGCATCGGTGGTCGGGGGGATCCGGGTCACCGAGCCGGCAGCCGATCTTGCCGTGATCATGGCGGTGGTGTCGGCCAACCTCGGCCACCCCCTGCCCCCGGACCTTGCCGCCCTCGGCGAGGTCGGTCTGGCCGGCGAACTTCGCCAGGTGACCGGCATGCCCCGAAGGCTCGAGGAGTGCGCCCGGCTGGGCATCGGCCAGGTGGTGGTGCCCCGATCGACTCCTCCGGGACCGGACGAGGTCCAACTTCTCCGAGCCGAATCCGTGCCCGAGGCCCTCGCTCTCTGCTTCCCGGCTGACACACCGTGGAACGGTTCCCGCCCCTCTGCCTGATGCGCGGACCCACGGGCTGATCCGGTGGGACCGCGTGACGTGCTGCTTCTGACCGAGCCCAAGCATCCGCCCCGGAGCGGTCCGCCGTCGGCGTTCTACGAACCCGGCCGGGGCAATCTCCTGGCCGAGGCTCTACTGGCCCGGGGGCACCGGGTGGTGATGTGGTGGGACCACCCGGTCGGCCCGATGGTGCCCGCCGACCCCGGTGTGGTCGCCCTCCGGTCCTCCCACCCGGTCCAGTTGGCCCGGGCCGAGGTCTTCGCCCGGATGGGGGTGCCGGTGGTGAACGATCCGGTGGCCCATCGCCGGGCCCGGGACAAGCTCCACCAGCACGAAGTTCTGGGGGCGGCCGGACTTCTGGTGCCCGAGACGACCGGGGTCGGGACGGCGACGGCCCGTTGGCACGGGAACGACCTGGTGGTCGTCAAACCCCGGGTCGGCACCTCGGGTCGGTCTGTGCGCCGGGGCCGGTGGGGCGTCATGGCCCCGGAGGTGGGACCGGACGATCTGGTGCAGCGCTTCGTTGACGCCGAGGTCGAACTCCGGGCCACGGTCGTGAGGTCCCGGTACGGATCGGTGCCTTTGGTCAACTGGTCCCGTCGCCGGGCGGCCCCCGGCGACTTCCGGGCCAACCTGGCCCAGGGAGGAAGCATGGAGGAGTATGGACCGGTGGACCCGGCCGTCGACGAGGTGGCGGTGGCGGCGGTCGAGTTGCTCGGGCTGCAGGTGGGAGGCGTCGACGTGCTGTTGACCTCTTCGGGTCCGGTCATCCTGGAAGTGAACGCCGCCACCACCCTGCACGGTCCGACCCGGGTGGCGACCGAACACGTGGTGGCGGCGGTGTGCGACGTGTTGGTCGACGAGTCGACGCCACCCGGGCCGGGAAGCGGGCCGACTGCAGTGCTCGCACCGGGACATCCGTAACGCACTCTTCACATGCCGCCCGACAGCACCGGGGTTTTGGGGGTTACCATGCCAACGTGATCGTCCGTCACGGAACGCCGATGAGCGATGCCCTGTCGTTGGTGGCTCCGGGCCGTCCATTCCGCGCCGGACTGGACCGGATCCTGCACGCCAAGCGAGGTGGACTGGTCGTGGTGGGTGACGGCCCCGACGTGCTCGCCATCTGCTCCGGTGGCTTCCTGCTGGACGCCGAGTTCACTCCGCAGCGACTTTCCGAGTTGGCCAAGATGGACGGAGCCATCATCGTGACCCCGGATGTCTCCCGCATCGCCCGGGCCAATGTGCAACTGATGCCCGATGCGGCTACCCCAACGAGCGAGACCGGAACCCGGCACCGCACCGCCGAGCGGGTGGCCCGTTCCATCGACGTGCCCGTGCTCGCCGTCTCGGCTTCCATGTCCATGATCACCGTCTACCGGCAGGCCGGAAAGCACGCCATCCAGCCGACACCGTGGCTGCTCGGGCGGACCGACCAGGCGTTGGCGACGATGCAGCGGTTCCGGGCCCGCTTTGACGCCGCCCTCGGGTCCCTCTCCACCCTCGAAGTCGAAGACTCGGTCTCCCTGGGCGACGTGGTGGCGGCCATCCAGTCGGCGGAGATGGTCCTGCGGATTGCCGAGGAGGTCGATGGCTACCTTGTGGAACTGGGCGACGACGGCCGGTTGGTCGGTCTGCAGTCGGCCGAGCTGGTCGACGGCGTGGCCACTGCCTTGCATCTGGTTGTCCGGGACTACGCCGACCTGGCGGACAGCGATGCCGACCTGGTCGTGACGGCCAACCGGGTGGCCGCCCTGTTGGCAGAACTCCCCTCCGACGAACTGCGCCATCCGGCCCGGGTGGCCGAGGTGGCCAACCTTCCGGGTTCGTTCCTCGATGCCGAGTCGGCCATGGAGTCCCGGGGATTCCGGCTGCTGTCGCGCCTGCCCCGGCTCTCGGACGCCCTGATCCTGCGCATCGTCGAACGGTTCGGCCGCCTGCCGCACCTGATGCGGGCGTCCATCACCGAACTCGAACAGGTCGAGGGCGTCGGCCAGATGCGGGCCCGTCAGGTCAAGGAAGGTCTGGCCCGCCTGGCTGAAGCCAGCATCTTCGAGCGCTACCAGTAGGGATCGGCCGTCCGGAGATGCGGTCTCCGGGGCGGCCGGGGTGGCCGGGGTGGGTCGACCGGGGCCGGGGCCGTCACCGTGTAGAATGGCTTTCTCCCCCGGACGCATCCCAAGGAACGGCCCGGGCGCGGAGTTTGCACGCAACGCCAGGAGGAACGGTGTTCGACATCGGAGACAAAGTGGTCTATCCCCATCACGGCGCCGCCGTGGTGGAGAAGCGGGAGACCATCGAGGCGTTCGGCAACAAGCAGGAGTATCTGGTGCTGCGACTCGCCTATGGCGACCTGACGCTCAAGGTACCGGCCGACAACACCGACGGAGTGGGCCTGCGCGAAGTGATCAACGACGAAGAAGTCGAGGAAGTCTTCGCCGTGCTGCGCAAGAAGGAAGCCCGCATGCCCACCAACTGGTCCCGCCGTTACAAGAACCACTCGGAGAAACTCCGTTCCGGCGACATCTACCAGGTGGCCGAAGTGGTGCGGAACCTCTCGATCCGGGACAAGGACAAGGGCCTCTCGGCCGGGGAGAAGCGCATGCTGAGCCGGGCCCGCCAGATCCTGGTGTCCGAGTTGACCTTTGCCCTGAACGTCGACGAAGAGACGGCCGAAGTGCGTCTCGACGAGGCGCTGCCCTGAGCCGACCCGGCTCGGTCTGGGCCGTGGTGGTGGCCGGAGGGTCGGGCCAGCGGTTCGGGGCACCCAAGCAGTTTCTTCCTCTGGACGGCCGGCCCGTGGTGACCTGGGCGGTCGAGTCCGCCCGCAGCGTGGCCGAGGCTGTCGTGCTGGTGGTCCCGGCCGAAGTTGGCCCGGAGGACGACGGCACCCACTGGGGAGCGGACCTGGTGGTCACCGGCGGAGCCACCCGGTCGGCTTCGGTGCGCCGGGGTCTGGCGTTGGTCCCTGATGACGTCGAACTCGTACTGGTCCACGATGCGGCCCGTCCGCTCGCCTCTCCCGGTCTGTTCGCGTCGGTGGTGGATGCCCTTGCCGGCGACAGGGAATGCTCGGGCGTCGTGCCGCTCCTGCCGGTGGCCGACACCCTGAAGTACTACCGCGACGACGTGGTCACGGGAACCCTGGACCGGGATGGAATCGGCATGGTGCAGACCCCCCAGGGGTTTCGGGCCGCCACGCTGCGCCAGGTGCACGCCGCCGGTGATGACGCCACCGATGACGCCGCCTTGCTCGAAGCCCACGGCCACCGGGTCGGCGTGGTGCCGGGGGAATCGACGAACCTGAAGATCACCCGGAGGGAAGACCTCGCCGTGATCGAAGCGCTGCGTAGGGTGGAGCCATGACCGGCGAAGAACGAGCTGGATCCGGATTCCGGGTGGGACAGGGGGTCGACGTGCACCGTTTCTCCCCGGAAGCCGACCGGGCGCTCAAACTCGGCGGGGTGGAGATCACCGGAGACGGCGTGCGGGGGCTCGAAGGCCACAGCGACGCCGACTGCGCCACCCACGCCATCGCGGATGCCCTACTGGGGGCGGCCGGTCTGGGTGACCTCGGTCGCCACTTTGCCGACACCGATGCGCGCTGGGCCGGTGCCGACAGCCTGGAGTTGCTGGTGATCGTGATGGAACGGGTGCGTTCGGCCGGGTGGCAGGTGATGAACGCCGACTGCACCATCGTGGCCGAAGCGCCCCGCCTGGCCCCGTTTGTCGGGGAGATGGGGGAGCGGTTGTCGGCGATCCTCCGGGCCCCGGTCAACGTGAAGGCGACCCGGGCCGAAGGCATGGGTGCGCTGGGTCGCCACGAAGGGATCGGGGCGACCGCCGTGGTGTTGTTGACGGGATCGGGAACGGGAGGGAACACATGAGCCCAGGAGCATCAGGACGGGGCCGGAGTCCGGCCCGGGGCGGAGGACGGGGCCGTACCTCCGCATCATCGAACCGGGCAGGCAAGCGGGTCTCCCCCGGGCGGACCGGGGGTGGTCGGCCGGAGAGGGGTCGGGACGAAAGGGCTGTTCCCGGCCCGAAGCCGACCCGTGACAAGGAAGGTCTCGGGGGCAACCAGGTGGAGGGCCGTCAGGCGGTGCGTGAACTGCTCAGTGCCGGTCGGCGCCCGGTGACCACGCTGGCCATCGCCGAGGGCATGGACGCCGCTCCCATCCTGGACGAGATCGAGGATCTGGCGGCCCGACGGCGGGTCAAGATCGACTACCTGTCGAAGAAGCGACTGGACTCGCTGGCCCGCACGGAGTCGTCCCAGGGCGTGGTGGCCCTGGCCCGGCCCATTCCGGAGACGCCGCTCGAGGATCTCTGTCAGCCGACGAAGCGGGGGAAGGTTCCGTTCCTCCTGGTGCTCGACGGTGTCACCGATCCCCACAATCTGGGCTCGATCCTCCGCAGCGCCGAGTGCGCCGGGGTGACGGGCATCGTGCTGCCCCGTCACCGCAGCGCCCACCTGTCGCCCACGGTGACGAAGGTGGCGGCGGGCGCCATCGAGTACCTGCCGATGTCGTTGGTGGCCGGAGTGCCGACCGCCCTGACCCAGTTGGCCGCCCTCGGAGTGTGGTCGGTGGGGTTGGTGGGTGAAGCCAAAGATCCGCTCTATGGACTCGACCTCGGCAGCCAGCCGGTGGCCCTGGTGCTGGGCTCCGAGGGAAACGGTCTGGCCGCGTTGACCCGGAAGCGGTGCGACTCGTTGGCGGCCATCCCCCAGCACGGCACCCTGTCCTCGTTGAACGTCGCCACGGCGGGCGCCATCGCCTGCTTTGACGTGGCCCGTCAGCGGGGTGAGGCCGGAGTTCTTTGAGGCGAACCGCCCTGTTCCGGCCCGATGCCGGAGCTGGGACAGCGGGGGTCGTCAGACCTCTTCGACCTTGACGCCCTTCCAGAAGGCGAAGCGGTCCTTGATCTCGGCCGCCGCGTCTTTGGGCTCGGGATAGAACCAGGCGGCGTCGGCGTTCGTCTGGCCGTTGACCACCACGGACTTGTAGTGGGCGGTTCCCTTCCACGGGCAGACCGTCGTGGTGGCACTCGCCTCGAGCAGCCCGGCCACCACGTCTTCGGACGGGAAGTAGTGGTTTCCTTCCACCACGACCGTCCGGTCGCTTCGGGCAAGTTCGGTTCCGTTCCAGGTGGCGATGATCGTCATGACCGCAGGGTAGCGGGCCCGGGGCCGCCCCGGTGCGCCCGGGAGGTCACTTCGGCGTGGCCAGGGTCAGCAGAAAGTCGTCACCGGGCGAGAACCACGAGGACTCCACGGCGAACCCGCTGGCGTCGAGTTCCCTGCGCAGGTCCTCGGGGTCGAACTTGGTGCTGATCTCGGTCCGCATCGCTTCCCCGGCGGCAAACTCGATTCTGAGTCCGAGGTCGGAGATCTCGACGGTGGTCGCCTCGGCGCACTCCAGCCACATCTCGATCCGGTGGTCCTCGGCGTTCCAGCGGGCCTGGTGGATGAACCGGTCAACGTCAAAGTCGGCCCCGAGTTCGGCGTTGATGACGTGGAGCACATTCCGGTTGAACTCGGCGGTGACGCCCTGGGCGTCGTCGTAGGCGGCGATCAGCCGGGCCGGGTCCTTGATGAGGTCACACCCGAGAAGCAGGTGGTCGCCCGGGAGCATGTCGGCCAGAAGGTCGGCGTAAAAGCCCTGTCGCTGGGTGGGATCCAGGTTGCCGATGGTGCCTCCGAGGAAGGCGAAGAGCCGGACTCCTTCACGGGGCAGGCAGGCCAGGTGTTCGTGGAAGTCACCGACCACAGCGGTCATGGCCACGCCGGGGTACTCGACGGCAAGCGCACTGACGGCTTCCCACAGCGTCGTGTCGCTGACATCGAGGGGAGCGAACCCGCCGAGGAGCCCCTCGTCCCGCATGGCGTCCAGGATGACCCGGGACTTGTCGCAGGTTCCGGCCCCGAGCTCCACCAGGATCGACGCCCCGGCCGTTCTGGCGATGTCCCGTCCGTGCTGTTCGAGGATCGCCCGCTCGGCCCGGGTGGGGTAGTACTCGGGAAGCCGGGTGATTTCGTCGAAGAGCCGGCTGCCGCGGTCGTCGTAGAAGTAGACGGGTGGCAACTCTTTCGGAGACGAGTCAAGTCCCCGACGTACGTCCCGCTCCATGGCGACCCGCAGATCGGCCGGAGTGAGGTGGACCTCCATGGTGGGTGGGATGACCGGTGGCATCAGGGATCTTTCTTCTGGGCACGAACGACCGCAGTCGTTGGCGGCTACAGCGTACGGGCCAGACGCAGGCCGGAGAACATCCACCGGCTGGCGGCCGGGAAAAAGTTCCGGTAGGTGGCCCGGACGTGACCGGGAGGGGTAACGCAGCATCCGCCCCGGAGCACGTACTGGTTGACCATGAACTTCCCGTTGTACTCGCCCACGGCCCCTTCGGCCGGCGCAAAGCCGGGGTAGGGCGAGTACGTCGACGAGGTCCACTGCCAGACGTCGCCGAACAGGGAGGGAACCGGGTCTTCGGACGGAGTTGCCCCGTCGCCCGGGGGGGCGGACATGAAGGAGTCCGGGTGCAGTCGGTCAAGGTCGAGGAAGTGGCCGGTCACCGCCTGGTCGGCGGCGGCCAGCTCCCACTCGGCCTCGGTGGGCAGGCGGCATCCGGCCCACCGGGCAAAGGCGTCGGCCTCGAAGTAGCTGACATGGCAGACCGGTCGGTCGGGATCGACTGCTTCCAGACCGTGCAGGGTGAACTCCTGCCAACCGTCGCCGGAGGGCTGCCAGTAGAGCGGGGCGGTCCAGTCGTGTTGACGGACGGTGGCCCAACCTTCCGACAGCCAGATGTTCGGCTGCCGGTAGCCACCGTCTTCGATGAACGAAAGCCAGTCCCCGTTGGTCGCGAGCCGTCGGGTCAGGGCGTAAGGCTCGACCACCACACGATGGCGGGGGCCCTCGTTGTCAAAGGAGAACCCTTCACCGTCGTGGCCGATGCTGACGATGCCGCCCGGATACCCGGTCCAGGCCGTTTCCGTGCCGGCCGAGGATCGGCTCCCTTCACCGGTTTTGACCGCGGTCGGCCGGTCGAGATGGCCGGCGGTCCTTGGTCGATAGGCCGGCCGGAGGGGGTTCTGGGCGAAGGCATGCTTGATGTCCATCAGCAGAAGTTCCTGGTGTTGCTGCTCATGGTGGATCCCGAGTTCGACGAGGGCCAGAGATCCGGAATCCAGTGGGGTTTCCATCAGGCGCTCCATCCCCTGACGGACGTGGCGACGGTAGGCGCCGACCTCCTCGGCTCCCGGTCGGGAGATCAGACCTCGCTGCGCCCGGGGATGCCTCTCGCCGACACCCTCGTAGTACGAGTTGAAGAGGTAGCCGAATGCCGGGTGGAACTCCTCGTAGTCGACAAGGTGGGGGATGAGCAGGAAGGTTTCGAAGAACCAGGCAGTGTGGGCCCGGTGCCATTTGGTGGGGCTGGCGTCCGGCATGGACTGCATCATCTGGTCCTCGGCCGAAACGGTTCCCGCCAACTCCTCGGTCAGGGCCTGGCTGGTCAGATACCGACCCAGGAGTTCGGCCTGGGCCCCGTCGGAAGTTGTGGTGGTCATGCGAACGGTCTCCTCGACGTCGGCCGGGAACGACGGCCGCCGCCAGTGGCGGTCTGGGACGGAAGTCTGCCGGGTGGACTCCGTCATCCACTGTCCACTCAGGTTACCGGCCCCATTGGGCCAAGGTAGTCAGGACCGGCCGACCGATGGCCACCTCCCTTACCCGCAGGTAAGCCCGTCGGCCGACACGGGTCGAAGGTGTCTCCGAAGTCCCGCCACAAGAGCCGGCGGTGGGAATCGAACCCACGACCTGACGATTACAAGTCGTCTGCGCTACCAACTGCGCCACACCGGCTGGCCCGGACGCCTCCGGTCCGATGTCCAGTCTAGGTTCCGGGCTACCCGGGGCAACGGGAGATTTCCGAAATAGTGACGACAGACCTTGCGTCGCGTGCGCCGGGTTGGCATTGTGGCACCAGTGGACGACACACCGACATCCTCCGAGCCATCGGGCACCCCCGGCCGGGACCGGACCGGCCCGGGAATCCGCATGGACCGGGCTCTCGGGCTGCTCATTACCTTCGTCGTGATCTGCTTCGCCTTGCTGGCCGGCCTCTCGGGTTCGTCGACCTCTTCGACCCAGGCCTCCTCCGGCACCAAAGCTTCCTCGGGATCGTCTGCGACCGGAGGTTCCCACCGGCATCCGACACCGGCGTCGACCACCACAACCGTGCCGCCGGCCCAGGTGACCGTTCTCGTGGCCAACGGCTCCGGTGTCACCGGAGCCGCCGCCGCCGTGCGCAACCAACTGCAGGAGTTGGCATGGAACGTGACCGGAGCCGTCAACGCCTCGGCGGTGGTGCCGGCCTCGGAGGTGCTCTACCAAGCCGGCCAGCAGTCCCAGGCGAAGAACATCGCCACCGACCTGAAACTGCCGGCGTCCACCGTGGCCCCGCTGACGTCGGCGGCTCCGGTCTCGGGGGCCAGTTCCGATGATGTCGTGGTGATCGTCGGCCCCGAACTGGCCAACAGCGCCAACAACGCCGGATAGTCCGGAACCCGGGTCAGGATGGCTGACGACAACGTCCGGGCGGCGATGGCTCCCCTCGTATCCCGTCGCGATGGACTGGTTGTGCTGCTGGACTTCGACGGGACCCTGTCGGCCATCGTGACCGAACCCGATGCCGCCCGGCTGTGGCCCGGGTTCGGGGACGTACTGGCCGGACTGCTGGAGCGTGGCGTCGCCGTCAACGTGATCTCGGGACGGCCGGTGGCGTTCCTTCGCCGGCAACTCGGTGCCCTGGAGCCACTCGGACTCGGATTGGTCGGGCTCCATGGACTCGAGGCTTCCGGGGTGGCGGGCCATGGGCACACTGCTGAAGATCTGGCCGGTTGGCGACGGGACGTCTCGGCGATGGTCGCAGAACTCCATTCCCGGGTCCCCGACGGCGTCCTGGTCGAAGATAAGGACATCGTGGTGACCGTGCACTGGCGCAAGGTCCCCCACCAGGCGGACGACCTGGAAGCACTGGTTTCCGAAATGGCCGGACGGTTCGGGTTCGTGACGCATCCTGGTCGGCTCTCGTGCGAACTTCGGCCTCCGGTGGACCGGGACAAGGGAACGGTGGTTGAGGCGCTGGCCCTCGGGTACTCCGCCGTCCTTTACGCCGGGGATGATCTCGGCGACCTTCCCGCCTTTGCCGCCATCCACCGGTGGCGGACGGCGACCGGTGGGACCGGACTGTGCCTGGCGGTCAAAGACGGCGAAAGTGCTCCTGGAGTTCTCGAGGCCGCCGACGTCGTGGTGGATGGTCCGGGGGGGCTGATGACCGCCTTGCAGACATTGCTCGCCGATCCTCCCGGCTGATCACTGGGCGAGGTCTCCGGCCCCACCGGCGCCAGGTTGGCCCGGAACCCTTTGCTACCGGCGCGGCCCGGGAATCCGGGCGGCGACGAGTTGCTCGTCGAGCCAGTCGCGCGGATGGCGGGACCGGATGATGGCATTCAGCGTGTCGTGGTGGGCCCGTCGTTCGCCGGCCGGCATCACGAGGGCCCGCTGGAGGGCTTCGGCCATGTCCTGGACGTCAAAGGGATCGACAGGGACCACGCCCGGGGCAAGTTCATCGTAGGCACCGGCTTCCCTCGAGAGCACGAGGACGCCATGGCGTTCGTTGACCAGAGGACCTTCCTTGGCCACGAGGTTCAGTCCGTCCCGGGTCGGATTGACGAGCAGGACGTCGTAGCGGGTGAGGGCGGCCAGTGACCGCGGGTAGTTGTCGTCGGTCAGCAGTTCGATTGGTCTCCAGTCCTCCCGGCCGAAACGCTCGTTGATGGCGGCCACGGTGGCCGCCACTTCCTGTTCATACGCCTGGTATTCGACGAGGTCCTGACGGGTCGGATAGGCCATGGCGAGAAAGACCACCCGGCCATGGTGTTCCGGATGGCGCTCGAGCAGTTCCCCGTAGGCGAGAAAACCCCGGACGAGGTTCTTGGACAGCTCCATGCGGTCGACCCGGACAATCACCTTCCGGCCGGGGTCGCCGACGAGGGTGTTGATCGTGGCGAGGGCATCGGCCACGGCCGGCTGTTCGACCGACTCTTCCAGCAGGGCGGGGTCGGTCGACAGGGGGGAGAGGTAGACCTCGGGTTTGGGAGCATCGGGTCCGAGAAACTCGGCCCGGGCAGCCAGAAAGGCGTTGGCCCAGCGGGCCGAGTGGAAGCCACAGGCGCCGTAGGAACCGAGCCCCTCGAGCAGTTCGGCGGCGACGCCGCCCGGAAGGGACCGGAGGGCGTCAAGGCCGGCGAACGGCGTATGGGTGAAGTGGGCGCTGGCGAGGTCGGGGCGAAGTCGACCGAGTTCCCGGCCCATCAGGGCCAGGTGGTAGTCCTGGGCCAGCACCGTTCCCCCCTGGGGGGCGACGGCCGCCACCGAGTGGGCCATGAGGCGGTTGAACTCCTTGTAGGCAGCCCACGCTCCGGCCCACGTCGCCATGCGCTCCGGATCGTCGTCGGCCGGGGCCGGGCTTCCCAGATGGTGATGGCAGAACCAGAGGGTGGCGTTCGACACCACGTTGTAGGCCAGGTGGAACAGATCAGGGTCGATGTCGACCAACTCGACGGACATGCCTTCGCTCTGCATCAGGCCGGCTTTGGCCGCCGCCCGGTCGGCCGGGCCGAGGGCACAGGCAACCCAGGTGATGCCGGTCCCCACCAGCAGCGGTCGCAGGCTTCCGGCCAGGCCACCTCCGACCGGGGCGGGCACCAGTTGTCCATCCTCGTACCGGAACGCCAGGGGGCCGCGGTTCGACACCATGACCGCCTGGTCGAGCCTCGGGGGGCCTTCCTCCGGACCGGCGACCCTCTTCTCCGGCGTTGCACCGGACCGGCCCGATGACCCGGGCGGCATGACGGTTGACTCCTCGGTCACGCCGTCGAGCTCAATCCGGTGTGCATTCCGGCCCGCACGAGGGCCGCCCGCAGGATGTCGGTGGCCTGGGGCCGCAACTGGGAGAGCGGTCGGTTGCGGTGTTCCCGGACGCCGAGATCGACCTGGGCGACCGTGGAGATGTCGAAGTAGGTGATGACGTCGACCAGCAGGGCGATCTCGACGGCGTAACCGTCGGCCAGACCGCACTTCTCCAGCACTGTCCTCGGAGCTGCGGTTTCGCCGGCCAACGGTTGCTCGATGTCGGACAGAACCGGAAACAGCACGTCGATCAGTGGCTTGGCCATCAGCTCGGTGACCCGCCCTCCGCCATCGGCCATCCCGTGCA
The DNA here is from genome assembly GCA_903894295.1 of uncultured Acidimicrobiaceae bacterium. GTDB lineage: Bacteria > Actinomycetota > Acidimicrobiia > Acidimicrobiales > RAAP-2 > Bog-756. The sequence continues at coordinate 55,358 of CAITPI010000087.1, forward strand.
ACGGGCGCTGGTAGTAGCCCTTCACCAGATTGAGATTCCCGTCGACGAGGAGAGGCCCCACCATGGACGTCACGAACTGGATCCCGAAGTTCGTGACGTCGGCATCGCAGTACACGAGCAGGTCGCCGGTCGAGACCCGCAGGCCGGTCCGCATGGCCTGGCCCTTGCCGCCACCGTGGTCGTCCGAGGGAACCACGGTGGCTCCGGCATGACGGGCCACTTCCCCGGTTCCGTCGTTCGATCCGTCATCGATGACGAGAATCTCGTCAACGAGCGGTACGCCACCACCGACGGCGGTGAGGGCCGACACGATGATGTCGACGATGGGCCCGATGGTGGCCGCTTCATTGCGGGCCGGAATGCACACCGAGATGGTGCGGTCACCCTTGAGGGACGCCAGGGTGGAGGGATCGAAACCGTCGGCCGGAAATCGGGTGATGGGAGTGAGATCGCTCACGGGGTCACATTCCGGGGGCCGGACGGACGCCGGGCAGAAGAGTCGGTGGGAGACACGTCCCTATCTTCCCTCATGACGGGGCCTCGGGGAAACGGCAGCGCTGGCAACCTGCCCGGGCCAGGTGGGACAGGCTCGTGGGTCCGAAAAGTTCCAGGGTGAGGATTGACGGCCTCGTCCCCATCAGCCACAATGGATGCATCATCCAGAGCAGCTGAGGGACCGGGCCCGAAGACGCTGCGGCAACCAGATCGACTCCGGGCCGTTTCGTGAAGCGGTTCCCCGTCGTGCCAGGTGCCAATGCCCGAGCGATGAGGAGACGATATGGATTGTGTTGCCGGTTTGCGCTGTCGTGAATGCGCCCGTACCTACCCAGCCGAGGCGTTGCACGTCTGTGACTTCTGCTTCGGACCCCTTGAGGTCACCTACGACTACGAGCGCATCGCTTCGGTGGTGACGCGGGAACGGATCAGTGCAGGGCCCCGCACGATCTGGCGATATGCCGACCTGCTGCCGGTGGCCGACGAAGCCCCGGTCAGTCTCGGTGCCGGCTTCACCCCGTTGGTGCGGGCCGACCATCTGGCAGCCGAACTGGGTCTGCGGGACCTGTGGATCAAGGACGACACAGCCAATCCCACCGGTTCGTTCAAGGACCGGGTGGTCTCGGTGGCCCTGACCAAGGCCCGGCAGCTGGGGTTCAAGGTGGCCGCCTGTGCCTCGACGGGAAACCTGGCCAACTCGGTGGCGGCCCACGCCGCGCGGGCCGGCATGGACTCGGTGGTGTTGATTCCCTCCAACCTGGAGACGGCCAAGATCACCATGACCTCCGTCTACGGCGGCCGGGTCATTGCCGTCAACGGCAGTTATGACGACGTCAACCGTCTGTGTGCCGAGTTGACCAGTGAGCAGCCTTCGTGGGCCTTCGTCAACGTGAACGTGCGCACCTACTACGCCGAAGGTTCGAAGACACTGGCCTTCGAAGTGGCCGAGCAGCTGGGTTGGCAGACACCCGACCACGTCGTGGTGCCGATCGGATCCGGTAGCCAGCTCACCAAGGTGGCCAAGGGATTCCAGGAGCTCTATGAGGTCGGTTTGCTGGACGAAGAGCCTTCGGTGAGGATCTCGGGGGCCCAGGCCGCCGGCTGCGCCCCGGTGGCCACGGCGTTCGCAGAAGGCACCGATGCCATCCGACCGGTGAAGCCCGACACCATCGCCAAGTCGCTGGCCATCGGCAATCCGGCCGACGGCTGGTATGCGCTCGACACCATCCGCAAGTCCTCTGGCGCCTGCGCCGCGGTGACCGATGCCGAGGTCATCGAGGGCATCCGGCTTCTGGCCCGCACGGAAGGAATCTTCGCCGAGACGGCCGGTGGAGTGACCATCGCCACGCTGGCCAAGCTGGTGGCGGAGGGCGTCATCTCTCCCGACGAGCGGGTGGTGGCCATGGTCACCGGCCACGGCCTGAAAACGGTGGAAGCACTGGCCACGTCGGTCGGCCCCACCGCCACCATCGATCCCACGCTGGAGGCGTTCGAGGCAGCATTGGCTTCTGACGACCTGTTGGCCCGTTCCGCCTAGGAGGCGTTTTCATGATCACCATCCGAGTCCCGACCCAGTTGCGCGCCCTGACCGGTGGTTCCGGCACCGTCGAAGTGGAGGGTTCCACCGTGGGTGAGGCCCTGAAGGCTCTGGACGCCGCCCATGCCGGGTTCGCCGAACGGCTGTTTGACGATGCGGGTGAGCTGCGTCGGTTTGTGAACATCTTCATCGACGACGAGGATGTGCGGTTTCTGGACGGGTTGGCCACGCCGGTTGTCGCCGGCCAGACCCTCTCCATCGTCCCGGCCGTCGCCGGGGGCTGAGACCTTCCCGGATTTCCCGACGACCCCCGGTCAATGGTGACCGGGGCTCCGGGGAGTGGGTGATACCCCCAGGACTTCCGGTGCCGAGCTAGGCGCCGAGGCCGTGGACGATGAAATCGGTGAGCAGGCCGACGGTTGTTGACCGCTCGGCCGGCAGAGGTTCGGCGGCCCGCACCGCCATGGCGCCGTAGATCTGCTGGCCGATGAGCGAGGTCGCCAGATCCGGGTCCATGGGACGGAAGATGCCCTGGGTCATTCCCTCTTCACACAACCCCCGCAGGAGCCGGGCGATGTTGAGGCCGATGGTGGCCAGTTCCTGTCGAATGGCGTCACCGCCCCGCCCGCTCGCCTCCTGGGTGACGAGCGCCATCCGGATGAAGGCCGGGGCGTCGTCCACCCGAGCCAACATTTCGTCGATGAGCAGACGGAGGCGCCCGGTGATGTCGGGCTCGCTCTCCCACGAGGCGGCCACGGCCGCCACCAGGTGACTGTGCAGACTCTCCAGGCAGGCCCGAACCAGTTCGTCCCGGTTGGCGAAGTAGACGTACACGGTGGAACGCGCGACCCCGGCCCGGGAGGCGATCTCGTCCATCGAGACGTCGATCGATCCCCGTTCCCCGAAGAGCTGGCGGGCCACGTCAATGACCTGTTCCCGTCGGAAGTCCCGGATGACGCCCTTCAGGCGGTCCTTGGAGTTCTCGGTCCCGGACGGGGAAGTGGCCACCGGGACGCCTAGGGGTTGACGCGGGGGCCGGCCGGGAAGGCGATCGGCAGGTGCTTCACACCGGAGATGAACGGTGACTGGAGCCGCTGGGCCGGCCCGGCCTGTTCCATTTCGGCCATCCGGTCGAGCAGGTGCTCGAACATCACCTTGATCTCGAGGCGGGCCAGGTTGGCGCCCAGACAGAAGTGGGGTCCGCCTCCGCCGAAGGCGATGTGGGGATTGGGGTTCCGGGTGATGTCGAAGGTCTGGGGGTCGGTGAAGACGGACTCATCCCGGTTGGCCGAGATGTGGTAGAAGACGACCTTGGTGTCGGGCTCGATTTTCTGGCCTTCGATCTCGATGGTGGATGTGGTCTGGCGGCGGAAGTTCATCACCGGGGTGACGAAGCGGAGCATCTCCTCGACGGCCGAAGGCAGCAGGGAGCGGTCGTTCTTCAGCAGTTCCCACTGGTCGGGAAACTGGAAGAAGGTGTTCATGGCGCCCGAGATCAGGTTGCGGGTGGTTTCGTTGCCGGCCACCGTCAACAGCAGAAAGAACAGTTCCAGCTCGAACGAACTCAGTTGCTCGCCCTCGATTTCAACCTGGGTCAGGACGCTCATCAGGTCTTCGTGCGGGTCCATCCGCTTCACTTCGAACAGTTGTGAGGCGTAGGCGTAGAGCTCCATCGAGGCCATCTGGGCCACTTCGCCCGTCGTCTGGTACTCGGGGTCCTGGCTGCCGATCATCCGGTTCGACCAGTCGAACATCTTGTGCCGGTCCTCGTTGGGAACACCCAGCAGCTCGGCGATGACCACCAGGGGAAGTTCGGCGGCGATGTCGGTCACAAAGTCGGCCGAACCCTGCTCGATCACCTGGTCGATGATGTGGTCGGTGGCGGCGTGGATCCTCTCGTGCAGTTGGTTGACGATCCGGGGGGTGAATCCCTTGTTGACGAGACGCCGGTAGCGGGTGTGGAGCGGAGGATCCATGTTCAGCATGATCAGTTGCTGCTGGGCCAGGTCGTCCTGGCTCATCTCCCACAGGTAGGTCGCCCTGGCGTGCGACGAGAAGTGCTCGAAGTCCCGGTTGACCTGGGTGCAGCTCTTGTGCGAGGTGACCGCCCAAAAGCCGGGTCCGTCACTCTCTTCCTGCCACCACACGGGAGCGTTCTGACGAAGATAGGCAAACCATTCGTGGGGAACGTGGTCGCCGAAGATGACGGGGTCGGTGAGATCGATGGACCCCGGATCGACGTTGCTGACATCAAGTGAGGCGGTCATGTCGGATGCCCTTTCCGTCAAATCGGACAATGTGTCCGACAGCCGAAGGGTAGGCCGGGCGACCCTCCGTGTCAATGCTGGCCCGGTCGTCCGCACCGCCGGAATCCGGACCGGGAGGAGATGCGGTCAGCGGCGGACTAGGCGCTCCAGTCCACCTCGCCGTCGATGACCACGATCGGCTCCTCGGTCAGCACCATGTCGAGATGGTCGAGATCGAGGAACTTGGCGATGTCGTCCATCATGGCCGGGAAGTCCGCCTCGCCCATGTGGGCGTAGTACGCCTCCATCGAGGGAAACCACTGGACGGTGACGCCGTCATAGCCGGAACGGTCCTGGTCGTCCCGGTAGGAGTCAAGGGGCCGGGGGTTTTGCTCGTATCGGATGACGTAGTTGGCCGCGGTCGATCCGGCGATCAGCGGGCCGTGGTGGTTGCGCCAGTACTCCTGGAACTCGGCGGGCGTCATGCCTTCCTTCCGCTTGAGCAGGCAGGTCAGTTTGATCACGTAGGGCCTCCTTCGTCGTGGTGTTCGACCGGATGTCAACCGGATGTGGACCGGTGGTGGCCGGACCGGTGGGCAGTCATCCAGCGCTCCACCACTTTGTCACGGGCTCCGGTGGTCCGTCGCAACGGCCCGGGGCGAGGAGGGACGAGAATCCGGCTTGGCCCGGGGCGGGGCGTTTCGGGTACCGTCTGGCCGTGCCTTTCGTTGATGCGCCAAGGCCCGTGACGCCGGCGGGGCGCTCTTCGTGGCCACAACTCCGCCACCGCCTGGTCAACCGGGCCATCCACGGTGCCCGCAGGTGGATTGTGCGGCATGGAGCCACCGGTCCCGACGACGATCTGGGCCGGGGCTTTGGCCGTTTCGGATCCGGGAGCTGTCTCGCCTTTCCGACGGGTGCCATCTTCGGTGAGCGGTGGATCCACATCGGGAACGACACCCTGATCGGCCCCAATGTCTGTCTGTCGGCGGGCATGGTCCCCGGCCAGGAGATGGTGACCGATCCGGTCCTTCGGATCGGGGACCGGACCATGATCGGCCGGGGCAGCCACATCGTGAGCCACTTCAGCATCGACATCGGGGATGACATTCAGACCGGCCCGTACGTCTACATCACCGACCAGAACCATGGGTACGAGAATCCGGCGGAACCGGTGCACGTCCAGTGGCCCCACGACGTTCCGGTGAAGATCGGTTCGGGCAGCTGGATCGGGACCGGTGTGGTGATCCTGCCCGGCACCGAACTCGGCCGCAATGTGGTGGTGGCCGCCGGTGCCGTGGTCCGGGGCAAGTTCCCTGACCACTGTGTGATCGCCGGTGTTCCGGCCAAGATGGTGCGCCGCTACGTCGAAGGCGAAGGTTGGGTGTCCGGACCGGCCGTGGCCGGATCATCGGACGACATCGACGGGAAACCCAGCCGGTAGCGACGGACCACGTCCTCGGCCTCCCGGCGCCCCTCTTCAATCAACGCTTCGGTGTTGTCGAAGTCGTCGAAGTTCCGGCTGGAGGATTCCCCGCCGATGCAGAGGATGACCTCCACGTGATCGGGCACGTCGGCCATGTCCCGGGCAAAACGGGAATGGATCGAGATGAACAGGGCGTTGACCATGGCTTCCGCCGGCCGTCGGGCCACCGGTGGTGCGAAGGTCGGCGGTGAGCACAACAGGACCACCACCCGGGTCGCCCCGGCATCAATGGCCCGCCGGATCGGAACATTGTCCACGACCCCCCCGTCGATGAAGAGACCGCCGTCGATTTCGACCGGAGGATAGATGGCCGGGATGGCGGTGGAGGCCAGGACGATGGGCACCGCCGGCCCGGCGGTGAACCAGTGCTCCCGCCCGTCGGCGAGCGAGGTGGCCACCACTTCGACCGGTATCACGGTCTCCTCGAGTCTCTCGAAGGGGAAAGACGCCTCGAGGACTCCCCGTAGCCCGCTGTTGGCGTAGACGGCGTCTCGCTGCTGGATGTACATCCAGGGGCCGTGGAGGCGGCCCTGCGGGTAGACCGTGTCGGCCGTCAGTTCCCGCCAGATGTCGCCCATCTGGGTCACGCCGGACGGGGTCGGATTTCCGGCGAACCCGACACCGTTGATGGCGCCGACCGAAGTGCCGTAGATCCTGTCCGGCCGGAAGCCGTGCTCGCTCAGAACCTGGAGCATGCCGATCTGTACTGCTCCTCGGGTGCCCCCGCCCGCCAGAACCAGTGCCGTCCAGCCCGGGTCCCCATCTTCGTCATCTTCTTCGCCGTCACCGTCGTCATCCCCGCCGGTGTCCTTGCCATCGCGCTCTCCCGCCTGTCGGGCCAGCCAGGTCGCCCGGTCGGCTGCCGCCCGGCGAAAGGTGAAACGAAGGGTCAGGAACACCAGCACCAACGTGGCCACGACGAACGTCGAGAACCCCACGACAAAGACCGGACTCACGGCAGGCGTCATCACCCCAGAGGCTACCGGTCGACCCCGCCAACCGGGCGGGCGCACCGGGGAGACATGTGACACCCCTGGTCCACACTGTCGCCATGCGAGTGACAGAGAAGCAAATGGACGCAAGGGCGTCCGTGAACACTTCGAAGGCGACCCACCGTCCAAAGGAGCCGCAGCAGGTGACTGCGACCGTGGAGAGTTCGCGTTTGCGGGGCTGGACACCGCTGGCCGGAGAGGCGTTGCTGGACCGGTTGCGGGACCTCGGGCGCCCACGGTTGGTCGTCGATTCCGAAGCCATGGACCGCCTTCGTCGGCACCTTGAGGCGGCGTTGGCCACCGGACCGGTCCCGGCTGATGCCGGTAACGGAGACCCGGGACCGGTGGAGGTTTCAGGTCGCCGTGGCCCTTCGGTTCCCCTGCTCGTCACCCGTGAACGGCTTCGGAGGGCTCTTGCCTGTGCCACCCACGCTCCAGCCGGCGAGGGTGGGGCGCCACGGTCGTCCCACGGTCCAGTCGCCATCGGGTCCGGATCTTCCGGGGCGGATGAGGAGCGTCCGGACGTGTCGGAAGCGTTGGTCATCGAGGTGATGATGGGAATTGTGTTCCGGCAGGTCGTGACCACCGGCCAAGTTGACACCCCGTTTCTTGATGCCCGGTCGGTTCTGGCCATCGATCCCCGTCACGAAGGTCTGTTGAACTGGCTGGAGTCGCAGCCTCTGGGTCAACAACGGGCGCTGCAGTCCGAGGTGGATCGCCAGGGTCGGGACCTGATGGCCCGCTGGCCCCGTCTGCATGCCTCGTGGCTGCCCCGCACCGACCAGGCGATGCGGGTCGAACTCGCCGACGGGCAGATCGAGTTGCTGGCCCGGGCCGACCTGGCGGTGGGCCGCCCGGTTTCCGGAGAGGCGACGGTCGCTCTGGTGGATGTTCTGGCCGGGACACCTCGGCCGGGACACCGCCACGAGCGTCACCTGATGGCCCTCGTCGAGGCGCTGCGTTGGGGGACGCCCCCCTTTGTGGTTGCCACCTACTACACCAGGACCGGTGCCCTCGAGGTCGAGCCGGTTACCGAGTTGATGCTGGCCAGTGCAGCCCGGCGGTTGATCGCCGGTGTCCGGGTCCTGCGCACCCTGGGCCCGGTGGCATCCGGTGCCGTCGGCGGTGGCATCCGGCCGGCGAGCTCTGTGTGGTGTGGGAGTTGTGCGGCTGAAGCGTTCAGCCTGATCGATGGCCCGGCCGGAGTCGGGTCGGACGGGGACGCACCGTCCGGCGAGGCGACCGCCGAGGGCCCTTTCGGACCCGCTCGAGATACCAGGATCGATCGGCGTGCTTCGGCCCCGCGCCTCGTCACCGGGGAAGGACGACGTTTGACCCCACGTCCGCCGGGTGCACCGGCCGGCCCGGTCGATGAGGCCGCAACCGGTCGTGACGGGCATCCCCTGGAACAGGTCGCGTGATGGTCGCCACCGGTCACGTTGCTGGTGGACGGATGTTTCCCGAGGAGTTGGGTCGGGCCATCCTGGATCCACTCAACGAACCGGTTGGGCCGGAGCCGCGGCGGTTGCTCGTCGAACGGCTGACGACGGAGTTGCACAGCGTGACGGCTGCAGTTCCCGGCCCCCCGGCCGACGTGGCGCCTGAAGTCGGGCCTCCCGTCGCCGACACCGAAGATTCGACGGAACAGCAACAGGTGGGAGGCGGATCGATCGTACGCGGGAGCGGTCGAGGTGGAGACACCAGCCCTCAACCGGTAGTGGTCACCCTGCCCCTGCTCCGTCGCCTGGCCAGTCGTCCTGGGGAGGGACCGTTTCCCGAGGAGCCCTTTGCCTGGAAACCCGGCTTCATACGACGGAGTCTGGGTGTGGCATTGCTCGGCGCCTGTCGCCGGGGTCTCCATGACGCACCCTCTGTGGCCGTTGGTCCCGTGCTGGATGAAGCCCTGGCCGCCTGGAACGCAACCGGCCAGCAGGTCTACCACTGGGAGCCCTGGGTGGCCTCCCTCGGAGCGGGCGGTCGGGCCGCCGTGATGGCCGATGCCGTCGGGTGGGCTACGGGAGTCTGGACCGCCCTCCCCTGGGATCATCTGGCCACTGAGGCCAATCTCTCCTTTGTGGCCACTGATGACCAGTGGGTGTGTCCGACGGCCCGGTCGGTCCGCCTGAAGGCCCGGGCTGACCTCCTCGTGACCCACAACCCCGGCCCGACGCGGGGCGCCGGCGATGTCCTGGTGCTGGTCGGCCCCGGTCTGCCTCCCGGATCGTGGACCACCGAACTCGGCATGGTGGCACTGCTCTCCATGCTGTCCCGTCCGGGACGTGACATTCCGGCCCGGGTGGTGGGACTCTGGCCCGAAGCCGGAGCGTTCCGGGTGGCTGACATCGACGACGACCTGTTGGACCGGTCGGTGAACCGGGTGATCGGCACGGTCGAACTCCTGCGGACCTTCCGGACTCCGGCCGTGGAGGCGGCGTGACGACGGGTTGGCCGTTCACCATGGCCCGGTCCGATCGGGTCCTCGATATCTGACCGGGCCAGGGTCAGGAGAACATCGTCTGGGCCATCTTCCCGTCAGGTTTGCCGGCCGCCGTCAAGGGCACCTCGTCGATGACGACCATCCGGCGGGGAAGTTTGTAGCCGGCGATCATGGTCCGGCAGTGCTCCTGGAGCGCTTCAAGTGTCGGCGGGTTGGCCCCGGCCTTGATCTGGACGGCAACGGCAACCTGCTGGCCGAACCGTTCGTCAGGCAGTCCCACAACGATGGCGTCAAACACGGCGGGATGGGTCTTGACGGCCGCCTCCACCTCCTCGGGAAAGATCTTCTCGCCTCCCGAGTTGATCGAGGCCGACCCCCGGCCGAGCACGGTGATGGTGCCGTCTGCTTCGACGATGGCCGAGTCGCCCGGCAGCGACCACCGCACCCCTTGGGCGTCGACCTGGAAGGTGGCCGCAGTCTTCTCGGGATCCTTGTAGTAGCCAACCGGAACCCGTCCGGCCCGGGCGAGACGGCCGACCCGGCCATCGCCTGGAACCAGGGGAACGAGGTTCTCGTCGAGGACCGAGGTGTCTTCGCTCATCACAAACCGTGGTCCGGTGGCTCCCTCTTCCACGGCTCCCTGACGGCCGGTCTCACTGGCTCCGAACCGGTCCATGATGAGGACGTTGGGCAGCAGTGCCTTGAGTTCGGCCTTCACCGTGGCCGAGAGCATGGCGCCCCCTGATGCGATGGCGAACAGGGAGGAGAGGTCGTAGGTTCCGGGCAAGGCATTGGCTAGGGTCTCGGCGAGGGGTCGGGCCATGGCGTCCCCGACCAGCGCGACCGAGGCCACGCCTTCGTCGCTTATGAGTTGCCAGAGGACTTCGGGCTGGTAGCTGTGCTCGGTGTAGAGGACAGCGGTGGCGCCCATCATGAAGGCGCTCCACATACCCCATTGGGCGTTCCCGTGCATGAGGGGGGCGACCATCAGCATGACGGGGCTGGCATTGTCGTCAAGGGGCAGCCGGCTGGCCAGTTCATCCGGCCGGTCGATGGGCGTGCCGTCCCAACTTCCTCCGCCCATGGCGGCAAAGAAGATGTCCTCCTGTCGCCACATGACGCCCTTGGGCATGCCGGTGGTGCCACCGGTGTAGAGGATGTAGAGGTCGTCTCCGGAACGCGGCAAGCCGCTGCGGTCGGGAGACGAGGCCGCCAGAGCTGCTTCGTATTCGTCGACCTTGTGTCCGATGTCCCGGGGTGGGGCGCCGTCCTCGATCACCATGAAGTGGGCGAGGCGCCCCGGATCGGAGGTTGCTTGCGATCCTGGCCCACCAGACCGGTCTCCGGTCCCGGACCCGGGATCTTCGAGTGCGCCGGCCACCAGGTCGGTGAGACTGCGCTCGAAGGCCAGTAGTTCAAGGTCGGCATTGTCGATTACGTACCGCAACTCGGGCACGACGTAGCGGTAGTTCAGGTTGATGGGCACGGTGCGGGACTTGTAACAGCCGATCATCGCTTCAGCCCACTCGGCCCGGTTGTGGGCGAGGATCCCCACATGGGCTCCCGGGGCCAGGCCGAGTCCTTCGACGTGGTTGGCAAACCGGTTGGCCCGGGCGTCGAGTTCTCCGTAGGTCAGCCGGGCCGAACCGGCCACCAGCGCCAAGCGGTCGGGAACCGTGTCGGTGACAATCTCGAAGAGATCGGCGAGGCTGTAGGTCCTCTCAGGCATGGTGGGCATCCTTCGGAAGGTTGGAACCGGTCGGCGCCAGGTCCGGGATGAAGACCGGGCCTCCGGTTGGGGTCGTCGTGGTGGTGCCGACCCTAGCGAGCGGCGGCCCGGCCCGGGAGCCCTGCCCGTCGGGCGTGGCCGGGATTCCGGACATGGAAAGATGGCCCACAAGAAGGGGAACGTCCCCGTCGAGCGAGTGGTGAAGGAGCACGATGACCATGGATACGGCCAAGGCGAACGGACCGGGCGGCATTGCGGGATATGCCGCATTGGTGACCGGTGGCGGCAGTGGCATCGGACTCGGAACCTCGTTGCGTCTGGTCCGCGACGGCGCGCATGTGACCATCTGCGGACGAACCGAAGAGAAGTTGGTGGCCGCAATCGGTGAACTCGAGTCCCTCATTGCCGAGGTCAAGGCATCCGGAGGCCCGGTGGGATCGGCCCGCTACGTGGTGGCCGACGTGACAGTGGAGGACGAGGTGGCGGCCGCCGTTGCCGCGGCCTCGTCGGACCGGGGCCGCCTCGAAATCCTGTTTGCCTGTGCCGGTGGGGCCCACCACATGGGACCGATCACCGGGGCGGATGTCGAAGGGGTGCGGGCCACCATCGACCTCAACCTCGTCGGCACGTTTCTCTGCATCAAGCACGCCGCTCCGCTCATGGCTGCGGGCGTGGGAACTCCGGCCGGATCCGGAGAGGCGACCGGTGGCTCGATCATCGGCATGTCGTCGGGTGCCGGAAGTTTCCCCCACCGTTACCTGTGGGCGTACGGCGCCTCGAAGGCGGGCATCGACATGCTTTGTCGCTACGCCGCCGAAGAGCTCGGGGCGACCGGTGTCCGGGTCAACACCGTGCAGCCGGGCATTGTTGACGACGAGTTGATGTCCTTCATCACGGCGGGTGGCCCACTGCTCGATGACTACCTGGCGGAGATGCCGATCAGCCGGTTGGGCACGGTGGAAGACATCGCCGAGGCGGTCCGTTTTCTCGCCGGCCCGGAGTCGTCATGGATCACGGGTGACAACCTCGCCATCGACGGGGGCCACCATCTACGCCGGGGCGCCAACTACGGCCACCTGTTCGGTTCCTGAGTACTTCCGGACCCTTTGAGAGGGTTCCGTGCCGTCCCGCTCCAGTTTTCCCCGAGAAATGACGAAGTTCTTAGAGTGGTCAGGTGCGGTAACAGTGGGACCGCCGGTACGTTAGAGAGTAGAGATGGTCGGATCGGGGTCAGGGCCCGGTCCAATCGAAAGTCGTCAGGGTCAACCAGAGTCGATACGGGCAGGGAAGCGGATGGGAACGATGCACCAGACAGGCAGTGGACACTCCGTCGATTCAGGTCGGCCACGTCGGCGCCTCCCTTTGGCGGCCTTGGCCGGTGTTGCCCTGCTGGCCAGTGGAACCCTGGCGGGGGTCTCTCCGCTCACTTCCGGGGTGGCTACGCAAGCCGGCGCAGCCTCCCCGGCGTCTTCGGCGCCGTCCCTGACCGTGCCGACGGCGGATGGGCACACATTTCGCAAAGGCGCCGTCCCGCGGATCACCACTCCGGCGGCGGCGGCTTCGGTTCGCGCTTCACTGCACGCTTCGGCTCTTGTCTCCACTGCCGGCCTGAAGGCGGCGGGAAGGAACCTGACCTACGGCGGTGGCACCACGGCCACCGGAGGCGGCCAGTCCTCGGGCATCGTCAACCAGGGAGTGATGGCCGGACAACCCAAGCTCTATCTCGTCTTTTTCGGCGGCCAGTGGGGGAGCATCACCGGGGGAACCCAGTGGGGCACTTCCGGAACGAGCGCAAGTGGCGACGTGACGTTCTCCAATGACCCCAATGGTGAAGCCACCATGCTGCAGAAGCTCTTCGGAGGACTCGGTACGAACGGTGAAACGTGGTCGACGACGTTGACCCAGTACTGCCAGGCTGTCCCGCTCGGCACCGAGTTCTGCAATCCCACCAGCCAGAATGTTCCGTATCCGACGGCACCGCCTCTGGCCGGAGTGTGGTTCGACGACTCATCGACGGCGTCGTTGGAAACAGCGGCCGGTGCCACCGGCAACCAGTTGGCAGCTGAAGCCGAGGCGGCGGCCGCCCACTTCGGCAACACCACCCAGTCCCAGAACGCCAACACCCAGTACGTGATCGCTTCGCCCACGGGGACAAACCCGGACGGATGGGCGAACTCGGGCACCGGGTACTGCGCCTACCACGACGACACCAACGATCCGGCCATCGATGGTGGCGGTGCCGTGGCCGGGCCGATCCTGCCGTGGACCAACCTGCCCTACGTGCCCGACGCCGGCTATCAGTGTGGGGCCGGAAGTGTGAACAGCCCGGGCCTGCTTGACGGGGCCGGTGAAGCAGCCAGCCACGAGTATGCAGAGACGATCACCGATGCCTACCCGGAGACCACGGTGCCGGGTGGCTGGACCGATGGCGGGGGCAACGAGATCGGCGACACCTGCGCCTACGTGACCGGAGCGGGCGCTGCCTTCAATCTCAACCTGGCCACCGGCTCGGTGCCGGTGCAGGGTCTCTGGTCGAACCAGGCAAACGGGGGGAAGGGGGGTTGTGTTCAGACGTCCTCACCGTTCACCTACGCACCGACCCTGACCTCGGTGCCGGCGAAGTCCACCGTGGGCACCAGGATCAACATCGTCGGAACCAATCTCGGTGACGTGACGTCGGTCACGATCGGTGGAGCCGCCGCCACCATCGACTCCGAGACCAATCTGGTGGACCAGGTCACCGTGCCGACCGGTGCCGCCACCGGTTCGGTGGTCGTGACCAACCCGGGTGGATCGGTCACCTGGAAGAAGACCTTCACCCTCGCTCCTTCGATCGTTTCGCTCTCGTCCTCCTCGGTTTCCGTCGGTGGCGTCCTGACCATCAACGGCTACGGATTCACCTCGATCAAGTCGGTCACGGTGGGCGGAGGCAAGGTCACCGTGGCCAGCAGCATCCCCGACCAGATCCAGGTGACCATCACCAAGAAAGCCATGTCGGGCTCGGTGGTGGTGACGACCAAGGGCGGGGCGGCAACCGCTCCGGGTTCTCTCACCGTCTCCTGACCGCCTGTTCCGGCGCCCTCTGGTGATCCCGGTGGGAGACGATGGGGTGGGCCCCGGGAGTCCGGGACGATGACCAAGACCCGGGTGATGTGACCCTTCTGTCATTCAGACCGTCCCGGGGAAGGTTTCCCGAGATACCTGCCGTCTCGAGCGGTGATTGGTAACCGGAGGGATCGCGTCATACGGTTGACCCGTGAAGTTCCGTCGTGAAGCGGTCGGCCCATGACCGGCATGGGTGGCGGGGGTGGCAACAGTTCGATTGTTCTCCAGGCCTTCCAGAACGCCCTGCTTCGTCAAGGATCACTGCTGCTGATCGTGGCGCTGGTGCTCTTTGTGGCCTGGAACGGGCTCCGTTCGTTCCAGTATCGCCAGATGGTCCGGGCCCGGAGTGGCTCCGATGGTGGTGCCGGTCAACTGGCGGTGGACCGGCCCGGGAGTCACCTCGCAACACTCGGTACCGAACCTGTCGCCCGGAGGGTGGCCCGGATCGGGTTCGGGGCGTTCTGGATCTTTGACGGGCTCTTGCAGGTGCAGTCGGGCATGCCGCTCGGCCTGCCGACCAACGTGCTGCAGCCGGCGGCGGCCACATCGCCGGGTTGGGTGCAGGGCATCGTCAACTTCGGGGTGACCCTCTGGACCCGCCACCCGGTGACGGCGGCGGCGGCCACGGTGTGGATCCAGGTCGGCATTGGACTCCTCCTCATCGTTGCGCCCCGGGGCCGGTGGTCCGAACTGGCCGGGCTGGCATCGCTCCTCTGGGGCATGGTCGTCTGGATCTTCGGCAACGCATTCGGCGCCATCTTCGCCCCGGGACTCACCTTTCTGTTCGGTGCTCCGGGTGCCGTCCTGTTCTACGCCATCGCCGGAGGCCTGGTGGCCCTGCCCGAACGGGTGTGGCGAACCGAGCGCCTTGGCCGGTACCTCCTGGTCGGCATGGGAGTCTTCCTGTTGGTCATGGCCGGTCTTCAGGCCTTTCCCGGCCGGGGATTCTGGCAGGGCTCCCTCGGCGGTGAGCCGGGCACGTTGGTGGCCATGACCCGGACCATGGCCGCAACGCCCCAGCCCCACGCCACCTCGGCGCTGGTGTCGTGGTTCTCCCGCCTGGCCGAGCATCACGCCGTTCTGGTGAACCTGGTGGCGACCGCCATCATGGCAGTGGTGGGAGGAGCCTTTGTGGCCGGACGGCGGCTCCGGACTGCGCTCGGCCTGCTGGCGGTGTTCTGCGTCTTCGACTGGGTTTTCGTCGAGAACTTCGGTTTTCTCGGAGGGACCGGCACCGACCCCAACTCGATGCTGCCGTTCCTGCTGCTGGCACTGGTCGCCGTTCTGGCCGCCACGAGCTGGTCCGGCGGCGGGGAACCGGCACCCAAGGCAACCCCGGCCACCCCGGCGGACGGACCCGGCGGGGTGAGACGGTCCTGGTGGCAGAAGGTCGACACCTCCTGGGCCGGGCGTCTGGCGGCCATGGTGGGAGCCATCGTGATGATCCTGGTGGGTTCGGCGCCGATGGCAGTGGCCGCCCTCAACCCGCAGGCCGATCCCATCGTCATCGAAGCTGCCAACGGAGTACCCGAGGTGGCAAATGGCCCGGCGCCGGGCTTCTCCCTGGTCGACCAGCATGGCCGGCCGGTCTCCCTTGCTTCGTTCAGGGGGTCGACCGTTGTCCTGACGTTCCTCGACCCGGTGTGTGTCAACGACTGTCCGACCATCGCCCAGGAGCTTCTGGTGGCCAACGAGCAGCTGGGGCCGGACGCCGCCAACGTCAAGTTCGTGGCGGTGGCCACCAATCCCGTGTACCACTCGATCACGACGGTCAACCAGTTCAACCGGCAGGAGAATCTCGAAAACGTGGGGAACTGGTACTTCCTGACCGGGACCCTGTCGGAGCTGCAGTCCGTCTGGAACGCCTACAACGCGGGTGGAACGGTACTTCCGGGAGGTTCGATGATCCTGCACTCCGACGTCGTCTACATCATCGACTCCTCGGGGCAGATCCGTTCGATCGTCAACTCGAACCCGGGTGCGGCGACCAACGGCGTCCTTCCCTCGTCCTTCTCGAACCTCGTCGACCAGCAGGTTCGTGCGGTGCAGAAGTCATGAGCGAAACGGGAGAGCGGAGCGAGGGGGAACCCCAGGAAGACCGTCCTGATCTCCGGCCGGCCGAAGGGGACTCCTCGGCCGGACCGGGCCGGGGCACCCGCGGAGGTGATCCGCCATCTACAGAGGCCCGGAGGTGGCCGACGGTGGTCACGGTCTTCGCGGTGGCTGCCCTTCTGGTCGGTGCCGTGGCAGTCATCGAACACGCCGGACTGCCAGCCTCACCGTCCGGTGCATCGGGAGACGGCAGCGTGACCTGGACGTCGCTCCCTCTCTCCTCTTCCATCGCCAGCGACTCCGAGGCGTCGGCATCGCTGGCCATGGGTCATCTGGAAGATCCGGCCAATACCTTCTGGCAGGTCATGGCCCGGGCCTCAGCGTCGTCAGCGTGGAAGGTGGCCACGCCGCCCGGGATTGCCACCAACGGAGGACTGGCCACGTCGAAGGGCACCTCTGGTGTTCTGAACTCGGTCGTCCTGCCCTACTCGGGACTCAGGTTCTCGTCCTTCGCCCAATCGACCGACAACGGTGAACGGTGGACCCGGGCAGCCACGGTGCCCGGTCCGGTCCTTTCGGCGCCCGATGCGGTCACCAGTCTCGAGGCGGGAAGCGAAGTGGCGGCTCTGCTTTCGGGTACCTGGTCCGTCGCCGACAGCCCGTCGGGGCTCACCCGGCAGTCGGGCCAGGGACAGACCGTGGTGGTGGCCAGTGGACCCCTGACCCACTGGAGCGCGCTGACCACGACGGAGGACCTTTCGTCGGTGGCCCCGGAGTGCCACCTTCAGGCGTTGACGGCGGTGTTGGCCGGACCGGACGGCCGACTGGTTGTGGGGGGACGCTGCGGGAATCCGGGACACTTCGGCCTGTTCGGGCAGCCGGCAGCTGCGGCCGGACCCGACGCCCTCGGTGCACGCTGGACCTGGCTGACCGCCGGGGTGGTGGTGCCCGGGATGGAATCTGCGGTCGGCATCTCGACCGTCATCCGGATCGATCACACCGTGACCGGGCTGGGCCTGCTGTTGGGAACGACCCGGGAGGGCCGGAGGGCACTGGTCTATGTCTCTGCGCCGTGGCCACCGGGCGATGACGCACCGGGATCGTGGAGCTTCTCCCCATTTCTGCCGGTTCCTCCCGGGTGGTCGTTGGTGGCCACCGGGACCGGTACGTCGACGCTGGCGTTGGCCGGCGCCGTGGTGCTGCTTCGCCACGGGGCAGCACTCAAGGTCTTGGTGACGGGGGCAGGCGGTGTCAACTGGACGTCGACACCTCCGCCGCCGTCCGGCACAACCGACGTCGTCCTCCAGGCCGGCACCGTGACGGCCCTGGTTCCGGCCGGGTCGGATCTTTCGACATACCGTTGGATTCCGGGGACGACCATCTGGACGAAACGACCAAGTGTGACGGTCTCCATCCAGTACGGCTCGTCGAACTAACGGCAACGGGCAACGCGGCTCCCGTTTCTGTTGGCCGGCGTCAGGTGTCCCGGCGGCCGAACTCCCCGCGTTCCAGGGAGCGCAGATAGGCGTTCCAGGCGTCGAGATCGGGATCCTCATGCTGCTGGTCGTCAATGTGACCGTCGGAGGTGGTCGACCGGTCGGCGGAGGAAGCGTCACCCGGGGCCTCAACCAGTTCTCGGGACGACGCCTTTGTTCCCGTCAGCGCCCGGTGTCGTGACCGGCGTCGGTCGTGGCCGTGGAGCAGACTCCACCAGACGTAGGTTCCAAAACCGCCCAGGATGGGCCACTCGAAGACGTAGCACCAACTGAGTGTGTTGCCGCCCAGCGCCCGGAAGATCTCGATGACGAACGCCACCACGCAGACGAGGAGGCCGATGGCCAGCGTGAGGTGCAGGCGAAGCGCTGGAGCGCCCCGGAGACGCATGCTGTCGGTCGGGTGCTCCCCGGCTGCCGGTGTGACCACAATTTCAGGCTAATCCGGTGTGAGTCATGGTGCGTTGGGACGACCGTCGTTTCCGGTTGCAGTTTGGGCAATGTGATGTGGTGAATCGTGTCGATGCTTCGTGCCGCAAGCGACTGGGTACGGACCGTTTGTCCGTCCCGGTCCCCGGGCCATTCCCGGCGGACGGGAGCATTCGGACTGCGCCGGACCGACCAGGCCAATCGGAGCATGAAAGTTGGCTGTGGTGCCACCAGAACGTCCGACTGACCACCGATGAAAGATTTTCAGTCCGTCATGTCCACATCGGTTTTCCGGGATTGGTCGCACTTGTTGATTGACCGACGGGAAAAACGGTGATAGTGAATGAGTGGTCGGGGGACAGTTTTGGCTGGCGGTTCGTGCCCGGATGGCAGGAATCTGGAGTTGGAAGATGAAACAAACGCAGGCAACCAAGTGAGCCAGTGGGTTTGCGACAGGCCAGTGGGTTGACCGGCAACCGGCAGTTTGGCAACAAGTTTGGCAACAAGAAGGTAACAGGAAGAGGAGTGCGCTGATGGTGGACACCATGGAGAGGGCACCGGCGGAACCGGCGGGTGTTGAACCGTCCGGACCGGCGGGTTCCCGACCGAAAGCTGTGGGCCTGATCGCCACGGTGGTTGTGGCCCTGCTGCTGCTCGGAGGGATCGGAACGTTCTTCTGGTCGGAGACCTACAAGTCACCGGCCGGTACCGAAGTGGCCCAGTCGTTGGGGACCATCACCTACAACGGAAAGACCTACCAGCACGTCTCCCTGGTGAGCACGACCTACCCGGATTCGACGGGTGTCGTCAACGGCCAGCCCATCCACCCGAGCGGCAACTCGGGATGGCCGGCGTATGGCAACACCAACGAGTTCCAGGTTCCGGCCAACTCGTACGTGACGATGACCATCACCCAGTACGACTCGGGTGGGGCCTTAAACAACCCGTACTTCGCCCAGGTGCATGGAACGCTCTCGGAGGTGAATGGCCGGCTGGTTCCCAACGTGGCCCAGATCACGGGACCGAACGGCGTGACCAAGACGGTAAGCGCGGTCGATCCAGGCAGCGTCGGACACACCTTCACCCTTCGCCCGGCGCCCGGTGCCAATGACCAGAACCCGAGTTTGTTCGTCAGTGTGCCGTTGCCGACGGATACCAGCTTCCCGACTGGTACGACCAACGGCGGGGACGGTCCCGGGGGAGGAGCCAAGGCCTACACGGTGAAGTTCGGCTTCTTTGTGGGACCCAAGGGTACCTACGCCTGGAACTGCGAGTTTCCCTGCGGGCTGATGGTGGGGAACTTCGGGGCCGTGATGGGCGCCTACGGATTCATGGCGGGGTTCCTCCATGTCGTCTGAAACCCACGATCATGACGCCGGCCGGGTCGGCGGGCCGGAGCACGACGGCCTCGAGCACGCCGGCCACGAAATCGACAACTACCTGTCGGGGAAGCCGTTCTTCTCCCGGGCCGGAGGAAAGATCTTCATCATCTGGCTGCCGATGACGGCCGTTGGGGTGCTGATCAGTCTCTTCCTGCCCCACCACATCTTCCCGGCCCTGCTGTCCAACCAGGGTACCGACGTCTTCGAGACGATGGTGTTCTTCTCCATCCTGGCTGCCCCGGTGGCGGCCATCGTCTACGCCGTGGGCATCTATAGCCTGGTGGCCTGGCGGCCGAAGAAGCACAATATGAGCGAACCGCCTCCGGACGGCGCTCCCCAGCGCGGCGACGGCCCGTTGACCACCATCTGGCTGGTCGCTTCCACCGCCCTCGTGCTGGTCCTGCTGGTGTGGGGAATCACCGTTTGGTCAGCCCAGCAGGTCACCCACTCCAACACCCTGGTGGTGAAGGTCATCGGTCAGCAGTGGGCCTGGGACTTCCAGTATCCCGGTACGTCGGTGGTGAGCCACGACCTCATGCTTCCCGTGAACCGGCCGGTCGAGTTCCAGATCACCTCGGAAGACATCACCCACGGCTTCTGGCCCGTCAATCTCGGCGTTCAGGTCGACGCCAACCCCAACGAGGTGACGATCATCCGGGCCACCCCCGACCGGATGGGCAAGTTCACGGTGCGGTGCAGCCAGTTGTGTGGGCTGTACCACGCCTTCATGTACTCCCCGGGCGATGTGGTTTCATCCCAGCAGTTCGCCAATTTCCTGGTGGCCCAGGGGGCCAAGCCGGCCGCAGCGGCCCGTTTGGCGGAGACCCAGCCGACCATTTCGGGCCTGAGCGCCACGGTGGCCGGATCATGAGGTACCGGTCGACACCTACGGGTTCGGGGATGGGTTCGGGTATTCAAGGGCGGGTCCAAGCGGACCGGGTGGTCGGTGGCGAGAGCCCCGCGAGCCCGTTGGTCCGGATGACGAAGGAAGGATGGTCGAAGTGAGCACGGCAACCGAGATCCACTATCTGGAAGACACCAATCTTGGCCCCAAAGCCGGTGGACTGTACCGGCGACAGAACATCTTCACCGGTCTGGCGGTCGGGATCATCAGCGGCTTTATCGGCTGGCTGGTCTCCCATGCCCTGCTCCAGAGTTCCAACTGGGGAACGGACATGGTGGTCACCGTCACCATGGCGTCGTGGGTCATCGGTTTCAACGCCGGCATGGGAACGTTCAACGCCCCGTTCCGGTGGTTGCGGGGCAAGGACCAGACCCACGAGGACGAGCTCTATGCCGCCGGGGTCAGCCAGGGCGGTTGGCGCTACTGGAAGTACTGCACCGACCACAAGGTGGTGGGCACGCAGTACCTGGTCTTCGTGATGGCCCTGTTCGGAGTAGGTGGGGCGTTGGCCATGATGATCCGCACCCAGCTGATCACGCCGCACAGCACCTTCCTCGATCCCGAGACCTACAACGCCATCGTGACCATCCACGGCATGACGATGATCATCGCCACCATCATCATGGTGTCGGGGCCGTTCGCCAACTTCATCATGCCGATCATGATCGGGGCGAAGGACATGGCGTTCCCCCGGCTCAACGCCATGAGTTTCTGGGTGATCTTCTCGGCCGTTCCACCCCTGATGGCAACCTTCTTCCTCGGTGGGGTCGATGCCGGGTGGACGACGTACGCCCCGCTTTCGGTGCAGGCGCCCGCCGCCATGGACGCCTTCGCCATCTGCATCATCACCTTCGTCGTCTCGGTCACCGTCGCCGGCATCAATACGGTGGTGACGATCATGACCATGCGGGCCAAGGGCATGACCATGGGTCGACTGCCGATCTTCGTCTGGGCGTCCATGGTCGGTGGAGCCCTGGGTCTTTATGCCATGCCCGCCTTCCTGTTGGACATGAGCATGATGATCACCGACCGGGCGACGGGTACGTCGTTCTTCGTCAACCAGGTCGGAGGCAACGGCTGGCTGTGGGAGAACGTCTTCTGGATCATGGGCCATCCCGAGGTCTACGTGATCCTGATCCCCGGTGTGGGCGCAATACTCGAGATCTGCTCGACCTTTGCCCGTAAGCCGGTGTTTGCCTACAAGGTGGCGATCGCCGGTTTTGTCGGCATCGCGTCCCTGTCCATCATGGTCTGGGCGCACCACATGTTCACGACCGGCTGGGCTCCACTGCTGGCCGGACCGTTCATGGTGACGACCGAGCTGATCTCGATTCCGACCGGCATCATCTTCCTGGTCATCGTGGGTACGTTGTGGAAGGGTTCGATCTGGACCCGGTTGCCGATGTACTTCGCCTATCTCTTCCTGTGGAACTTCATCATCGGCGGGGTGACCGGCATCTACCTGTCCGACGTGCCGGCCGACCAGTACTTCCACGGTGACATGTTCGTCACCGCCCACTTCCACTACACCCTGCTTGGTGGCGCCATGATCGGGGCCACGGCGGGCGTGTGCTATTGGTTCAACAAGATGACCGGCCGCATGCTGGACGAGAAGATCGGCAAGGTGGCGTTCTGGTTCATCGCCATCGGGATCCAGGTCACCTATTTCGGCCAGTTCTGGGAAGGTTTCCAGGGCATGCCACGCCGGGTGGCCTACTACGACCCCATCTTCCTCCATGCCAACCAGATGTCGACCGCTGGTGCTTACGTGTTGATGCTGGGTTGGCTCATCTTCCTCTACGCCATGATCCACTCGTGGCGGAATGGCGAGATCGCGCCGCCCAATCCGTGGCACGCCCGCACCCTGGAGTGGCTGATCCCGACCCCGGTGCCTCTGGAGAACTTCCTGGTGGACCCGGTGGTGACGGAAGATCCCTACGGGTACGGCGACACACCGCCTCCGGGTCAGTTGGCACCGTTTGCCGAACCGGAACCAGAACGGGAACCCGAACTGGTTCCGGTGGGAGCCGATGCTTCAGCCAGTGACGGGGGGAGCCACTGATGGCCATGACCGACATCGAACATGACGACCACGGCGACAGCCATGGAGACGACCACGCCGGTGGTCATCACGAAACTCCCGAGTCCCGAGATCAGAAAGAGCGCATGGCGCTCTGGCTGCTCATCGCCGGTGACGGCCTCTTTCTGGTGCTCGAGATCTTCGTCTGGTTCTACCTGCGGGCGTTGAACACCAACGGCGGGTGGATCTTTGCCAAGTGCACCACCGCCATCGCCAACGCCCAGCCCGGCAGCAGCCGCAACCTCTGCACCAACGGTTTGGCCAATGTGGCCAACTCGGCCAACACGGCGATCACCGCTCCGATCCCGAAGGCCGATCCAACCTGGGGCATCATTGTGGCCGTCCTGATCGTGGTGGCCGCCCTGCTGGCCTGGGGGGCCGAACGGGCGTCGCGTGAACGTGGCGGACGGGGTGCGATCGGCGGACTGGGTGCCCTGTTCTTCGTCTTCGTCCTGGCGTCGATCGTGATGCAGATCGTCCAGTTCCAGGAGCTGCCGTTCACCACCGTGGACGGTGCGTACGCCTCGACCTACGAGTTCTTCATGGGATCGACGTTGGCGCACCTCCTTCTGGTCGGCTTCATCGCCTACGGACTGTGGCACCGGGCCCAGAAGAACATGTACGCCGACGGGCGCTACTACCGCCTGCGCATCATCCGGATCTTCACCGTGTGGGTCGCCGTGTCGACGATCATCCTCGTCGGGGTCAGCGCCCTCTTCTACTAGGCCGAACCGGCGGGTCCAGCGAGGATCCGCACGGGGCCGGGTGTCAGAGACAGCGGCTGCATTCACCTGTTCACCGCGTCCGTTTCCGGGCGTTCACTGGTTGTCCCCGGGTCTGTCCGCCGTGGCGTCTTCATGGAAGATCCTCTGATTTGATTTGTTACTACGGTTCGTAGTAGAAAATGCCCTGCGGCGTGGGAGTACGTGGAACGTGGGGAGTTCAAGCCATGGCGACAACCGTCACCCGAACGGATGGCACCTCCGCTGGAGGGGGGTTTGCCGGCGACCCGGTTCGTAGGGCTCCCCACCCGGATCCGGTCCGAACCTACCAACTGGTGCTGGCCACCATCTGGTTGCTCGACGCCGTGTTGCAGTTGCAGCCCTTCATGTTCACGAAGGGATCGAACGGTTTCAGCGGCATGTTGAACTCGTTGGCTCCGGGCAATCCGGGAGTGGTGTCCCACGCGGTGACCTGGAACGCTTCGATCGTCGATCACGCCCCGATCCTGACCAACACCCTGTTTGTACTCGTCCAGTTCGCCATCGCCTTCGGCATCATCTGGCGGCGGACCACCAAGTTGGCGTTGGCGGTGTCGATTCCGTGGTCCTTGGGCGTCTGGTGGTTCGGCGAAGCGGCGGGTGGGATCTTCCAGGGTGGGGCGACGCCGTTCGGGGGTGGCCCGGGTGCAGTCCTGTTCTATGCCGTCTTCGCTGTGCTGCTGTGGCCGACAGCGGACAGAGGCGATTTCGAGCGCAGCGAACCCTTTGTGGCGGCCCGTTCCTTCGGGGCCAGCGTGGCCAAGGCGGTCTGGGTTGTCGTCTGGGGCGTTCTCGCCGTCCTGGCCCTGGTGGGGTCGGGGCGTTCTCCCGAGGCGTTGCACGACCTGGTGGCCGGGCTTGATTCAGGGCAGCCCGGATGGCTGGCCAGCATCGACAAGGCCTCGGAGTCGTTCCTGCTGCACCACGGCACCACGGCCGCCATCCTGTTGGCGGTCCTGTCTGTGGTTGCCGCCATCTCGGTCTACCTGCCGACCAGGATGACCCAGGTGGTCCTCGTGGTGGTGATCGTCACCTTCGCCGTCATCTGGGTGGCCGTTCAGAACTTCGGCGGGATTTTGGCCGGAGGGGCCACCGACCCGAACTCGGGCCCACTGGTCATCCTGTTGGCCCTGCTCTACTGGCCGGTTGACCCGTCGGGTTCGAACCGGCCGGGAGCGTCGTCACTGAACGTCGGTGAAGTGTCAGTCCGGGGTGAGTGGTCGGCATGATGGGACCTCCAGCCTGGCTCTACTACCTCTTCGGTGGACTGATGTTCGCCGTTGCGCTCTACAGCGTCGCCCTGTTGTTGGTGTCGTTCGTCTCCCGGTTCACCACCGGCCGGGACGTCGATCTGTCCCATCTGGCGATGGGGGTGGCCATGGCCGGCATGTTTGTTCCGGCGTGGTCGTTTGGTGCCCGGGCCGGATGGGACGTCATCTTCGCCGGATTCCTGGTCTGGTTTGTGGTCCGCACCATCCAGTCGGTCCAGGCCTTCGGCCTCCATCTCCCGCACTACGCCATCCATGCCGTCATGAACTTCGCCATGCTGATGATGTTCTGGTTCCCGCCATCGGCCTCGTCGTCCGGCGGCATGGGCATGGGCATGGGGGGGAGTGGTGGTCACATCCTCCAACCGGGTCTCGGCTTCGTCCTGGCGGTCTTCCTGCTGGCGGCGGCCGTCTTCACCCTGGCGTCCCCGAACAAAGGTGCGTCACACAGCGGACGTCATGCTTCTGCGTGGGCGGTCGCCACCGAGCGGCCGTCCGAAGCCTTTGCCGAGGGCGCCGCCATCGGTGTGGAGAACGTGCTGGCCACGCCGTGGCTGGAGGACCTCAGCCATGTGGTCATGCTGGTGGGGATGGCCTTCATGCTGATCCTCATGCTCTAGGTCAACCTCGTCGGGCCCTCGTCGATGCCGTCAGGTGGTGCGACTCAGCCGGCAGTCGTGTGCTGGAGGATGATTCCGTTGCCGTCGGGATCGTCAAAGGTGACAAAACGGCTCTACGCGATGAGGCGTGGGTGGTGGCCTCTGATTCGAGCAGTTGGTTGAGCATTCCATTGCACGCCTGAGTGGAGCAAGAGCCGGAGCCGATAGTTCTCGAAGTTCCGCAACCC
>CAITPI010000088.1 GCA_903894295.1 uncultured Acidimicrobiaceae bacterium
CCGTGTTCAGGTTGGACTGGGCCGCCCGGTCGTTCGCCGAGTTGGTCGCTCCGAGGAACGCCGGAATGGCGATGGCGAGCAGGATGGCCAGGATGAGCAGGACCACCATCAGTTCGATCAGCGTGAAACCGGAATCCGCTCCGGCCTCACCCAGACCGTCCCGACGCTCCCGCACGCTCTGGATCAGGGATGAATACATGTGCTGCCTCCTTGCATCAATGGATGCATCGCATGTGAGCCACCGATCTGGCACCCACGGTTGATGAATCGGCCTGACATCGTCAGGGCAACCGCCACTCCTGCAGGTATCCGGCCGGAGCCGGGGGCAGCGCCTGCATTCGCCCATGTTGCTGGCTACAAAGTAACCACCGGTTTCATTGTACGACGGCAAGGGACAGTGTGTCCAGTGATAACGAATATTTAGTGGATGAGTTTGATGTAGTCGAACATCGGGAGGTAGAGGCACACCACCATCGTCCCCACTCCGATTCCCATGAAGATGGTCAGGGCCGGCTCGAGCAGCGACGTGAGGTTCTCGACGGTGAGTTCGATCTCCTGGTCGTAGAACTGGGCCACCTTGGCCAGCATGGTGTCGAGGGCACCGGTCTTCTCGCCCACCTCTACCATCTGGACAACCAGTGAAGGGATCAGGTCCTCGTGCTCCCGCAGCGGATCGGCCAGCGGACGGCCTTCCCGGACGCCGTTCTTGGCGTCGATCAGGACATCACCGATCACCCGGTTCCCGGCGATCTCCGCGCAGATGTCGAGGGACTCCAGGATGGGAACACCGGAGGAGATCAGGGACGACAGGGTTCCGATCACCCGGGCCAGTGCCACCTTGTGGAACAGCGGACCAAATACCGGGGGCTTCAGCATCCAGGCGTCCCACTTCCGACTGCCTGACTCGGTCTTGGACCACCGCCGGATCAGATACACCCCGCCGAAGAATGCCAGCAGCATGGGAATGATCCAGATGCTGGTGATCAGGTTCGAGAAGTCGATCAGGTACTGGGTTGGAGCCGGAAGGCTACCTCCGAGTGTCGTGAACAGGTTCTTGAAGACCGGCACAATGAAGATGATCATCGCCGCAAAGATGACGACCATGACCGCCAGCACCACGGCCGGATAGGTCATGGCCGAGCGGATGGTCCGGTTCAGTTGGGCCTGCTTCTCGATGGTGTTGGCCAGTGAGGCCAACACCTCGTCCAGGTTTCCTCCCGCTTCGCCCGCCTGGATCAAGGTGCAGAACAGGTGCGAGAAGACCTTCGGGTGCTTGGCGCAGGCGGCCGAGAACGACATGCCCTGCTCGAGGTCGGCATGGACCTCGTTCAGCACCTTGCCGAGCGTCGGGTTGTCCACCTGGGAAGCCAGGATGGTGAGTGAGCGAACCACCGAAAGCCCGGAATCCACCATGGCCGACAGTTGTCGGGTGGCGACCGCCACCTCGCTCAGCTTCACCCGGTCGGTCAGGCCCGGAATACGGATCTCGGTCTTCATGTTGACCGCCGAGCGCGGGGTGACCGAGATGGGCATGTACCCCATCTCCCGCAACCGCCGGACCACCAGTGCCATGGAGTCGCCGTCGAGCGTCCCTTCGACGAGGCTCCCGCTCTGGTCGCGGACCTTGTAATCGAACGTCATCGCCATCTTCGTCTACCTGACTTCGGGTTTCGGGTTGGAAAACATCATGCGTGGAGGTGGTTCCGGAGGTCTTCTTCGTTCGAGGACCGGTCATAGGCGATGGCCTCGGTGATCAGGCCGTCCCTGACCAGCCGGGCCAGGCCCTGGTCCATGGTCTGCATGCCCATGGCCGCGCCCACCTGCATCAGCGAGTAGATCTGGTGGGTCTTGGCCTGGCGGATCAGGTTGCGGACACCCGACGTGCAGACCAGGACCTCCGAGCACGGCACCCGGCCGGTGCCATCGGCGGTGGGAATCAGCTGCTGGGTCACCACTCCTTCCAGGGTGGCGGCCAACATGACCCGAATCTGCTCCTGCTGGTTGGTCGGGAACACATCGATGATGCGGTCGATGGTCTGTGGCGCATCCTGGGTGTGCAGGGTGGCGAACACGAGGTGGCCGGTTTCGGCGGCGGTCAGGGCCGTCGAGATGGTCTCGAGGTCACGGAGCTCACCGACCAGGATCACGTCCGGGTCCTGACGGAGTACCCGGCGCAGCGCTTCGGCGAACGAGAAGGTGTCTTCACCGATCTCGCGCTGGGAGACCACGGAACGCTTGTGGTCGTGCAGGAACTCGATGGGGTCCTCAATCGTGACGATGTGCAGGGGCTTGGTCCGGTTGATGATGTCGATCAAACTGGCCAGCGTGGTCGACTTTCCGGATCCGGTCGGGCCGGTCACGAGGACCAGGCCCCGGCGCAGGTCGGTGAAGGCCTTGACCGATTCCGGGATGCCGAGGGTGTCGAACTCCGGCATCTTGTGGGGAATCGGACGGAGGGCGGCCGCCACCGACCCCCGCTGCAGTGAGACGTTGACACGGAAACGACCGACCCCGGCGATGGAGTGTGACGTATCGAGTTCCCGTTCGGCTTCGAACCGCTCGCGATGGGTGGCCGGCAGGATTCCGAAGATCATCTCCCGCACCACGTCATTGCTCAGGACCGGACAGCCTTCGATCGGCCGGATGGCTCCGTGCAAGCGGATCGACGCCGGCTGCTGGGAGGTGAGGTGGAGGTCCGATGCCCCCACCGCCACCGCATAGCGCAGGAGGTCGTCAACATGGAGAGGCGTTCCGGCGTTGTCGACGTTCACCTTGATGCCCTGCTCCAACATGCTGTGCGCCGTCGGTGAGACATCGGTCAACTTGTTCGAAGGTGCCTCCCCGAGAGCACGGAGCTGCTTCTCGATCACCACCGGATCGCCGAGAACCGGCGTGATCCGGTAGCCGATCCTGGCCTCGAGCATCTGCTGGTCGTCAGGGCTCGGCGGCTCGGCGAAGGCGACGGTGAGGACCGGTCCATCGAAGCGCAGCGGTCGTACGCCGAACTCCCGGGCCACATCGACGGGGATCGAGGCCTCGGCATCGGGCGAGGGTACGACGGCGGCCACATCAACGGCAGCCAGGCCGGCGAGTTGGGCCAACGCCCCGACCACCACGCCGGGCGGCGACAGTTGCCGGCGGATCAACAGGGTGGCCAGACTCTCCCCGGATGCCCGCGCCTCGTCCTGCAACGGCGCCAGATGGGCCGTCGTCTCGTAGCCGGACTGGACCAGAGCGTCAGCCAGACGGGCCGACCACTCACTGTGCGTCTCTGCCGTGACCGGGCTCATGCCACCACCCGCAAGACTTCTTCCAGGGTGGTCTCGCCTTCCATGACCTTGCGCAGGCCACTCATGCGCAGGCTTCCCATCCCCTGGGCCCGAGCCAGTTTGTTGATGTCGTCCACGGATCCTCCTTCGATAATCAAACGCTCGATCTCTTCACTCATCGGCAACAGCTCCACCAGCGCCTTGCGGCCCCGGTAACCCGTGCTGCCACAGGCCGAGCAACCCACCGCCCGGTACAACATCGGCATCTCCCCCACCACTTCCACGTCTTCCATGCTCCAGCCGGCCGCAACGATGTCGGCCTCGCTCGGGGTATAGGGCTCCTTGCAGTGCACACAGAGCCGGCGGGCCAGTCGCTGGGCGACGATGCCGAGCAGCGACGAGGTAACGAGGAACGGTTCGATGCCCATCTCGATCAGGCGCATCGGCGTGGCGGCGGCCGAGTTGGTGTGGAGGGTGGCGAGCACCAGGTGACCCGTCAACGCCGCCTCCACGGAGATCACCGCCGTCTCCCGGTCCCGGATCTCGCCGACCAGGACAATGTCCGGGTCGGATCGGAGGATCGAGCGGAGCGCCGAGGCGAAGGTCAGCCCGGCCTTGACGTTCAACTGCACCTGGTTGACGCCCTTCAACTGGAGTTCCACCGGATCTTCCACCGTGATGATGTTCTTTTCCGGATCGTTCAGGGCCGAGAGCGTCGTATAGAGCGTGGTCGACTTGCCGGATCCGGTGGGACCGGTCACAAGGATCGTTCCGTACGGCTTGGTGTAGAGCCGCTGATAGCGCTCGAGCAGGTCGTCCTCGAAACCGAGGTCGGAGAAGCCCAACACCACACTCGACTTGTCGAGCACCCGCATGACCACCTTCTCCCCGTGGATGGTGGGCAGGGTGGCAATGCGGAGGTCGATCCCCTTGCTGCCGACATTGAGCGAGATCCGGCCGTCCTGGGGGATCCGGTGCTCGGCCACGTTCAGGTCGGCCATGACCTTCAGCCGGGTGGTCACCGCCGCCGAGATGGCCCTGGGGGCGGTGGACACGTCGTGCAGCACACCGTCGATGCGGTAGCGGATGCGCAGTTCGGTGCCGGTGGGCTCCACATGGATGTCCGAAGCCCGCTCGTTGAGGGCCTGCAGGATCAGGAGGTTGACGTACCGCACGATCGGGGCTTCTTCGGTGACCGCCTGGATGTCATCCACCCCGGTCGCCTCTGACTGACGACCGTCAAAACCGAGCGAAGCCTCCATGGCCATGTCGGCGGCATCACCACCGCTGTCAAACGACCGGTTGATGTAGGCGGTGATCTGCGAGCGGGTGGCCACCACCACCCGGAAGTTGGGGCCCAGGATGGTCCGGACGTCGTCCATGGCGAAGACGTCGGTCGGATGGGACGACGCCACCACCGGCACGCCGTCCTGGCGGGCAATCACCATCACGTTGTGGTGGCGGGCGGTGCTCTCGGGCAGGCGTGACGCCTCCACGAGATCAAGCGGATAGACGTCGAGATCGACGAACTCGAGTCCGAGTTCCTGGGCCATGCCCCACATGAGGTCGGCTTCGGAGACCAGTCGGCGACTGGTCAGGATCCGGGCGATGCTCTCGCCGCTGCGGTGGTGCTCGGCCACCACCTCGGCCATGTCGTCACGTTCGACCCGCCCGTCGGCGACCAGGAAGTTGGCCAGCAGGGAGAACCCGTCGCCCGACGTCGGGAACGCATCTCCTTCGGCTGCGGTGTTGGCCTGCTGCTCTTCGTAGGAGACCACCGCACTGAGAAGTTCATCCGCCTCATGCGCCGGCGTGACCCCGGCATCGACACTGGCCACGAGGTCGGCCAGCTGCTGGCCCGCGGGTGGAGGATCGACCGCCAACAGTGGAAGTTCGTCGCAGACCTCCGGCGACAATGGTGCCGTCAGGAGGTCGTCCTGGTGGTTGTCCGGAAATTGTCCCGGGTTCTGGTCGGCCCCGTAGACGCGCACCAGGTACTCGCCGATCTGGTCCGAGTTCGCCATCACCGTGATGAACTCGCGGCCGATGGCCGCCCGGACGGCATCCATGGCGAACAGGTCGTTGGGATTGGCCGTGGCGATCACGGGGGTCCCGAACTTCCGGCGAACGGCGAGGACGTGATACCGCTGGGCAATCTCGGCGCTGAGGATGTCCCGGCCGGCCGGGTCGACGCCATAGACGTCAAGGTCCACCGTCTCGACATCACGTTGCAGGGCCATTCCCTGCAGGCCATCTTCACCGGTCATGGTTCTTCCTTCGGCATCTCTTGTCACGAGATTGACCATCAATCTCGGCAAAAGGAACTTCGTGCCCGCCAGTAGACCGATTTGGGCACGCCAAACGCAAGGCCGCCCGTTACTGCCCCAGCTGGACACGTCGCCCGTGCCAACTCCCTCGTTATCAGCGTACCCATGCGTTCCCCGTTATCGCTAGTGGCAGACGCGACAATGGGACATGGCCGGTCACACCCCCCTCATGTTCTGGATCGTCGTGGCCCTGGTGGCCGGAGCGTTCGTTGGTTCCTTCGGAAATGTCGTGATCTACCGGGCCCCACTCGGCCTCTCGGTGGCGACTCCCCGGTCGTTCTGCCCCTCCTGCCACCGCCAACTGACGTGGTGGGAGAACGTGCCGGTGGCCTCCTGGGTTGGACTGCGTGGTCGGTGTCGCACCTGCAAGACACCTATCTCGTGGCGCTACCCACTGGTGGAACTCGCAGTGGGCGTGGCGTTCTGCCTCGTGACC
>CAITPI010000089.1 GCA_903894295.1 uncultured Acidimicrobiaceae bacterium
GAACAGCGGTATGGGCGCGGTCCGAGGGGCAGCGGTGCCCAGGGGAGGAGTCAGACCTCTTTCCCGGGCTTGCCTGCGGTGTAGCCGGCGTTGGTCAGCATCCGCCGAAGGTCCACGATCATCTGGACGTCGATGTCCTTGTGACGGGGGCGATCGAACACCTCGGTCTCGGCACCCACGGTCACCACAAAGTGTCCGTCGTGACGCTCCTTGACCTCGCCCACCGCTTCAAGCAGGGAGACCACGTCGTGCCACTGCATGTTGTGACTCGCCGGGTGTTGCAGGATCCGGTCCAACGTGTCCTGGTGGTGGTTGTTGAGGTGGGTGGGTTCGTTGTCATTGGCCATGGTGGCACCTGCTCTCTCGTCGATGGAACAAAGGCTTGGTGAAACACGGTCGGTGGCACAGGTGCCATGGGCACGCCACAGGCACCAGTATGCCCCGTCACCCAACGGACGGTTCCCCGGGTGGCCCCGGATCGGCCGGATCGGCCGATCCGGGGCAGGACCGGGAAGCATTTCTGGTCGGGCGTGGGGCCGGGTGGCCCCCATGTTGCCGTTGGTTCTCAGGCGAAGGCCTTGACCGTCAGGGTGTGCAGGGTGGCGACGTCATCGAGGCGGTAGCGGCCGTGCTCGTAGCCGCCGGCCAGGGTGTAGACGAGAGGCCAACCCCGGGCCGTCGCCCACCGGGCCACCTGGCTCTCGCGGTGGGTGATGGTCGTGGGGGAGACCCCACTGTCGGTGACCGGGTCCATACCGGCGTTGTAGAGCACAAGGTCGAAGGGACCGGTCTCCTCGGCCCGGTCGAGGGCGTCAGAGATGGCCGGCAGGTAGTCGTCGGCGTCGACGAGACGATAGGAGTCGGAGCCTTCGGGCGTCCAGCGGTCGAATGGATTGGTGGAGACGTCGATCTGCGTGACCTGGTCCGGGGCGAGAAGCGACCGGGTGCCGCCACCGCCATGGGCGTCGAAGTCCAGGATGAGGATCCGGTTGGCCCCCTCGTCGAGGGCGGCCCGGGCCGCCACCGCCAGACCGTTGAAGGTGCAGTAACCCCGGCCTTCCCGGGCCCGGGCGTGGTGGAGTCCCGACGAGAGTGACCCGGCCACCTTGACCCGGCCGGACAGGACGTCGTGGACGGCGGCGACCAGCCCGGAGTTGTGGGCCAGGGCCATCGGATAGATGCCCTCGTCCCACGAGAAGCCCTGGGACTCGGCCCGGTCGAGGGGCTCACCGGTCCGGACCGCCTCCACGTAGGCCCCGTCGTGGACGGTACCGATGAGGCGTTCGGTCTCGTCGGCGAAGGTCGCCGGATCGACCAGTTCGACGTTCAGGTCCTCCTCCTTGATCTGGTCGACCACGAGCGCCGACTTGCGGGTGGTGTCGAAGGCATAACGGCTGGCCAGGAAGTGTTCGTTCCAGTAGACGGGGGTCCGGTTGGAGGTTGCCGGTGAGGGCCGGCGGGAGCGGTCGGTTGACGGGTCTGGCCGGTCGGATGGTGCAGTGTTGGATGATGCAGTGTTGATGGCGATGTTCCTTTGCATGTTGGTGCTGACGTCCCGGGATTTGGGAACATTGCATTCTACTTTCCGGCTGTGACAGACCTTCGGTCCGAAGCGCCGTTGGGCCCACCCCGGACGACACCTCCGGCTCGGGGCAGAAGAAGAATGCGGCAGGGATAGCGTGGGTCCATGAGCCCGTCCGCCACCACGGCCGCCGCCCGCTACCTGGTTCATGGGCTGCGGGTCTCCTACTTCACCCGCAAGGTGACCGGCTTCCTCGACCATGCCGACTGGCTGTGGTCACTGGTGCCCTCCCTCGGAATCAACCAGACCGCACTGGAAGCCGGTTGGAACGGTGGCATCCCGGTGGTGGCCACCCCGGAGGGCGACCTGATCTGGGACTCGACCTCGGTGCTGATGCATCTGGACACCCGTATCGCTCCCGAGAGGAGTGTCTGCCCGGACGATCCGACCCTGGCCTTCCTCGACGCGTTGCTCGACGACTTCTCCGACGAGTGGTTCTACCGCCACGCAGTGGGCAGCCGCTGGCTCTACGACGAGAACCGGGCGTCGGGGAGCCTGGACATTGCCCGGGAGGGGCGGGCCGAACTCCACGCACCACTCGACCTGACCCGGGAGTTCGTGGCCGAAGCCATGACGGCCTGCCTGCCCCGGTTGGGCATGACGCCGGAGAATGTCGACGCCTGGATCTCCGAGTCCCTGCGGCCCTGGCAGCGGGTCTTCGGTGCCCATGTGGCCAACCACGGATTCCTGCTGGGTGGCCGTCCTGCCGTGAGCGATTTCGCGTTCTTCGGAGGCAACGCCGCCCACTTCACCAACGACCCGGTCTGCCTGCGCTGGAGCGAAGAGGTCCCCGGGCTGATGGCCCACACGGCGGCCCTGTCGGTTCCCGGGAGCCATCCGGGGGGACGATGGTTCGAGGCCGGGGGAGATGCGCTCGCCGTCGGCGACCTGCCGGACACCCTGATGGCCGTACTCGCCGAGACGGGCCGCCACTACCTGCCGTGGGTGGCCGAGGCAACCGTCAAGGGGTCGGCCGTTGTGCACTTCGAGAGTGGTGTCTCGGCCGAGATTGCCACCACCGGGTTCCTGAACGAGGCCCGGGGCGTGCTGCTCGGCCGCTACGTGGCGGCCCGGTCGGAGGCCCTTGACGGAGTCCTCGAGGAGGCCGGCATCCTCAAGTGGTTCGCCGACCACACAAGCGAGGCCCGGACGGTGCCCGATCCCTTCGTGTTGCCCCGGCCGGAGGACAACCGGCCTTACCGGGCCGGGGTCTGAGGAAACCGGACCGTGGGCTGATCCTTTTCACCACCCCGGCCGACCGGTCCCGCTGACCGATCCTGCTCAGACCTCGTGGAGGTCCTGGATGGCGGCCTGGATTCCCCGGTGGAAGGTGGGGAACGGGTAGATCATGTGCTCGAGGTCCTTGGTGGGGACCCGGGCCTGGATGGCCAGGGTGAGGAAGCCGAGGACCTCTCCGCCCCACGGACCCATGGAGGTGGCCCCGATCAGGACGCCCTCGTTGGCGTCTTCCACCACCTTGATGAGACCTTCGTTCCCGGCCTTGTGGAGCCATCCGCGAGAAGTGGTGGCCACGTCGACCATGCCTACCCGAATCTTCCTGCCCTCCGCTTCGGCCTGGCGTTGGGTCATGCCGACCGAGCCGATCTCGGGATCGGTGAACGTCACCCGGGGGACCGCCCGGTACTCGGCCGGCTCGAAGTCCTGTCCGAGCAGCTGCTTGACCACGATGTCGGCCTGGTACATGGCCATGTGGGTGAAGGCACCCCGGCCGGCCACGTCGCCCACGGCCCAGACGTTGGCGGCACCTTCGACCCGCAGGTGGTCATCCACCGGGAGGGCCCGGGCGGTGGGATCAAGTCCGATGGTGTCGACACCGAGCGCATCGAGTACCACCCGCCGCCCGGCGGCCACCAACAGCTTCTCGGCCACCACCGGGTCCTGGCCCTCCAGGTTGACGGTGAAACCTCCGTCGTCGTGGGCGACCGACTCCACCTTGACCCCCGTGTGGATGGTGACTCCTTCGCCTTCGAGTACCCGGGTCAGCAGGGCGGCCGCCTCGGGCTCTTCGGGGCCGACCACCGAGGGCCCGACCTCGAGCACCGTGACCAAGGTGCCGAAGCGGGAGAAGGCCTGGGCGAGTTCGATGCCGATGGCCCCGCCGCCGAGCACGGCGAGGGATGCGGGGGCGGTGTCGGTGGCGATGGTTTCCCGGTTGGTCCAGAAAGGGGTGTCGGCCAGTCCGGGCACCGGCGGGGTCCAGGCCGAGGCGCCGGTGGAGATGACGATCCCCCGGGTGGCCACAAAGGTCCGGTCTCCGACCTTCACCCGGCCCGGTCCATCCAGGGTGGCGGTGCCGCGGACGAACTGCGCGCCGTGGCCGACGAACCGGTCCACGGCCACCTGGTCGTTCCAGTCGTCGGTGGCTTCGTCCCGGACCCGGGCGTGGACGGGACCCCAGTCGGCGGTGGTGACGGCGGTGCCGGACATGCCTTCGACCCGGCGGGATTCGGCCAGCAGGTCGGCCGCCCGGATGATCATCTTGGAGGGGATGCAGCCCCAGTGGGGGCACTCGCCGCCCACCAGCATGGAGTCGATGCCCACCACGGAGAGTCCTCCGGCGGCCAGGCGACTGCCGACCTCTTCGCCCCCCGGGCCGAGACCGATCACGATGACGTCCACCGTTTCTGCCGCTGCCTGTTCGTTCGTGGTCACGGGTTGCTCCTCTGCTGGGTTGTTCGGGTGATCGGTTGACTCTGCCAATGGTCGTTGAGGCAGGTGGATGGACGTGTGGGCGATGGCGGTTCGCCTGGTCGGTTGTTCGACGACGGAAACCTGGGTAGCCCTTGTCCGGGATCGATGTCGGGGACCGATTCCGACGATCGCCCCGCTTTGTTTCGGGTCCAATACTAGGGGTTGGCCTGAAGTCAGTTGGACCTGTGGTCCCGACGGGCCTCGTCGGGCGGCGAAGAGGCAGGCAACCGGCCGGAACGGGAATTTTTGCCAGACTCGTGGCGTGGAGACGCAAGACGATCTTGGTGACGGACTGACCATCGGATCCATGGTGGCCGGGGAAGTATCCACGCTGGCCCGGTGGGCGGTGGACGAAGGATGGAATCCCGGCCTTGGTGATCTGGATGCGGTCTGGGACCTCCAACCCGCGGCTTTCGTGGCGTTGCGCCAGGGTTCCAACCTGGTCGGGGGAGGCACCATCCTCGACTACGGCGGGGGATTCGGCTTCATGGGCCTCTTCATCGTGGAACCTGCCTGGCGGGGTCGGGGCCTGGGCGGCCGGCTGTGGACGTGGCGGCGGGACCGGTTGCACGAGCGCCTTGGTTCTTCTGGCGTCATCGGGATGGATGGCGTGGTGGCCCTCGAACCCTTCTATGCGCGGGGAGGATTCATCCCGGCGTATCGGAACATCCGGATGGCCGGGTTGGCGTCCGGACCGGCGGAGCGCGGGGAGGATTCCGTGGTGACCCTCGCCCACGGGGATCTTGACCGGTTCGCAGTCGCCGAAGCGGCCACGTTCCCGGTGGCCCGAGAGGCGTTCTGGACGAGGTGGCTGGCCCGGGAAGGGGTGCAGACCGTCGGCCTTCTGCGGGGAGACACCTGGGCTGCCTTCGGCGTTCTTCGACCGTGTGTCGAAGGGTTCAAACTGGGCCCGGTGGTCGCCGACGACCCGGATGCAGCCCGGATGGTGGTGTCGGACCTGCTGGCCCGGATCGAGGGCTCGCCGGTGCAGTGGGACGTGCCCGAAGCCAATCCGGCGGCCATGGTAATGGCCCGGGACTTCGGATTGGTCGAATCGTTCGCCTGTTCCCGGATGTATCTTGGCCGGATACCCTCGGTGGATACCCGGCGACTCTACGGGGTGGCGTCGTTCGAGTTCGGATGATTCGGATGGGAAAGCTCATTCCGGAGGTGGCCGTCCGGGACGGGCCGGGGGGGGAACGCGTCAAGGAAAGATGCAGGGAATCATTGAAGAACGAATCCGGACATCGGGACCACGACCACGAAGAAGACGATGAACCCCGGGGCAAGCTGTTTGCCTTCCGCCCGTCGGAACAGGGTGTCCGGGCCACCGAGCCACTGGTGATCTTCACCGACGCCATCCTGGCGATCGCGGCCACCATTCTGGTGGCCGACCTGGCGATTCCGGCCACCCTTGGCCCCAACGGACTGCACGACGTGCTCTCGGGGGAACGCACGACGTTCTATGCCGTCTTCCTCGGATACCTGTGGCTGGCATCGTCCTGGATCAACACCAGGCGCCTGCGGCGCATGCTGATCGGTATCGATCACTACGCGACGGTGCTCTACCTGCTGATGATCTTCACGATCACCATGATCCCCTTCGCCATGCTCGCCCTGGCGAGAACGCTCGGCCAACCCGATTTCTATCTCGGAGTCCAGGTGCTGGCCATCCTGTCACTGGCCGACGGGGTGATCGTGGCGGGCCTTCTGAGCTATGCCTGTTGGCGGGGGCTCGGGAACTCGCACATGACCCGGGACCGCTGGCGCGAGGTGCTCGTGCCCAACTACATCCTCATGGTTCTGGACCTGGTGGCGGTCGTCCTCGCCCGGTGGATTCCGTGGCCGGTCTTCGTCTTCATCTGTTGTGACTGGCTCTATGCGCTGTTGCCCCTCTTCACCGACCGGGAGCACCACGCAGTCTCGGGCATGGATACCGAGGGCCTGATCCAGGTTCCGGCCGGTGTCAGCCGGGACGAGGACAGGAACCCGTTGGCCTCCGACGACGAGGATGGAGCTCCGGTCGACTGAGACCCGCTGTCGACCCGGTGCCGGAGTCGACGATCAACTCAGGGAATCGGTGATTCGGCAAGAAAGGCGAGGAGTTTCGACC
>CAITPI010000090.1 GCA_903894295.1 uncultured Acidimicrobiaceae bacterium
CAGACGTGAGGCCACCACCCGCTGGTGGTGCGGGCCTCCATAGGGAGCCATCAGGACCGGGAACGGACCGGTCAGGCCAAGTTCCCGGCGGGGCAGCAGGACGGCCACGGAGAGCGCGTGCTCTCCGACCTCGAGAAACGTCGGCCGGGGGTCCACCGGGGGCACCGCCTGGAGGGGAGCAAGGGCATGGGAGACAACCGGAATCTCGGGCCTGGTGAGCCGTTGCACGCTGACCGTTGTCTGGGCCCGGTCGGTCTCCGAGGTGGCCACCACCCAGGGTCCTCCGGCCGAGCCAGCCAGCAGCCGCACGAACCGGTCCGGGGACGACTGCCGGACCGGGGTCCCGTCGGAGGCGAACTCGACCACCATCTGGGTGGTGGGCGTGTTCTGTGCGGTGACCACCAGGGCCCCGGCCGTGGCCTCGGCCACCTGGGTGACCTGCAGGCCGACCGGGGTGACCAGGTGGGCCCGGGAGTCCCGCACTTCGGCGACGGCGTAGGTGTCGAGCTCCCGGTCAGGCCGGCCCACCAGCAGCCGCCCGTCCGGGGTCACCGCGGGCAGGCCCGGGATCCACTCCAGAAAGGCCTCGTCACGGTCCTCCCACTCCGTCGTGGTGACGCCGGTGGTGGCATCCACCGTGACCACGATCTGGTGGTTCTGGTGCCGGTTGGCCAGGGTCACCAGGGGCTGGGCATCTTCGGTGCCGGTCCAGCCGGCCGTGACCACGTAGGGAAAGGTCCCGGTGTCCCAGATCACCTTGACCGGATCGTGCGCCAGGTCGGACACCTTCAGGCCGACCACCGGATTCGCCCCGCCGGCCTTCGGGTAGCGCCGGCTGGTCGGAGCCGTTGCCGGATCGGCGGGGTCGAAGATCCACATCTCGCCGACCGGGCTCTCGTCGACGGTTTCGAACAGCAGCGCGGTCCCGTCGGGGGACCACCAGTGACCCCGGGCCCGGTCGAACTCTTCGGCGGCCACGAAATCGGCCAGTCCCACACTTCCCTCGGGCCCGGCCCGGTCCACGATGCGGGCTTCTCCCGTCAAGACGTCGACGACCTGCAACGCTCCGTCAGCCACCAACGCCACCTTCGACCCGGTCGGGTCCAGGCGGGGGTCGATCACGCCTTCGAGTCCCCCCACCCGCCGGGGAACACCCGGTGCGACGAGCTCGACCACAAAGAGTTGCCCGGAGAGGGCGAAGGCGGCCCGGGTGACTCCTGCGTCAACGCTGTAGGCGGTGATCCCGCCGCCGACTTCGCGCAGACGTTCCCGACGCTGGCGTTCGATCTCGGGAACCTCCTCGTCGCCGGAGCCGAGCAACTTGACCGGATCGACGATGCGCCGCTCGGTACCCGACCCGGCGCCCTCCCCCCCGAGGTCCAGGCACCACAGCGAGAGCACGGGATCAAAGGGGCCGTCGCTGCGCAGGAAGTACACCCGCTCCCCGTCGGGGGCGAGGGTGAACGTGCGGGGCATGCCGAGCGAGAAGTGCCGGGTCCGGGCCGAGAGGATGGGAAAGCTCTGCGCCTCGAGCGGGGTGGAGGTGGATTCCATCCCTGACTCCTACCACAGCGGAGAACCGCCCGGATCCTGACTCTCTTGCCCCGGCAGAACTTCCCGAAGGCGTCCGATGTCGGGAGCCATGCGTGAACGTCCGTGGGCGACCTCCGGCGAAGACGCCACCTCCACTACCGTGGACCCGATGGACGAACGCTCCTTCCCCGCCAGGCCGTCCGGCCCCGGGAGGAAGGCAAGCCGGGCCGCAAATGACGGGAGCGGCTCCGTGCCACCGGGCCACCCTCCCGCTCGCCGGTTCCGGTGGCCGGTTCTCGCCGGTCTGGTTCTGCTGCTGGCCGGATGCGCAACAGCAACCTCGCCATCGCCCGGTCCGTCAACCGGGGTGACCGGCGCCGGGAGTTCGGCCGCGCTCGGGTCGCCCACGCCCACCGGGTCGCCGGGTCCGCCGCTCGCCGTTCCGGCCCATGGTGCCTATCTCGGGGCCTGGGTCCATCCGGTGACGGCCGGGAAGTCCCGACGCTCCTTCGCCGTTGAAGCGGCCCACCTGCCGGCGTTGACGGCCCAACTCGGCCACCCCCTGGCCCTCGTGCACGTCTTCTCCTCCTTCAAACTTCCCGCCCCGGTGGCCGCCGTGGAGAACCTCGAGCGACAAGGATCCACGCCGGTGGTCGACTGGGGTTGTGGTGGGGATCTCCACGCCATCGTCTCCGGCGCCGAGGATCGGGCGATCACTGCCTACCTCGGTGCCCTGACCAACACGCACCACCCACTGCTGCTTCGTTGGTGCTGGGAGATGAACATTGCCGCCTCCCACCCCCAGATCACCTCGCCCCGGGAGTTCGTGGCGGCGTGGCGTCACCTGGCCGGAGACCTCCACAAAAGCCGGGCCACCAACATCTCGCTGGTCTGGTGCCCGGCCCTGACCGGTCGGAATCCGGCCCCGTACTTTCCCGGCCGGGCGTATGTGGACTGGATCGGGATCGACGGTTACGACCGTTCGGGAACGGCCACCTTCACCTCGCTCTTTGCCGGTTTTGCCCGACAGTGGGGGTCCCTCGGCAAACCGTTGATGGTGGCCGAGACCGGAGCCCAAGCGGCCAGCCAGGTCGCCTACCTCCAAAGCATCGGCACCGGCGCCCCGGCGCTGCCGCAGTACCGGGCCGTCATGTACTTCGACGCCAAAGGCCCGGAAGGAAACTGGATCCTGACCGAAGGTGGGCTCGCCGCCCTGCGGCATCTGGCCAACGGTCCGTGGTTCCAGCCGACCTGACAGGGGGCGACGCTGTCTGGCTCCGCCCGGCGGTACAACGGTGGTGGAAAGACCACAGGAATGGTCGAAGGAGCGGAAGAAACCACCACGCACCGTGTGCGAAACATCACCCTCGGTAGTAACATGGGAAGCGAGGGATGGAGATCCGTTCCGGAGTTTGAGCCACCGGGCAGGGAGGCGCAGTGGGGCAGGAACCGCTGGACGTTCGACGTCCAGGATTCAGTCGACGTAGGCCGGCGCACCGGCGCGCCGTCCGCGGGAGGGCGTCGGCGCTGGCGCATGCTTCCCTCGCCTTCCCCCTGATCCTCGTTGGACTCACCGCCGCTCCTGCGCTCTTCTCCCCGGCGGGAGCGCTCTCGTCCGATCTCCACTCCGTGGCGCTGACCACGACATCGCCCACCTCCTTCGACCTCCCCTCCCGGGCGCTCTATGGCTGGGGCAGCAACGACAGCGGTCAGGTCGGGAACGGAGCCTCGGGCCAGACCACACCGTTGGCGCAGTCCTCACCGGTGGCCGTCGCCACACCGGCCGGCGTGACCTTCTCCCAGGTGGCGGCCGGTGGCGGGCACTCCCTCGGCCTGTCCACCACCGGTCAGGTTTACAGCTGGGGCCTTGGCAGTTCCGGCCAGCTTGGCGTCGGAACCCTGGCCAGCCTCCCGACGCCGACCCCGGTCAACGTTCCCGGTGGTCCGGTCCGGGCGGTAGCCGCCGGTTCCAGTTTTTCCCTGGCCCTGACCACCGCCGGGTCGATCACTTCGTGGGGCTCCAACTTCTTCGGCCAGCTCGGTACCGGTACCGCCAAAGGTTCGTCGTTACCCGAAACCGTGGCCAGCCCGTCAGGCACGACGTTCACGTCGATCGCCGCCGGCAGCGATTTCGCCGTCGCCCTGTCGTCAACCGGCCAGATCTACACCTGGGGGGCAAACCAGTCCGGACAGTTGGGTGACGGGCAACGGACACCCCGAACCACTCCGGCCCCCATCGCCGATCCTGCCGGGGTCACCTTCACCCAGGTAGCGGCCGGTGCGGCCCACGTTGTGGCCCTTTCATCCGCCGGGGTGGTCTACACCTGGGGACTCAACTCCTCCGGCCAGTTGGGCGTCGGCTCCAGCGCCAACACGACCACGATGACCGAAGCGGCCCTTCCTCCCGGTTCGACCATCACCGCCATCGCCGCCGGTGGCGTCCACTCGGTCGCCCTGAGCGCCACCGGCCAGGTCTTCGACTGGGGATCGGATCTGACCGGTCAGTTGGCGACCTCGCTGGTCAACGGAGCCACCGTGGACAACCCGTTGCCCCACTCCCCGCTCGGCCTGCCGGCCGGAGCGGTCGTTGCCGCCATCGGCGCCAACTGGGACGCCACCTATGCCGTCACCTCGGATGGCACGGTGTGGTCGTGGGGTGGCAACCAACTCGGCCAACTGGGACAACGGTCCACCGGAGTGAACGCCTTCGTGCCGGCCACCCTGGTCGGGCTCCCGGCCGGA
Organism: uncultured Acidimicrobiaceae bacterium; assembly: GCA_903894295.1. Taxonomy (GTDB): domain Bacteria; phylum Actinomycetota; class Acidimicrobiia; order Acidimicrobiales; family RAAP-2; genus Bog-756. Next base: position 4,276 of record CAITPI010000090.1, read on the forward strand.
ACCCGCTCGGCCGGTGTCTTCGCCGGCTCGACGGCCTCGTCGGCCTATCTGGTCAGCCGGTCCACCCAGAACCTTTCCTTTCCTGCCACCGGCGACGTCACCTACGGAACCCCACCCCTCGACCTGACACCGGTCACCTCCTCCGGCGGATCGTCCACCGGCGTGGAATCCGGTCCCTGTCGGGGCGCCCTCAACCACCTCTACGTCACCGGCACCGGCCAGTGTCAGGTGGTCGCCACCCAGGCGGGCAACTTCTGGTTCTATCCGGCGAGCAGCGCCGTCTCGTTTGCCGTGGCCCCCGCACCCCTCACGGTCAGCCCCGACAACCTCCGGATCACCGCCGGAGAGAACGTGCCGGCCTTCAGCGTGACCGCACGCGGCTGGGTCGACAACGACCCGCCATCCGATCTCGAAGGAACCCCGGCGTGCTCCACCCCGGCCTCGTCCTCTTCACCGCCCGGGACCTACCCGATTACCTGCACCACGGGAACACTGGCCGCACCCAACTACTCGATCACCTTGAACCCGGAAGCCGTCCTCACCGTGGTGGCACCGGTCCCTTCGGCCGGTCCGTCAACGCCCACCGGCACCACCTCGGGTTCGATCGGCGCCGCGTCCCTCCTTTGTCTCGTCGACATCCTCAGCCACTGCGGCACCTCACCACTGTCCGAAGTGACCGGCTCGTACCTGCCGGGACTGTTGGCGACCGTCTCCCACTTCGTCACATCGACCGGAGGAACCTTGGCCCCGACCGGACGCTTCGAACCGGTGGTCGCCGCTGGATCACCGCCGATGGCCACCGGCGCGTCACCTCGGGAACGGCCATCCGGGGCCACCGCCCTCCCGGGGGTGTCCGGCTTTGCCGTCACCCCGTTCTCCTCCCGGCTCTTTCCCTTCGTCGCCCTGTTCGCGGCCGCCTGGTTCTTCCTCGTGGTCGGCCGGTTCACCTTCGGCGGCGCCCGGCTCTACTCCCGACGACCGCTGGCCACCACCAGCCCGAAAGACGTGGACTGACCGATGAGCAAACCCGTTGCGCCCGGAACTTCGCCCGCATTCCGTCACCGGCGGCGCCCGATGACCGCCGTCGTCCGGCCACGTCGCCGAAGGCAGCTCGCCGTCACCGTGGCGGCCACCTTGGCGGCCACCGCCCTTGTCGCCTCGGCCCTGGGCGAACCATCGGCTCAGGGCGGCCGGGGTGGCGTGGCGGCCGCAGCCGGAACCACGACCGGACCGGCCACCAGCGGACCCCCGGCCATACCGGCCCATGGCGCCTACGTGGGGGCGTTCGTGGCCCCCCACCTGAACGAAGGCAACGCCCAGGCCAACATCCGCTACGAAGCAGCCGACCTGCCCAACTTCGAAGCCGAGATCGGCCGGCCCCTGGGCCTCATCCACGTCTACCAGGCGTGGGGCAGTCCGGTCTCCAACTCGGCACTGGCCACCCTGAGCGCCACCGGATCCACGCCCCTGATCGACTGGACCTGCACGTCGACCGCCACCATCCTGAGCGGAGCGGACGACACCACCATCGAGGCCTACGCCCACCAGCTGAAGACCTTCGGCCATCCGGTGTTCCTGCGATGGTTCTGGGAGATGAACCTCGTCCGCGAGCCAAGGACCGCCTCCTGTCTGGGCAGCCTCGGCGCCTCGGGCTACGTCGGTGCCTGGCAGCACATCGTCAACATCTTCCGGGCCGATGGAGCCACCAACGTGGCCTTCGTCTGGTGTCCTTCGGTCCTCGATACGACCTTTGGGGTCTCCTTCTATCCGGGGAGCGCCTACGTGGACTGGATCGGGGTCGACGGCTACGACCGGACCCAGAACGGATCGGTCATCTCGTTGAGGTTCCAACCGTTCTACAACCACTGGTCGCCCACCGGAAAGCCCATGATGATCGGCGAAACCGGAGCCACCACCGACCAGGCCAGCTACCTCGCCGCCCTGGCCACCGTGCTGCCGACCACGTTCCCGGACATCAAGGCGGTCAACTACTACGACTCGACGTCCAACTCGGACTGGAGCCTGTCCAGCTCACCGGGCAACGACGGCCTCGACGCCTTTGCCGCCCTGGCCCAGACGACCTACTTCTCGTATCCCTACATCGGATCGTGAACCATCCGGCCATCTCGCCGCCTGTCCCGGCGACCTGGCATGGACGAAGTACCGGAAGAAACGCCGGCTCGACACGGGGGACCCCGGGAGGAGTCCGAACCGGGACAGAGGTGGCGGGCCCTTTGGACCAGCGTCGACCCGTGGGCGATCAATCCGGACGTGTCCACCAGGTCTGACACCGGGCCTGACACCGGGCCTGACACCGGGCCTGACACCAGGGCGAGCACCGGTGACTGGCTCGTCCCACACCAACGGTCCGTGCGGCCGGACCGGCGGACCATAGGTGCCGTGGATCCCTGAAGCCGGAGGAATCCCCTCGTGGTCCATTTCCCCCGGTGTCGGGCAATGACCACGAAGCCAACGGGTTCACGACCGGAGATGTTCCGTCCGACCGGACCGGGTGGAGATCCTCGACATCACCCCGCCGATTTCTGTGACTTCCGGTCCATTTCGGGGTCGCCGGAGGATGTCCGGAAACGGAATACGGGGCGCTGCTTCGCCGACCCGGGAGCCACTCCGGCTCTGGGCGACCAGGCGGTCGCCGCCCTCGTCAGCTGACGGCTGGCCCGGCCGGCCTCAGATGCCGCCTTCCATGATCTCGGGCGGGGCGGTCAGGTAGGCGCCCAGGTTCTCCTGGACCCAGGCCCGGGCGATCTCCGTCGACAGGTCGGCCGAGGCCTTGTCCTCCCAAATGCCCACCGACGCGCCCTCGCCGTGGCCCGTCTCGAGCCAGTAGTACTCGTGGAAGCCGTCCATGGTGCTGAGGAGGTCGCGGAACTCGCCCCGGACCTTGGTGTCGATCACCTCGTGGTGAGCCGGGTCGTAGGTGTAGTGGCGGATGATGGCGAACATGGGGGTCCGCTCCTCTCGGGGTCGACGACCATCCGGAGGGTCCGAGGTGGGCGGTGAAACCACCACCCTTTCACAGCAGCCGGGCGAAAGCCCGGATGCCCGCCGGAACGGCCCGGTGGCCGGATTCGGAATCGTCTCCGGTCGTCAGGGTCCCCCCGGACCGGCTTCCGGTCAGAACACGGCGTTGGCGGTGAACCCGACCTTTTCGGAACTGGCCAGCACGGAGGTCGCCCGTTGGGTGGATGTCGTGGTGGAACTGTTCGCCACGGCAGGTCCTTCGAGGTCAACCAGGTAGTAGGTGGTGCCGGACGAGACAACGGGAGTGGCCTCGATCCGGGTCACCCGGGCGGAGACCTGGCGACCAGGCAGCGCCGGGAACGTGACTTCGGCCCGCTGGTTCAACCGGACGGCGGCAAGGTCGGCTTCGGGCACCTGGACGACGATCTTGGTGTCGAGGGAGTTCAGTGAGATGAGCGATGCGAACTGGGGCGATGTCGGACCCTGGGTCTGGGGCCCCTGCGGGAAGATCTGGATTCCCGACGAGGCCGTGGAGGCCACCGTGGACGCTCCGGTCGGCTGACGAACCCCCTGGGGGGAGTCGATCTCTCCGACGGTCCCGTTGACGGCGGAGACCACCCCGGCGAAGGGAGCCACCAACACGGCCTGGCTCAAGGCGGATTCGTCAGCCGCCACGGCGGCCTGATCCCGTTCAATGGCCACTTCGGTGGCCGAAATGGCCGATGGGCTGGCGGGAGCCGACGCGGCCGCCACGGCCGCCTCGGCCGAAGACACCGCCGCCTGGGCCTGGTTGACCGCGGCCTGGGCCGCGGTCACCTGGGCCTGCTGGTTGGCGTAGGCCTGCTGCAGGGCGTTCCCGGCCGACGTCAGGTTGCCCTGGTCGACCTGGATCTGACGCAGGTCGGTGGTGCAGACGTTCGGCGGACTCGACGAGGCGCACTGGCCCACGATGGCCTGGTAGGCCTGCTGGTCGGAGTCGAGAAGGTGCTGATACGAAGCGATCTGGGCCTGGGCCGAGGCGATCGTGGTGTTCGTGGTCTTTGTCGTCTGGATCACCTTGGCCTGGGCCGAGGCGAGCTGCACCTGGGCCGAGGCGACCTGTGCCTGCAACTGGGACGAACGGCTGCCCGCCCCACCAGACTTTTCGGCAACCAGGGTGGCCTGGTCGGCGGCCAGTTTTGCCTGGTCGGCCACGAGGCGCTCGTGCACGGCGGACGTCGATTCGCTGGCAAGCACCTGCCCGGCCTTCACGTACTCGCCGACGCGGACGTCGATCGAGGCGATCGGGCCCGCCGCAGCCAGGTTCAACTGGGCCGACGAGGCCGGCTCCACCACCCCGGCGGCCGCCACGGGAGCGGCCAACAGGACGTTGTTCAACGTGAGACCGACGAGGGCCGCTGCTGCTGCAGTGAGCACGCCGACGAACACTCCACGCCGACCCCGCAGCCGGCCCCGGCCCACCCCGGCCACCGCCGGGGCAAAGATCTGGCTGGCGTCGGCCGCCTCTCCAGCCCCTCCGGCACCCTGGGTGGCCCGTTCACCCTCGCCGTTGGAGGATCCCGGACCGGACGGTCCGGGCCCGGGCGTCGGCCCCGGCTCCGAGGATCCCTTGTCGGAAGCTTCGGCGACAACCGCCGCGGCGGCTGCCTCCAGGGCGGCCGCTTCGGCCGCCATGACGCCGTTGAGACGGGCCACAGCCGGCAGTCCGGCGTCAACCACCTCCAACAACGGATCCGGGCGGCCGGCGAGTTGGGCACCCACCCAGTGCAACAGCTGGTTGTGCATCCGCTCGGTGATGTCCGGATGTTCTTCGGCCACGTTGTGCTGCTCGGTGGGGTCTTCCTTCAGGTTGTAGAGCTCGAGCCCGTCCCGGCCGTAGATGGTGGCCTGGTAGAACTTGATCAGCTTCCACTCCGGCGTGCGCACCGCCCGGGCCGCCTGCCAGGTCGATTCCGACAGCATCACCGTTTCCCGGTGGACCGTGGTCTCGCCCCGCATCAGCGGCATCAACGAGCGACCGTTGATTCCCTGGGCCGGTGGCAGGTCGAGCACCTCGAGCACCGTGGGCAGGATGTCGGCCAGCGTCACCATGGTGGACGTCTCGAAGGCCGGGATCTTCCCCGGTGCCCACATGATGAGGGGCACGTGGACCACCGAGTCGTAGAGCCCGGCGTGATCGAACCAGGCGTCGTGCTCGGTCATGTTCTCGCCGTGGTCGCCGAAGAGCACGACCAGCGTGTCCTCCAGCAGGCCTTCCCGCTCCAGGTGGGCGAAGATGCGCCCGATTTCGAAGTCGAGGTAGGCAACTTCGGCGTCGTAGAGGTCGGCGATGTAGTCGACGTTGGGCATGGCCTCGAGGAAGTCGTAGAGGTTCTGCTTGAACAGCGGGTAGCTGGGTCGGCTCTTCAACTGCCGGGAGATGTCCGGATCCAGCCGACCTGCCGAGCGGTAGCTGAAACGCTCCTTGTAGGGCGAGGGCGGGACGTAGGGAATGTGGGCGTCCCAGAAGTGCAGGAACAGGAAGAAGTCCTCGTCTTTGTGCTCGCTGATCCACTTCAGGCCGATCTCGTTGATGACCGACCCGGGTGACCGGGACCGCCCCGGCGGCGGCATGTAGTCGTCGTAGCCCCGGATGAACCAGTCCTTCATGGCAAACAGGTGGTCGACCGCTCCGGTGGTGTAGCCCTGCTTGCGCATCAGGGAGGGAAGCCACAGCGTCTCGGGGTCGAGCTGGGCCGACGGATGGAAGTGCGACACGATCCCGGTGTTGATGCCGAACTGGCCGGTGAAGATGGCCGTGTGGGACGGCTGGGTGGGGATGTCGGTGGCGTAGGTCTCCCGGAACAGGGCTCCCTCGGAGGCGATCCGGTCCAGATTGGGGGTGAGTCCCCGGGTATCACCCAGGCAGGTGAGGTGATCGGCCCGCAGGGTGTCAAGGGAACAGAAGAGGACGTTCACTTCGCCCCTCCGTCCCGTCCGGCCCACCGGGCTGCCCCGAGGCTTCCGGTCCCGCCGGGACACGGGAACCACCGACGGGAAAGCCGTACGGAGTGGTTGCGGAAGTCTTCCAGAACTGCGACCCGGTCGCGTTCTTCACACCCGCGCTCGCGCGCAACGTGCTGATCCATGGTCTGCCTCCTCTGATGTGTGAGGCGGCAACCCAACGCGGTCGCGACGCCCCTGCCCAAACGTCAGTATAAAAACTGCCACCGACAGTAGTCAAGAGGCCACACGGCGTGATATTTTTGTTTCAGCGGGTGAGACATTCTCACGCCGGCACTCTCTCGGGCAGGGGATTGATGCGGAGCGGAACCAGATGAACCTCGACCTGTTGAACGGCGTCGGGCCGCTTGTCCTACTGGTGGTGGCGGACGTCATCCTCCTCGGACTTCTGGGTTATCCCCTGGTGGTCGGTTATCCCGACGACCAGGGGGACGGCAATGCCCTGGTGTTGCTGCCCAAGCCGAAGCTTCCCGCCTACTGGCGGGTCCCGGCCTTTGTCGTCCTCTTCCTGGCCCTCTTTGTCGGCTACCACAGCGTTCGCGGCAACCTGAGCCCCGACCTGGCCTACGCCTCGCTGGTCGCCCGGATCACGGCCTCGGTCATCCACGCACCGGCCGAGATCAACGGAGCCCTCGCCGGGTTCACCCTCGGTCTGCGCTTCCTCGTGGTCGGCACCATCATCGGCCTCGCCGTCTTCGGCCGCGGCAACCTGCCCCGACGGGTCCTCATTGCCGGGCACGCGGTCCTCTACCTGTTTGCCATGGCCTTCTTCGACGCCACCTTGATCTGTGTCGAGATCGTGGCCGGCGTGCCGGTCTCCCCCACCACCCTGTTCGGCAACTTCGCGGCGGTACTGGTCGCCGTGCTGGTGATGGCCCGCCTGCAGTATGCGAACTACGCGCTGCCCCGGCCCAGCCTGGTCCCCTTCGTGGCCCGTCCCCGCTGGGGCGATGCCCTGATCCTGATCGGGGTGACCGTGTCGTCCATGGTCATCTGCCTGACCGGGGTGCTGATCCTCTACGAGTGGGCCGATCCGCGCTGGCGACCGGCGCTGGCCCTGCTGCTCCCCCTGCCGTTCGCCGGTGGAACATTCCTGCTGCGCAGCGCCATGCTGGCCGCCCTCAACGCGGCCACGGCGGCACCCGAACCGCCGGTCGACACCGTGCAGCCACCGATCGACGTCATCATTCCGGCCTACAACGAGGAAGAAGTGATCGAGGAGACCCTGGCCGCCATCGACGTGGCCGCCGGCCGTTACGGCGGAAGTGTCAACATCATCCTCCTGAACGACGGCTCCACCGACGCCACCCGGCCCCTGGCCGAGGCGGCCATGGCCTCGTTCCTCCATGCCCGGGGCCGGGTGGTCGACGGCAAGCACGGCGGAAAGTCGGAGACCCTGAACGCCGCCCTGGCCCTTGCCACCTCGGACATCGTGGTCCGCATCGATGCCGACACCATCATCGGTGAGTGGTCCCTCTACTACACACCCCGTTGGTTCAAGGATCCCGAGATCGGCCTGGTGGAACCGATGTGCTTCCCGCGCACCGGACGGTGGTCGGTCTTCCCCCGGCTGCGGTTGTTCGAGGAACTCAAACAGTTCGGCATCAACCACCGGACCATGCAGACCGTCGACGGCGTGAACGTGGTGCCCGGGGTGTTCACGGCCTTCCGGCGTGATCTGGCCGTCCGTCTCGGCGGATTCACCGTCGGGATGAACGGGGAGGACGGCGACTTCACCCTGCGCTGTTCCCGTCTCGGCTATCGGTCATGGATGGACCCGAAGATCATCGTGTACGAAGACGTGCCACCCACCTATCCCGAGATCCGGGAGCAGCGGGTCAGGTGGTCACGGGCCGTCCACCACAACCAGGCCCGGCACGGTCCGTACCGGGCCGGGGTGGCCACCCCCAAGGTCTGGTTCAACCAGTTCCAGCAGTTCTTCAAATCGACGTTCGCCCCGGCCCGACTGGTCCTCCCCTTCTACCTGGCCCTCACCGCGGTGTTCATCGGCAGCCAACGGTCGGTCATCGTGATCTTCATGGGAAGTTTCCTGCTCGCCGAGATGGCCTTCCTCGTCCTGCAGGCAGTAGCCGCCACCGGCTATCGCCAGGCCCGCCACCTCGGCTGGGTGGTCCTCTGGCCACTCTGGCACGAGTTCCTGATGGTCTTCGCGGTCGAAGCGTGGCTGTCCATGCCGGCCCGTCCGCTCGGCCTTCACGGCACCCGCCCACCGGTCATCTCCGAAGCGGTGATCCATTGAAGATCCTCTACATCGACATCGACACCCTGCGGCCCGACCACCTCGGTTGCTACGGCTACCCCCGGACCACCAGTCCGGTGATCGACGCCCTGGCCGAAGCGGGCATCGTCTTCACCCAGGTCTACGCCTCGGACACCCCGTGCCTGCCCAGTCGGACGGCGCTCACCACCGGACAGTTCGGGCTGCGCAACGGCATCGTCAACCACGGAGGCCCCGGCGCCGAACTCCGGGCGGAAGGGGAAGCCCGCCAGTTCGTCTCGGCGGCGGCCCGCCACAGCTGGATGCGCCCGCTGCGGGACATCGGGTACTGGACGGCTTCGATCTCGACCTTCGCCGAGCGACACTCGGCGTACCACTTCGACGCCGGCTTCAACGAGTGCGTCAACCTCGGGACACGGGGTCTGGAGACGGCCGACCAGGTCATCCCGGTGGCCGAGTCGTGGCTGGAGCGGAACCGGCAGCGGAGCGACTGGTTCCTCCACGTCCACCTGTGGGACCCCCATACCCCGTACCGGACGCCGTCCGACTTCGGAAACCCCTTCGCCGACCAACCCCACCCGGACTGGATCACCGAGACCGTCCGAGGCGACCACTGGGGTCGTCCCGGACCCCACTCGGCCCAGGAAGTGGCCGGGTTCGGTCCCCGCACCGTCTGGGACGCCTATCCCCGCCAGCCCCTCCAGATGACGGGGCCCGCCGACGTCACCGCCATGTTCGACGGCTACGACGCCGGCGTGGCCTGGGCCGACCGACAGGTCGGACGTCTCCTGGCCCGCCTCGAACAGCTCGGACTCGACGACGTGGCAATCGTGGTCTCTTCGGACCACGGCGAGAACCTCGGAGAGCTCGGCATCTACTGTGACCACCAGACGGCCGACGAGCCGACCACCCACATCCCGGCCATCGTGGTCTGGCCCGGCGGAGTGCTGCCGGCCGGTCAACGCCTTGACGGCCTCCACTACCAGTTCGACCTGATGGCCACGGTCCTGGAGTTGGCAGGAGCCGAAGTCCCGGAAACCTGGGACGGCCAGTCGTTCCTGCCGACCCTGCTGGACGGCCGAGGGGGCGGACGCGACGCCCTCGTACTCTCACACGGCGCCTGGACGGTGCAGCGTTCACTCCGCTTCGACGACCATCTGCTGGTTCGCACCGCCCACGACGGCTATCACGGATTTCCCGAAATCATGCTGTTCAACGTCGTATCCGATCCCCACGAGCGACACAATCTGGCGAACGATCGACCCGAGATGGTCAAGGCCGCCCTGGATCGCCTCGAGGCCTGGGAGCACGAACAGTTGCGCCGCACACCCGATGGTCGTGACCCGCTCCAGACCGTCCTCCAAGGTTCGGGCCCCTGGCACTCCCGGACCGACCCCGGGTGGTACTTCGAACGGTTGCGTTCGACCGGCCGGGCCACCTGGGCCGACCGGTTCGAACGTCGGGAGGCCGCCCACGAGCGATAGGCCGGCCGGGGCGCCGCCCGGACGGGCCACGACGAAACGCTTATACTCTCGAGCACAAGGCGGGGTAGGCGACAGCGGGACTTCGCCCCAACATCCGAGGGGTTGGTCGTATGAAGATTTCGGAACTGGTTTCACCGGGCGCCCGGAGCGTTCGTCATCGGGGTTGGAGCGTTCGTCATCGGGGAGCGGTGGCCGCCCTGGCCGCCGCGGTACTGGTCGGCGGACCGGTGGCCACCGGCTCACTGGCCGGCGCTACCCCTTTGTCCACGACCACCACGACCTGCTCGCTCGGTCTCTCGGCGCCCGATGCCGCCGCCACGATCGGCAAGAACTTCTTCGTGGCCAACAGCACCGGCAACTCCGTCACCGAGGTCAACGGCTCCACCGGGGCGTGCGTCAACGTGTTCTCGGGCTCGACCTACGGTTTCCACGATCCCACGGCCGAGGTGGCCATGCACGGCACCCTCTATGTCGGCAACAGCAACGGTGCGTCGAGTTCGCTCACCAAGTTCGTGCCCACCACGTCCACCGCCACCATCCTCTCCGGATCGGCCTACGGGTTCGACAACCCGGTCGGCATGGCTGCGACCTCGTCGACCGTGGCCGTACTCAACGCCAACAGCACGGTGACCGTGATCCGCAACGGAACGCCCACCATCTTCAGCGGCGCCACCTACCACTTCAATGTTCCGACCTCGATTGCCATCTCGGGCAACGACCTGTTCGTCCTCAACGAGGGTGGCGGCAACATCACCGAGATCAACCTCGCCGTTGCTCCGGCCACGGTGACCATGCTCACCTCGGCCACCTACGGCTTCAACTTCACCGTTCCCTCGGGAACCCCGGTGGCACCCCAACTCCTGGTGCGATCCGGTGACCTCTGGGTGACCAACCCGGCCGCCTCCCAGGTCAACGAGATCAAGATCGCCACCCTCGCCCAGATCCAGAAGGTCGTCGACAGCAACCTCGCCATGCCCGGACCGGTTCTTTCGGGCGGGAACTATGTGTACACCACCAGCCCGCCCGGTGGCTCGCCGATGGTGAGCCAGGTGACGGCGTCGACCGGGTCGGTCAACTGGATGATGTGCAACACCAACGACAACTACTACTTCAACAACCCTCAGGCCGGCGTGGTGGCCGGCGGCCACCTCTGGATCGTCAACGAAGGTGGCATCTCGGCCGCCGGGCCGTCCACCAACACCAACGGTCCGTCCCTCACCGAGATGGCAACCGGTTCCGGCGCCCTCGTCGGCTACTTCACCTGACCCAGGGAAGGTCCTCCTGAAGCAGGTCAGGAGGTCTGGTTGCGGGATTTCGGCGCAACGGTGGCTGCCATCTGGCAACCTCCCCCATGGCATCAACGGGAGTAGGGTGTCACCCCAGTGGCCACTTGCCCGGCCGAAGGTTCTGGCTGACACAGCCCCAGACTTGGCAACAGGAAAAGGATCCGGTGAAGGTACTAATTCTCGGAGGCGACGGGTTCTGCGGTTGGCCCACCTCGCTCCATCTCTCCCAGTGCGGCCACGACGTGGTCATCGTGGACAACCTCAGTCGCCGTTTCATCGACGTGGAGCTCGAAGTGGAGTCGCTGACCCCCATCCGGCCCATCCACGAACGCCTGGCCGTCTGGAAGGAGCACACCGGCAAGGAGATCGGCTTCGTCAACCTCGACCTGGCCCATGACTACGACCGGTTGCTCGACCTGCTCATGGCCGAGCGTCCCGACGCCGTCGTCAACTTCGCCGAACAGCGGGCTGCTCCGTACTCCATGCGCAGCCCCAAGGCCAAGCGCTACACCGTCGACAACAACATTTCGGGCAACCACAACCTGCTGTGCGCCATCGTGGAGAGTGGCCTCGACATCGCGGTCGTCCACCTCGGCACCATGGGGGTCTACGGCTACGGATGGACCGGAACGGCACCGATTCCCGAGGGATATCTCACGGTCACCGTGCCCACCCCGGACGGCGAGTTGGAACGGGAAATCCTGCACCCGGCCAACCCCGGCTCCGTCTACCACATGACCAAGACCCTCGATCAGTTGCTGTTCGCCTTCTACGCCAAGAACGACGGCATCCGCATCACCGATCTCCACCAGGGGATCGTGTGGGGCACCCAGACCCCCGAGACCGCCCTCGACGAGCGACTGATCAACCGGTTCGACTACGACGGCGACTACGGAACCGTGCTCAACCGCTTCATCATGCAGGCCGCCATCGGCCACCCGCTCACCGTGCACGGAACCGGCGGCCAGACCCGGGCCTTCATCCACATCCGGGACACCGTGCGGTGCATCGAGATCGCACTCAACAACCCTCCGGACTGCGGTGACCAGGTCTCGGTCTTCAACCAGGTCACCGAAACCCACCGGGTCCGGGACCTGGCCAAACTGATCTCCGGACTGACCGGGGCCGACGTGGCCTACCTGCCCAATCCGCGCAAGGAAGCCGAAGAGAACGAGTTGAACGTGACCCGGGAGCGTTTTCTCGCCCTCGGCCTCGACCCGACCACGTTGTCCGAGGGCCTCCTCGAGGAGACCCGCAACATCGGCGCCAAGTATGCGGACCGGGCCGACCGCACCAAGATCGTGGCCCGGTCGGTCTGGAAGGCCGGCATGGAAGTCTCCCCCGACCTCTAGGAGCGTCGAACCTCCGGGAGCATCAACGGAAGCAGGGGTCGATCCCGGACGGGGGTACCGCGGGGACCGGGTGGCTACTCCCCGATCCCGACCGGTCCACCGGGATCGTCCGGTCCGGAGTCCGGCGACGGATCGACTGATTCGTCATGGGCGACCGGCCCGTTCCGGGCGTCGCCGGCATCTTCTCGACGTCGTCTCCGGTCCGGACGTTGTCGGCCCTTTCCGAACCGGGACGGCACGCCGTTGCGGACCTGGGCCGGTGTGCGCTCGGCATGCTTCGACTCGTAGTCATAGACGTTCAGTCCATCCGGGGTGAGAAACAGGAAGAAGCCGTCCACCTCGAGCCGGTGCGAGCCATCGGCCCGGCGGCTCCGACGCCCCCGGACCAGCGCGTCATCCAGCAGGTCGAAGAGTTCCTCGGCCGCCGCATCTTCGTCGACCCGGTGTCGGCCACCAAAGGTCCGCAGCACCCCTTCGGTCAACTCGACATCTTCGGGATCCCAGCCGTGGTCGGCATCGAGTTCGTCGACGGCATCTCCACTCTCGGGCATGGCCACCGGGGCGAGCGGGCGATAGGCGATGCAGCGACGGGCGTCGGGCGACAACTCCATCTGGTGCCGTCGGTGCTCGAGGAGGTGCCCACCGTCATCGGTGCGCCAGTAACCACCGCGGAGCAGCGCCCGCCGGATCTCTTCCTTCAGGGCCCACGGCTTGCGCGGCCAGGCCGCCAGGGCTCCTTTGGTCAAATGGACCCGGCTGACGTCGAAGGTCACCGGATCGAGGTCGTCGCCGTCGATGGACTCGTCAAAGAGGTCGTACTCTTCGTCCACGGTGAGGCGGGGTCGCTCGGAGCGGGCCCGCTCCCGGGCCGCGCCGCCCTCGGCACCAGGCACGTGGTCCGGGTCACCGCAGTGACGGCTGTCGAGGGACACGAGCACATCGCAGTCGTATCCCGAGCGTTGTCCGCATCGGATCTTCGGTGATGAGTGCATCATTCCCTGTCGGTTCTCGACGGAGACTCCGCCGGCGGGACGTCTCTCGCCCCCCAAGGTGTGGTGACCACCTCGATGGGGCCAAAAATGACAGCCGGGCCCGGAGAACCGGGGAGGATGGTCAGTACGGCAAAGTGTAGGAGTTCTCGAACTCGTCCTGGAGCACGGTGGCCGGCGACGACGACGTGTCGATGACGAGCTCCTCCTCGAGGATCCGGACCCGGTAGGACCAGCCTTCAGGCAGGGCCAACCGGTCACCCAGGGTCTCGAGGGCCTCTTCGGACATCTCCGGGTCGACCCCGACGCAGCGGGCCTGGAGCACGTAGGCCTCACCGGCCGGATTGACCAGCTCATAGACCGGTCGACCGGCGTCGAAGAAGAAGATGGCTCCCCGATTCACCTTGCGCTCCATGTAGGGCGACGCGTCAAGGCCTTCCCCGAGGTCGACGGTGGCGATCCGTCGCATGGTGATGCCGTTGAAATCGCGCAGCACCGGTTCGACCGGCTCGGCCTTGGTGCCCAGACCATCCAGCATCCAGTACCGCGGTCCGTTCAACTTCACGAAGACCGCATCCATCTCGTCCTTGATGACCTCGGCGTCCAGGGTCTCCCACAACTCCTGGGGACAGTCGTTCAGCAACTGGGTTCCGTACACGTCGGCCTGGAGACCCTCGTCGCGCAGGTAGATGGCAAGCACTTCGCCGTACCGGGTGCCACGGTGGTCGGTGATGAGTCGTTCGGGGGAAGCGGTCTCACTCATGGGAACTCCTTTGCACGTTCGGACGGCTGCCTGGGCCGGTGGATTCGTCGGCCAGAAGGCCGAGGCTAGCCGCTGGTTGGCCAGATAGTGGCAAGATTACTGCCAAATGATTGCCGCCGGGCTGCCCACCTTTGCCCGGCCGAAGGTGGCTGGGTAGTGTTCAGGGTCGGAAGACAAGGACGCTCCGGCAATCCGGCCCACAAACCGGACCGGAAGGCCGGGCCATCGACAACGCTACTCCGGTTCAGAGCCAGCTCCCGTGTCGGAACCCGAGCGTCGAAGACTTCGGGAACACGACACGATTCACCAACGCGGCTCCCACTACCGGGTGTCCCACCGATTCCTGCCCAAGGAGGAAACATGCAACGCAAATCGATCGCCTGCTTCGGATTGGTGGGAGTCCTGGCCTTCGGCCTGGCGGCGTGCAGTTCGTCGTCGTCGTCTTCGTCGTCGTCGACGACCACCACGTTCCCGGCCACCACGACCACTGCACCTTCCACTGCGTCCCTTGACGGTCTCCCGTCCCTGGCGTCGTGCCAGAACTCGGTGAAGGGCGAGACCCATACTCCCGGCACGCTGACGGTGGCCACCGACAACCCGGTCTACACCCCGTGGTTCGTCAACAACACCCCGTCCAACGGCCAGGGCTACGAGTCCGCCGTGGCCTACGCCGTGGCGGCCGATCTCGGCTTCCCGCACCAGAAGGTGACCTGGACCACCGAGAGCTTCGACCAGAGCTACGCACCCGGACCCAAGAACTTCGACTTCGACATCAACGAAATCTCGGTGACCCCGGCCCGTTCGGCCGTGGTCTCCTTCTCCACGAGCTACTACGACACCACCCAGTCGATCGTGGCCCTCAAGTCCAATCCGATCGCCAGGAACCACTCCCCGGCCCAGCTCAAGACCTACCTCTACGGTGACCAGATCGGCACCACCGGCCTCGCCTACATCGAATCGAAGATCCAGCCCACCCAGCAGCCCCGGATCTACAACACTCTGGACCAGGCCGTCAGCGCACTGGAGACCAAGCAGATCGACGCCATCGTGGTCGACACGCCTGACGGCCAGTATGCGGCCACGTCCCAGGTGAAGAACGGTGTCCAGGTCGGCCAGTTCCCGCCGAATGGCGAGCACTACGGTCTTCTCTTCCAGAAGGGCAGCCCGCTCGTCTCCTGCACGGACGCCGCCCTGGCCAACCTGACCCAGAACGGAACCCTGGCCAAGCTCACCAAGCAGTATCTCGGGATCTACACCAGCATTCCCACCATCCAGCCCTGAGCGAGGTCGTGACCTCGCCCGACACCCGCCCTCCCGGGCCCGACGAGGCGCTTGTCTCCCTGTATGCACCGCGCCGGAGAAGGCTCCGGGGGCGCTCGGGCACGGTGGCGAGTGCGGTGTCGACCATCGTGGTGGTGGTGGCGCTCCTGGCCCTTCTGGCCTCAAAGGGGGCCGCTCCGTTCCGCAACGGATTCCTGGACCCCCACCAGATGTGGCTGGCCTTTCTCGGCGATCCGGCCAAGGGCATCCTCTCGGTCGGCAAAGGCTTCCTGGTCAACATCTGGCTCTCCCTGATCTGCGAGGTGATGGTCCTGATCCTGGCGCTCGGGATCGCTGCCCTCCGGCTGACCAGGGGGCCGGTGCTCATGCCGTTCCGGGGCATCGCCATCGCCTATACCGACTTCGGACGCGGTGTGCCGGTGATTCTGGTGATGCTGTGGATCGGCTTTGGCATTCCTTCCCTCAACATTCCGGTCCTCTCCACCCAGTCGCCGGTGGTCTATGCCGGCTTCGTGCTGGTCTTCTCGTATACGGCGTACGTCTCCGAGGTCTACCGGGCGGGCATCATGTCGGTGCCTTCCACCCAGGTCCAGGCCGCCCGGAGCATCGGACTGTCGTCTTCGACGACGCTTCGCCGGGTCGTTCTCCCCCAGGCCGTGCGCAACGTGTTGCCGGCCTTGCTGAACGACTTTGCGTCCCTCCAGAAGGACACGGCCATCGTCTCGGTCCTCGGAGTGACCGAAGCGACCCACGCCGCCCAGATCGCGGCCGGTGTCGAGTTCAACTACTCGGGCTACACCGTGGCCTCCCTGCTCTTCCTCGCAATCACCGTTCCCCTGACCCGCTACACCGACCGGATCGTGGCCCGGGACCGGGCCCGGCGACTGGCTGGCTCGTCGTGAGCGACTTCCCCGGTGTGGCGAAGGAACCTGGCGGCGTCGTCCTGGCCGTCGAGGGTGTCCGGAAATCCTTCGACGACCTCCTCGTCCTCCAGGACATCACGCTCGAACTGCGGGCCCACCAGGTGACGTGCCTGATCGGCTCGTCGGGATCGGGCAAGTCGACCCTGCTCCGATGCTGCAACCTCCTCGAGCGCATCGACGCGGGTACGATCACGTTCCTCGACCACGACCTCACCGACGACCG
>CAITPI010000091.1 GCA_903894295.1 uncultured Acidimicrobiaceae bacterium
CCGCTTCCTGTACTCCTTCGTCCGTTGGCGGCGACAGATGAAGTTCCGGCGCGGTCCCGGCACGCCGAGATGGAGGCCTCCGACTCTTTTGCCTTCCTGTTGGGCTGGGATCCCGGAATGGACTGGGCCGACTATCTGGCCGGAGACACTCCTGTGGCCCACGACGACCCGGTGCCGGAGCGGTTCCTCGTGGCCGAAGTCGACGGTCAACTGGCGGGCCGCGTGTCCATCCGGTTCGCCCTGAACGGGTTCCTCGCCCGGGCCGGTGGACACGTCGGCTATGCCACGGTGGCCCACTTCCGGCGGCAGGGGATCGCCACCGCCATGTTGGGCGAGGCCATCTCCCAACTCCGGTCGGAGGGAGTGGACCGCATTCTGGTGACCTGCGACGAAGGGAACCGGGCGTCGGCCTCCATCATCGAAACCTCGGGCGGGGTCCGGGAGGACGTCGTCGAAACTTCCGGTGGCCGGGTCGGTCGCTACTGGATCGAAACAACGCCACCCCCGGTCATCGGCCACCGGCCCTTCCGGGTGGTGGAGGTGACGCCCCGGACCACGTTCTCCCTGCGCCAGTCGGTTCTGCGGCCCCACGAACCCCTGGAGAAACTCCCGTTGGCGGACGACGGCGCCCCGACGACGGGAACCTTCGCCGCCCTGATGGGGGGTGGGGAGGTCGTCGGAACCGTCCGGGTGGCCGAGGAGGTCGCCCCGGCCGGACTGGCCGGGACCGGTCCGTCGTGGCGCCTTCGGGGCATGGCGACCCGGGATGACCTTCGGGGGAAGGGACTCGGCAGCCACGTCCTGGCCCGGGTCCTGGCCCACGTCGGCGACCACGGAGGGGGCCTCCTGTGGTGCAACGCCCGTCTGGGCGCCCGCGGTCTCTACCGGCGGGCGGGTTTCGAGGAGTTCGGCGGGTCCTGGGTCGACCCCGAGATCGGACCCCACGTGGTCATGTGGCGCTCGGTGGCGCCCGGCCCACCCGGGCTCAGGTCGCGAGTGCCACGGCCGCTTCGGCGATGACGGACGCCCCGATGGCGATGCACGCATCGTCGATGGCAAACGACGCCTCGTGGTGTCCTCCGCTGGATCCGTCCGCCAGGCCGGCCCCGACAAAGAAGTAGCAGCCGGGGATCCTCTTCAGGAACTCGCTCATGTCGTCGCTCGGTGCCACCGGTGGCACGTCGAGCACCGACTCGTTCGCCAGGACCCTTCGGGCGACCTTGCGCACGACATCGGCGACGCCGGGGTCGTTCACCACGGCGTCGGCGTGCTCCCCGAGGACCAGTTCAATCTCGACGCCCTGGGCCTCGGCCACCTCGGCCACCAGCGTCTCAAGGCGCTCCCGGGCCAGGGTGAACTGGTCCGGTGTGAAGGTGCGGAGGGTGCCGGCCAGAGTGGCCGAGTTGGGAATGACATTGGCGGCGGTGCCGGCCCGCAGGATCCCGGCGCTGCAGACGCAGTCGGTCCCTTCGTAGGTCAGTCCCTCGACGGAGGCGGCCAGACGTTGGCTCAACTCGGCGACGGCCAACAGCACGTTGCCACCGGAGGTGGCCAGGGCGCCGTGGCCACCGCGGCCATGGGCGTGGATCTCCACGTGTTGTGACCGGGACATGAGGGTGTGGTTCCGCAGGCCGACCAGACCGGTGGGAGCGATCGAGGCGGCGTGCCAGGCCAGCGCGGCGTCCACCTCCAACCCGTCCAGCAACCCACCTTCGAGCATCTTCTTCGCCCCGTCGAGCGCTTCCTCGGCCGGCTGGAACACCAGCACGTAGCGGCCGGGCAGATCGTCGGCGGCGTCGGCCAGGGCGGCGGCGGTCCCGATCAGGCCCGCCGTATGGGCGTCGTGGCCACAGGCGTGCATGACCCCGGGCACCGCCGAGCGGAACGGCAGGTCCCGGGTCTCCTCCACGGGCAGGGCATCGATGTCGGCCCGCAGGAGCACCGTTTTTCCGGGCCGGCCTCCGTCGATGACAAAGGCCGCTCCGGTGGGGGTGGGGCAGGCCAGTGGCTTCGCCCCGATGGCGGCCATCTGTTCGGACAGGACGGCCGTCGTGGCCACTTCCAGGTTCGAGAGTTCCGGGTGGGCGTGGAAGTGGCGGCGGAGGTCGATCCAACGGTCTTCGTGGGTCCTGATGAAGGCGGCCAGGTCGGGCATGCTCAACCTCTCGTCGGGTTCTGCCAGGTCACGGGCGTCAGCGGGAAATGCTTCCTGGCGACTTCTTCGATCCGGGCTGCGGCGGCCAGCAGGTCCCACTCGCGGTGGGCCTTTCCGATCAGCGCCACGCCGACCGGGAGGGAGCCGACGAGACCCATCGGCACGCAGGCGATCGGCCAGCCGGCGATGGCGGACGCCATCGTCGAACAGCTCGCCCCGTCGAGCCGGTCCCCGAGGACCAGGTCGCTCTTCCAGGCCGGTCCATATGAAGGGGCCAGCAGGACGTCGATGCCGTCGAGGGTCGGCTCCAGGCAGGTTGAAATGGCCCATGCCAGGTTCCGCTCCCGGGCGGCGCCGTAGTCCGGCCCGGCCCGGCCTCCGGTGGCCAGGGCATCGAGGAGGAACTCGTGCCCGAAGTGGGCGAGCTCTTCTTCGGCGTGGCGCTCCTCGAAGGCGACCACGTCGGCCACCGACTTCACGCCCGGGCCGGGTCGGTCGGCCAGATACCCGGTGAGATCGTCGGCCATCTCGGCCAACAGGACGGTCAACTCGTCGCCCTCTTCTTCGGGGCCCGGTGTGGGCGGGGTCTTCTCGGCCACCGGCGTGCCTTCGCCCCGCAGGGCCTCGATGAGGGCGGCGAACCGCTCGTCGGTGGCGTGATGGCCGGTCCGCCAGTTGGTAACCGCCCCGAAGCGGATCTCCCCGATGGCCTCGGGTGCACCCTGGCCCGACAGAACGCCGAAGAGCAGGGCGACATCGGCCACCGACCGGGCCATCGGTCCCGGACTGTCCTGGCTGGTCGAGATCGGCACCATGGCGTCGCGCGCCACCGTCCCAACCGTCGGCTTGAGGCCGGCCACGCCGTTCAGGGATGCCGGGCAGACGATGGAGCCATCTGTCTCCGATCCGACGGCGAGCGGGACGTAGCCGGCGGCGAGGGCGGCTCCGGCTCCCGACGAAGAACCGCCGGCCGACCGGTCGAGGGACCACGGATTGCCGACGAGACCGCCGGTGGCCGACCAGCCGCTCGTCGAATGAGGCGAACGCAGGTTGGCCCATTCGGACAGGTTGGTGGTTCCCATCACGATGGCCCCGGCGTCCCGGAGTCGGGTCACAAGCGTGGCATCCCGGGCCGGTCGGCCGTTCAAACTGGTGGAGCCGGCCCGACCCGATGCGCACCCTGCGACTTCGATGTTGTCCTTCACCAGCACGGGAATCCCGTGTAGCGGGCCCAGATCCTTCCCCTCCCGGCGGGCCCGGTCGCACACTTGCGCCTGGGCCATGGTGTCATTGGCCAGGGCCGCCACCGCCCGCAGTCCGACCACCGAGTCCGGTCCGTCAAGGGCATCGATGCGCCCGAGGAGACGGGTAACGAGTTCCACCGAGGTGATCGTCCCCTCGGTCAGCCGTTTGGCCAATTCACAGGCGTCAAGGTAGGCGGTCGGTTGGCTGTCCGGATGGGGATCGTCCATCCCGCCGATGTTAGGTGCCGGGGTAGTGGATGTGCGCCCGGGAACCGCTGGTCGATGTCTCCACCGTGATCCCGCTGGGCAGGGCCTCCTTCAGGGCGTCCACGTGGCTGATGACCCCGACGATGCGCCCGCCTTCTTCGAGTTGACGCAGGACTTCGATGACGGCGTCAAGGGACTGGTGGTCCAGCGAGCCGAAACCCTCGTCGACGAAGAGCGCCCCGATGTCCCGGTTGGTTCCCCCGGAAACGACGTCGGCCAGACCGAGGGCGAGGGCCAGGGCCGCCATGAACGTCTCTCCGCCGGACAGGGTGGCCGCCGAACGCCACTGGCCGGTGTTCACGTCGAACGCCTCGATGTCGAGACCCCGCTGGCCCTGGCCACCTTCTTCAACTTCGGCCACCCGCAAGGAGTAGCGACCGGCGGTCATGATGTCGAGTTGGGCATTGGCCTGGTGGAGCACCTGGGTGAGGTAGTCCGCCAGGACCCAGTTCTCCAGCGACTGCTTCACGGTGAACGGCCCGGCGCCTCGCCCGGCGCACAGGTAGTAGAGGGTGACGGCCTCGCTGTAGTGGCTGCGGGCCTCGTCGATGCGGCGGAGGGAGTCGGCGATCTGCTGGCGCGCTTCTTTCATGCGGTTCAACTGTCCGTTGACGATGCCGAACCGCTGGAGCAGGTCGTTTCGTTGGACGGCGGCCACCTGGGCCGCCTGCCCGGTGGCCTCGAGGTCGGGCGGGTCGACCGGACCGTCGCCGGAGGTGTAGGCGTCGATCGCCATTCGGATCTTGGCCCGGTTGTCCCGGCGCTGCTGGAGCAGCTCCCGGTCCCGGCCAATCTCCCCGGGCCCGCGGACGTGGGCCAGCAGATCCCCGGGTGAGTCCATCCCGAACTCGAGGAGCACCTCGCCCAACAGGGTCTCCATCCGCTCCAGATCCCGGACCGCCTGGGCCTGTTCGGCCAGCAGGTTGCCGAGCTCCCGTACCGATCGGGCCCGGTCGGTGGTGGCGGCCAGTTCCTCGTGCAGCGACGCGTACGCACCGAAGGATTCGACGAACTTCGACCGGTCGACGTTCCAGCGCTCCTCGCGCTCGGCCCGAGTCGCCACCTCGGCCACGATCTTTCCGGCCTCTTCGAGGACGTTGGGCCGGTCTGCTTCAAGTTGCGCCAACAGTGTCTTCGTCTGTTCGGTGGCGACATCGAGTTCCTGCCGGGTCTTCTCGGTGGCGGTGACGATCCGTTCAAGGTCGTCGAGCCGGCGGCGGACCTCGTCGGTCGGTTCGAGGTCGGCCAGCATGGCCCGCTGGCCGGTCACGTTCTCCATCTCCTTCACCAGTCGGCCAAGGGCCTCTCCGGCCGCATCGGCGGCCCGGCTGGTGGCGGCCAGTTCGTCGTCGCCGATCCGGCGGTCCGACAACTGGGCGGGAGCCGGGTGGTCGGTCGAGCCGCATGTCGGACATGCTTCGCCGTCCCGCAACTGCTCGGCCAACCGGCCGGCGGCGCCTTCCACCCACGCCTTGAGGGTCGAAGTCTCGAGGCTGTCCGCGGCTTCTTTGTCACGCCGGGCCTGTTCCACCGATTCCGCCAAGGCGGAGATCCGGTCGTCCATCTCGTCCCGCAACCCGGCCTGGACGAGTTCCTGGCGGACCTGGTCGCGCTGTACGACCTGCACGCCGTAGTTGGCGACGACGGCCTGAAGTTCGCCGCACCGCTGTTCTCCGGTGGCCACCGACTGCTCGAGTTGCCCCAACTGCTCCTGCCGTGCCGCACAGGAGCTCTTGCGGCGTTCGAGTTCCTCTCCGTCCTCCTCGATCTGCCTGCGGACCTGTTCGAGGGCGTCAAACCCGGCCTGGCCGGCTTCGAGTTCGTTGGCCCGGCGCTCCAGGTCCCCGGCCCGGGTGGCGGCACCGGCGGCGTCCAGGGCCAGATCTTCGGCCGAGGTGAGCCTCTCCCGCTGTCGGGCGAGGGCCTCGTTGGCCCCTCGTGCGGTTGCGGTTGCCTCCTGCCACCCGGTCAACGTGGCCCGGTGGGCGAGTAGCTGTTCCGCCCGGGAGAGTTCGTTGGCGAGTTCGGCGTCGCGTTGTTCCTCCTCCGGGAACGACGCGGCCGTCTCGGTGTCGTGTCGCCACTGGCTCCACTTGTGGTGTCTCTCCTCGGCGTCCCGGTGGGCACTGGTGGCCCGGGTGGCGTCGGCCTCGGCGGCGGCCACCCGTTCGTTGAGCTGTTCGACCAGCGGTTCGACGCGGGCGAGACGGGTCCCGAGTGCGTCGGCCGGGTCCTCGTCATCGTCGGCGAGCATGGCGGCCAGGTCGTCCGGGAGTGCGTCGCGGAGCGCGTTCCAGGCTTCCTCGCTGCCGTGGTCGACCAACGTCTTGGCCTGGATGGCTTCGTCGAGGGCCACCTTGCGTTCCCGGCTGGCCGCCTCGAGTCGCTCGGTGATCCGTTGGTAGATGTCGACCGGGAACAACTTCTTCAGCAGGACCGAGCGTT
Organism: uncultured Acidimicrobiaceae bacterium; assembly: GCA_903894295.1. GTDB lineage: Bacteria > Actinomycetota > Acidimicrobiia > Acidimicrobiales > RAAP-2 > Bog-756. Next base: position 6,112 of record CAITPI010000091.1, read on the forward strand.
CGGTGGTCTTGGCCTTCAGCACTTCCTCAAACCGGCCCTGGGGAATCAGCACGACCTGCTGGAACTGGGTGGCCTCGAGTCCTACCAGCTCGATGATCTCGGCCTTGATCTCGTTGATCTTGGTGAGTCCCCCCGAGGTGGCATCGGCCGGGCGCAGCCATGCGGTCGGGTTCTCCCATACCGGGTCGCCCGTCCCGGTCTTTCGGGGCCGCTCCTGGGCCGGCGTCCGGGTGATGGTCCACGCGACGCCGTGGACCTCGAACTCGAAGGTGACGGTGGTCTTCCGGCCGGCCTCGGCGTACTGGCTCCGGATGTGGTGGGCCTCCCGGTAGCCGGGAAGGTCTCCGTAGAGGGCGTAGACGATGGCGTCGAAGATGGTCGACTTGCCCGCTCCGGTGGGTCCGGTGATGGCAAACGTTCCGTGCTGGCTGAGTCGGCGGAAGTCGACGTCAAGGGCGCCGGCGTAGGAGCCAAAGGCTTCGAGGTGGAGGTGGACGGGTCTCACCGGTGGTCTCCGGAACCGGCGTGGGCCACGGCATCGCCAACGAGCGCTTCTTCGGCCGGATTGGCGTCTTGCTGGCGAAGTTCGGAGAGGAAGGCCAGCACGTTCTCGAGGGGGCTGCGCGGTTCGGGAGGCGACGGAGAAGTGGGCCGGGAGCCGTCCCCGGCGCCCTGGGGGGCGTAGCGGACACCCACGGCGTGGGGGAAGCGGTGCCGAAGGCGCTCGAGTGGTTGGACCTGGACCGTCTCGTCGGTCAGTTGGGCGGCCACGAAGGAGCCGACGTGGACCTCGTGGCGCGGGTCGTGCAGAAGGTTCTCCAGGGAGTCGCGCAGCGTCACCACCGGTCGGCCCACCGGTACCGGGATTTCCTCGACCGAGTGGATCTCCCCTTCGGCGATGTCGATCACCCGGACCGACTTGGGGTGGTTCTCGCTGAACGAGTAGGGGAGAGGCGATCCGGAGTAGACGATGCGGGGCCGGTCGGTCCCTTCGGCCGCCAGAACGACCTGGGGCCGGTGCAGGTGGCCGAGGGCCACGTAGTCGAAACCATGGAAGACGTCGGCCGCCACCTGGTCGGTTCCGCCGATTGAGAGCGTCCGTTCGGAGCCCGACGGCTCCCCTCCGACCACGTACGCGTGGGCCACGGCGATCGAGGGCATGGGCCCGAGTTCGGCCAGGGCGGCTCGGCCGTCGTCCAGTGCATCGGACAGCACGGCTTCGTGGGTACGGGCCCGCGGATTTCCCCCGGGATCGGGCCGGGGTGGTCCGGCCTGTTGGGGATCGAGAAACGGAACGGCGACGATGGCCACCTGTTCACCGTTCCGGGCAAACACCCACGGAGGCCTGCCTTCACTTCGGTAGAACACGTGGTAGCCCTGCGGTCCTTGCCGGTCGGCGCCAAAGCCGAGGCGGTGGGGGCCGTCGTGGTTGCCCGAGATCAGACAGACCTCGGCGCCGGCAGCCAGCAACCGGTCGACCGTCTGGTCGAGGAGCGTGACCGCGTCTTCCGGAGGAACCGACCGGTCGTAGATGTCGCCGGCGATCAGGACCAGATCGACGGAGTTGTCCCGACAGAAGCCGACCAGCCAGTCGATGAAGGCGCACTGGTCTTCCCGGAGGGACTCGCGTTCGAACTGCCGGCCCAGATGCCAGTCGCTGGTGTGGAGAATCTTCATGGTCGGCCCGTCCTCATCGGACGATCTTCCCAGATGGCTGTGACAGTTCCGGCTCTCCTCCGACCCAGGCGGACGTCGGTCCGGGCTGGCTGAATCGGGGGACCGGGTCGGAAGGCTGCAATGATCGGGGGATGGATACCCCGAATCTGGACGGACTCAAGATCTTCGGCTCCCCGTCCCGCTACATCCAGGGTCCCGGTGCCACCCGGATCCTGCCCGACCGCCTGACGAAACTCGGCATTGAAGGCCCGGCGCTGGTCGTGGCCTCACCATCGATCCGGGCGAAGCTGGATCCGGTCTGGACCGAAACGTTTGCCGCCGCCGGACGCACCGTGGTGGTCCGGACGTTTGGCGGCGAATCGTCCGATGAGGAGATTGCCGCCAACGTCGCTGCGGTTGGCGAGTGCGGAGCGGCCGTGGTGGTCGGGGTCGGCGGGGGCAAGTGCCTCGACACCGTGCGGGCCGTGGCCGGAACCCTGGACCTTCCCGTGGTCAACTGCCCGTCGGTCGCCTCGTCGGATGCTCCGTGCAGTGCACTGTCGGCGGTGTATTTGCCTGACGGGACGTTCGACCACCTGCTCTTCTACGAGAAGAGTGCCGAACTCGTCCTGGTCGACACCGAGTTGGTGGCCGAAGCTCCGGCCCGGTTGCTGGTCTCGGGCATGGGTGATGCCCTGGCCACCTGGTTCGAAGCCCGCACGGTGATCGAAGCCCGCAGTCCCAACCAGCTGCATGGCTCCACCACGCTGGCCGCCGGCGCCCTGGCCCGACTCTGTTACGACACGCTGGTGACCGACGGCGTGGCGGCGGTCCAGGCCGTCGAAGCCAGGTCGGTCACGCCGGCTCTCGAACGCATCGTGGAAGCCAACACGCTCCTGTCCGGTCTGGGCTTTGAATCCGGTGGCCTCGCCATCGCCCATTCGGTCCACAACGGGTTCACGGCCCTGGGGGCGACCCATGCCTATCTGCACGGAGAGAAGGTGGCCTTCGGCCTGCTCGTGCAGCTAGTCGTCGAAGGTCGGCCGCAGTCCGAGATTGAGGAGGTCATGGCGTTCTGTGTGGCGGTGGGCCTGCCGGTCACGTTGGCCGGGATCGGCCTGGCCGACGTGGGCGCAAGCGATCTGCAGGCAGTGGCCGAAGGCACCGTGGCCGAAGGAGAGACGGCCCACCACGAACCGTTCCCGGTCACGGCAGGGATGATCCTCGCCGGTCTGCGGGCCGCCGATGCGGCCGGCCGGGCGTTCCTCGCCGGCTAGCCGTCGACCGGGCGCCAACCCCGGTGGTTGCTCGGGCCGGTTCTCCCTACTGGCGGGCCATCGTGGTCCGGGCATCGGTCTCGGCCTCTTCCTGCCGGGCCTGTTTGCCGGGCGGGGAGATCAGCTGCACGTCGAGCCGTTCGAGGGTTCCGGCGAAGGTGAAAGGCGCCTCGTAGAGCTCCGAGACCGGAGAGCCGTGGTCCTGTCCGACACTGGTTGATGCACTCGAGATCATCCGCATCACGAACGGCACCGACATGGTGCCGACCTCGACCTCATCGATGACGAGGGTGGCGGAACCACCGTCGGCCAGACGGCGGAAGCGAACGCCGACCACCGAGCGCCCGTGGGGCACCTCAATCTCGGAACGCACCAGATGGTGCTCGCCGAAGATGTTGTAGTCGAAGTGGAGTCGGTTGGCGAGAATGAAGAGGGCGAGACCCGAGTTGGCGTTGCCCGACGCATAGAGACAGCCGTCCTGGCCGGTGGTGCGCTCGATGACGGCGTCCATGTCCCAACTGCGGCCGGCGAGGCCGGGGGCCACCTGGGGCGGGATCGGCGACAGCGGCAGGCGGTAGGTGTAGTGCCGGCTCGGCGGATGGGGCGAGTGCTCCCGCGGCCGGGCGCCGAAGAGTTCGAGGGTTCGCTCGTCGAGCGGAAAGACGCCGTTTGTTTCGGCTTCTACCCACCAGAGTTCGACCAGTTCGGCCAGCTTGTCCGGCAGCTCGTCGGCGAGGTTGTTGCACTCGGAAGCGTCCTGGGCGACGTGGTAGAGCTCCCAGACGTCGTTCTCGAGCGGTGTGCCGTGCACGTGACGGGTCACCGCCTTCCACCCCTGGTGGTAGATGGCCCGGTGGCCCATCATCTCGAAGTACTGCGTCTCCCTGGCCCCGGGTGCGTCGGCATCTTCGAACGTGTAGGCCAGAGACGCCCCGGCGAGCGGCATCTGCTCGTAGCCCCGGTAGACCTCGGGCATCGTGGTGCCGGCCGCCTGGAAGATGGTGGGGGCGATGTCGGTGACGTAGTGGAACTGGCGCCGGATGCCTCCGCCGTCGGTGATGACCCGGGGCCAGTGGACGACGAGTGGTACGTGGACACCGCCTTCGTGGGTGTTCTGCTTGTACCACTTGAAGGGGGTGTTGCCGGCCTGGGCCCAGCCCCAGGGGTAGTTCGAGTGGCTGTGGGGTCCTCCGATGTCGTCGATGCGGCCCACTGCTTCGTCGGGGGTTTCGAGGATCATGTTGAAGAACTTCATCTCGTGGAGCACGCCGAAGGGACCGCCCTCCTGGCTGGCGCCGTTGTCGGAGAGGACCATCACGAGGGTGTTGTCCAGACGTCCCTTGGCCTCGAGGTCGGCTATCAGCCGGCCGATCTGGGCATCGGTGTGCTCGACAAAGGCGGCGAAGGCCTCCTGGAGACGGCAGGCCAGCCGGCGCTGGTTCCCGCCCAACGACTCCCACGGCTCCACGCCCGGATTTCTCGGGGCCAGTTCGGTGCCGGGCGGGATCAGCCCCATCTCCTGCTGGCGGGCGAACCACCGGGCCCGGGCCACGTCCCAGCCTTCGTCGTAGCGTCCCCGGTACTTTTCGAGATACCGGGCCGGCGCCTGGTGGGGGGCGTGGGTGGCGCCGAAAGCGAGGTAGGTGAAGACGGGCCGGTCCGGCCGGATGCCGATGCTGTCCGAGATGAACTCGATGGCGTGGTCCACGAGGTCTTCGCTCAGGTGGTAGCCCTCCTCGACGGTTCGGGGTGGGTCGATGTGGTGGTTGTCGTAGACAAGGTCCGGCGCGAACTGGTCGGTCTCGCCGTCGAGGAAGCCGTAGAAGCGGTCGAAGCCGCGTTGGCAGGGCCACTGGTCGAAGGGTCCGGCCGCCGAGGCGTTCTCCATGGGCGCCAGGTGCCACTTGCCGAGACCGAACGTGGCGTAGCCGGCGTCCCGGAGCACCTCGGCCATGGTGGCGGCGTGGTTGGAGACCTGACCCCGCATGTGGGGAAAGCCGGAGGAGAAGTTGGAGACCGAACGCATGCCCACGCTGTGGTGGTTGCGCCCGGTGAGCAAGGCGGCTCTCGTGGGCGAGCAGACCGGGGTGACGTGGAAGTTGGAGAAACGCAGCCCGCCTTCGGCGAGAGCGTCGATGTTGGGGGTCGCAAAGTCGGAGCCGAAGCAGTTGAACTGGGCGAAGCCGAGGTCGTCGATGAGGATGACGAGCACGTCGGGCGCGTCCTCGCCGGGATGGGGCGGCGTCGGCCACCAGGGCGTCGACTCGGCCAGCGTCCGTCCGATGACTCCTGCAAAGGGTTCGTAGCTTTTCATGGTGCTCCTTGGCCGGGATGGAGGTTCGGGGGCCCGACGTCGTGGCCGACCCGTTGGGCGACGGTGCCTTCGGGCGTGGTCACCGGGTTCAGGCCGGACCCGGGAGGATGCAGTGGTAGCCGGTTGCCGGGTCGATCCTGCCGGCGAGAAGGTCAAGGTAGGCCTGTGTGACGGCGGCCGGGCCTTCTTTCACCTCGATGGTCATCCACGAGTCGACCCAGGACACAAATCCGGCCCAGTCGGCCCCGAGTCGACGGAACAGTTCGTCCCGCCCCCACTCCTTGCTGCGCTTGGCGATCTGGGTGGGGGCGAAGAAGAACTCGGGGGAGGGCCCGGGCGGTGGCGTCGTGGCCGGTGCCGTCTCGTCCCAATGGGTGCCGCCCACCCGCAGGCTGGCCACCACGGCCGCATCGAGCGTCGTGTGGACGTCGACGAGAACCGGCGTGGAGCCGGAGATGTCGACGTAGACGGAGGGGACCACGGGCAGCTCTTCGCCGATACGGTCGTAGGAAGTCACCTGGTCGTAGACGTCGAGGGATTGGGTGAAGGCGACGTTGGCCGCCGAGGTCAGTCCGACCACCCGACGGCCCCGCTGACGGGCCAGGTGGGCGAGGCCGAGCGCCGTCTTGGAGGAGGCCGAGGAGACCACCACCTGTTCGGCGAGAAAATCGTCGTTGTCGACGAGGTAGTCGTGCACCACCCACGAGGTGAAGAAGAGTGGAAACAGGATGCCGTGATGCCGCTCGTAGCGGGGGCTGAACGTGGCATCGGTGGCGACGTCGAGGTAGCGGTTGTAGGCGCTGGCCATCTCCGACCGGTGCGGTGCGAGATCGCTGAACCCTTCCCCGTCGACCTGGCCAGCGGTCATGGTGAGTGTGTCCGACATCGGGAAGTAACCGAAGACCCGGGTGCCCACCGAGACGTCCGGGTGGAGGGATTCGGTGACGGTGGCCACGCCCCAGGTGGGAATGCGGCCCCATCCGTCGGTGGCCGGAAAGAAGTTCCAGTAGCGGAGCAGGTCGCCGAACACGGCGTAGCTGATGTTGTTGGAGGTCAGGGCGAAGCCGTCGACCCGGACCCGCACGTCGTTCTCCGAAAGCTCCGGCTGTTCCAACTGCACGGTGCGGGTCCGGGAGAGGTCAGAACGGAAGACTTCGATGTCCACGATGGCTCCTTGCCGGCTGGTCGCGATTTATTGTCAAACTTAGCGACAGAAGTTCGGCCGGGCAACCGTGGATGGTTGCGGGTCAGGCGGCGCCTTCGGCGCCGTGGGGGTCGAGTCCGGCGTCGGCCAGCAGGGCCCGTTCGTCGACCTTTGACGACGACGTCATGGGCAACCCGGGAACGCTGATCATACGGTCGGGCAGCATGGTGTCGGGCAGGGCATCCCGCAGGAGCCGGCGCAGTTCGCCCTCGTCGTCGGCCCCATCCATCACGACGAAGGCGGCAATGCCCAGCCCGTCGTCGTCGTCAAACGTGGCACACGTGGCGTCGAGAACGGCCGGCATCTGGCGGATGGCCTCGGTAAGTTCGAGCAGGGAGATTCTTACGCCCCGCCGTTTCACCACCCGGTCGGCCCGGTCCACGTAGACGTAGTTGCCGTCGGCCTGGCGGTAGACGAGGTCGCCGGTCCGGTAGAGGGTCCGGCCGGCCACCACGTCGCCACGCAGCATCTCGGCAGTCAGTTCGGGGGCGTTCCAGTACCCGTTCATGAGCTGTTCGCCGCCGATCCACAGCTCGCCCACGATCCCGTCTTGGTCGATGAGGTTGCCGTCCGGGTCGAGAAGGTGGAACTCCACGTGCGGATGCGGCGGCCCGATCGGGATCACGCCCGTGGCGAGGATGGCCGGGGTGATCTCGATGTGGGTGACGGCAATGGTGGTCTCGGTGGGCCCGTAGCGGTTGAAGACCCGGCACTTCGGCACGGCACGGTTCCATTCGGCGATGGATCGGGGGGCGGTGGCCTCGCCGCCGAGGGCGATGATGTCGAGCGGGGTGTCGGCCAGCTCACCGATGCGCGGACTGGCCAGCAGCAAGGTCAGGTAACTCGGTGAGAAGCCGGTGTAGGTGATGCGTTCCTCGGTCACGGCCCGGATGAACGTCCGGGGAAACAACAGGGCTTCCCGGGCCCGGATGACCACGGTTCCTCCCCGGGCCAGGGTGGGGAACAGGGTGGCGAACGATCCGTCGAAGTGGAACGGCGAGACACACAGGGTGCGGGTCTCCGGTCCGAGACCGAGTTGGTCCGCCGTGGTCGCCACGGCCCGGGCGAAGGCGGCCCGGCCGATGACCACCCCCTTCGGTTGGCCGGTGGTCCCGGAGGTGTAGATGGCATAGGCCGGCCGGTCGTCAGGCCCGGGAGGTGTGACCTCGAAGGGTTCCGGAGTGCGAAGGTCGGCCAGGCTGTGGTGGCGGGCCCCGGTCAGTCCCTCGCCGCCCGCTTCGGGGCCGGTCGTGACCACGAGGGCCGGAGCGCAGTCGGCCACGATGCCCTGGAGACGGGCCAGTGGGTCGGTCACCGCCAGGGGCACGAACATGGCGTCGACCTTGAGGCACGCCAGGGCGGCCACCACAAACGAGACGCTGTTCGGGAGCAGGAGGGCAACCCGGTCGCCGGGCTGGACGCCTTCGGCCACCAGACCTCCGGCGACCATGCCGGCTTCGTCCCACAGTTGGCGGTAGGTCAGGGAAGATTCGCTGTCCCGGACGGCATCCCGGTCCGGCTGGTTCGCCACGTGCCCGGCGATGCAGTCGACGACGTCGGTGGCCCTCATCGGATCAGACCTCCCGGGAGTGCACCGGTGGACTCCCCGTTGACGAAGGTGGCGACCCCGTTCTTGAGTGTCATCCGGTAGCCGTCGGCCTCCTGGAGCAACCGGCCTCCTCCGGCCGGGAGATCGTGGACCATCTTCGGGGCCCGGCAGGCCAGGGCCTCGAGGTCGAGGACGTTCAGATCGGCCCTCAGGCCCGGGGCCAGAAGGCCCCGGTCGGTCCACCCGAAGTGTCGGGCCACGCCCTGGGTGAGATGGTGAACCACCGTTTCGACGGGGAGCCCGTCGCCGGCCGGTGAGTGGTGGCGGTCCCGGGCCCACAAGGTGAGGAACGAGGTGGGAGTGCTGCCGTCGCAGATCTGGCCGCAGTGGGCCCCGGCGTCCGAGAGCCCGAACATGGCGAGCGGATGGGTGACCATCTGGTGGACGACGTCGAGCGAGTGGTCGCTGAAGTTGAACAACGGCCGGTAGATGAGTTGGGTTCCTCCGGATGCGAGTTGTAGGTCATAGGCGAGTTCGCGGGGGTCGACACCGGACCTTTTGGCCCGGGCGCCCAACGAGTCCTCGGGTGTGAAGTCGTAGTTGGCCGGCGAGTCAAGCAGGTACATGTCGTCGAACCGGGCGAAGAAGGCCAGGCCGCCAAAGGCGTCAGGTCCCTCGGTGATCGCCCGGTGGGACTCGATGATGCGCGTGCGTACTTCCGGGTCATGCAGGGCGCGGAGACGTTCGTCGGCATCGAGCCCGGCGAGCCGGCCCCAGGTCCGGGTGGGGCTGAACACGTTGGCCGAAGCCTCAAGGCCGAGCAGTACCCCGATCGGACGGGGGGCGACCTGGGTCCGGACGGCCAGTCCCTCCTGGGCCATGGCCGAGGCCAGATCGAGCATTTCCTGCCAGCGGTGGGGGGCGGCGTCATCCTGCTGGACGGTGAAGCTGGCCGGCCGGCCGGTGGCCCGGACGAGGCCGCGGAGAAGTTCCGATTCACGTTCGGCGAAGTCGTCGTCGGTCGTCTGGTAGAGGTCGGAGACAAACTGGAGTACTCCCCGTCCCGCCGTCCGGAGGCCCTCGGCGAGGGCGAAGAGTTCGGGTTCTTCGGTGCGCAAGGTACCGAGCGGGTGGCCCGCCTTGGTCATGTGCCGGTTGGTGCGCGACGTGCTGACTCCGACCGCACCGGCGGCCAGGGCCTCATGGAGCAACCGCACCATCTCCTCCCGCCCGGCCTGGTCGGGATGGGCGTCCGGGTTGGCCCCGTCCTCACCCATGACGTAACCCCGGAGGGCCACGTGGGGAAGGTGGGTCGCCACGTCGATCGTGCGGGGTTGGGCGGCCAGGGCGTCGAGATACTCGGGGAAGGACTCCCAGTTCCACCGGAGGCCTTCGTGCAGGGCGGTCCCGGGAATGTCCTCCACTCCTTCCATCGTTTCGATCAACCAGTCGTGGCGGTCGGGGGCCACCGGGGCGAACCCCACGCCACAGTTGCCCATCACCACGGTGGTTACGCCGTGGATGGAGGAGGGGGCCAGGACAGGATCCCAGGTGGCCTGCCCGTCGTAGTGGGTGTGGGGATCGATGAAGCCGGGGGTGACGAGCGCACCTTCGGCGTCGATCTCCTGACGGCCCCGACCGAGGGAGGGCCCGATCTCGGCGATCAGTCCATTCTCGATGGCAATGTCGGACTCGTAGGCGGGTGCCCCTGAACCGTCGACGATTGTGCCGTGGCGAATGACGAGGTCAGCGGTCATGGCGTCCACCTCGCCTACGACTGGTTCTGTCCACCACGTACTCCTTGGGCCCGGTCAGGTTCCCGTCATCCCGCACCGCCGGACGCTTCTGCGACGACAACAGTGGGCAGGAGGCCATCGTACCGGGAGGCCGACCGGAACCGCTAGGCCCTGGTGGCGGTTGGTGTCCGGAGCGCCCTAGGCTGGTGTGATCGTGGGAAGGGGCCCCGGGATGAACGATGCCCAACGCCGGGCGACGGCAGATGTGCGGGAAATGGCCATTGTTGGCATGGGCTCGTGGGGACTTTGTGTGCTCGAACGGGCGGTGGACCGGGCGCGCCAACTGGAGCGTCCGCTGATCATCCATGTCGTCGAACCGGGCCCACTCGGGGGTGGCGTCTACGCCAAGGACCAGCCCGACTACCTGGTGCTGAACAATCCCTGCGGCCAACTCTCCCTGTATGCCCTCGGTGGGGAGGGGGACGACACCCCGGAACACGGGGTCGGCCTCCATGAGTGGGCGACGGAGTGGGGCTACCGCTGGGTGGGCCACGAGTGCCGGGTGGATCCCTCCGGCGAGCCGATCGGCCCCGGTGACTATCTGCCCCGGCGGATCATGGGGGAGTACCTCTCCTGGTTCTACGACATGCTGATCGCGACCTCGCCCGGGTTCGTGACGGTGGTGTGGCACGACTGTGCCGCCGAGGACATCGTCCCCCGGGACGATGGCGGGGAGAAGGTCGTGCTCGCCAACGGCGCCTCGTTGGACGTGGACCACGTTGTGGTCACGACCGGACACACCTACAACGAGGAGTCGAAGTCGTCGGGACCGGCCCGCCTCCGGCCCTATCCGGTCCGGCACCTCGACGAGCGGTTTGCCCCGGGTTCCCCGGTGGCCATCGCCGGCATGGGACTGGTGGCCTTTGACCTTCTGACCGCCCTGACGGTCGGGCGGGGTGGCAGCTACGAGCGTGACGGTGAGCGCCTGCGCTACCGGCCGAGCGGTCTCGAGCCGCGGATCTCGATCTTTTCCCGATCCGGTGCGCCCTACTGTGCCAAGTCGGCCCACGGGATCGATCCCTACGGCGACTACCAGCCGGTGGTCTGCACCGAAGAGGCGTTTGCAGAACTGGTGCACCCCGGAGGCCAGGCGGCCCGGCGGCAGGTCGATTTCCGGGCCGAAGTCCTGCCACTCCTCTACGCCGAGATGGAAGCCCGTTACCACACCCATGCGGCGTTTCTGAAGTCGGGCGAAGACGAAGCCCGGGCGGTTCACGCCGAGCTGGTGGCCAGTTGGGCGGCGGGTGGACCGGAGGCCTTTGGGGAAGTGACGGGCGCCCTGGCGCTGGCCCACGGGTCCTTCGATCCGGCCAGCCACATCTTCCCCGAGGCGGAGCGGGACTACGAGTCGTCCCGGGAGTACGAGCTGGCCGCCTACGACCTGATCGAAGCCGACCTCGACGAAGCGATGATGCCGGGCGGCAGTCCGGTGAAGGCGGCCCTGGAGGTCCTGCGGATCCTCCGTGACCGGCTGCGGTCGGTCATCGAGTTCCAGGGCCTCACCTACGAGTCCTACCTCGATTTCCAGCGCAACATCCGGGGGCGGATCAACCGGATCGAGGCGGGCCCGCCTCCGCTTCGATCCCGCCAACTCCTGGCTCTGATGGACGCCGGCGTGGTCCACCTTCCCTTCGGCCCCAATCCCGAGGTGGCGGACGGCCCGGACGGGAAGGTCCTGATCCGCTCGACCCGGCTCGAGAACGAGATTGTGGCGACCGTCGACGGCGTGATCAACGGCCATCTCGATCTACCGACGGTGGTCGGCACCGAGTCGCCCTTCCTCCTGCGGCTCCGCACCGCCGGACGGCTGGTTCCGATGCACTACGGGAACCACGCCGTCGGGAGTGTTGCCATCGACACCGGCTGCCATCCGCTCGACGCCGACGGCAACGTCCAGTCGACGCTGACCCTGATGGGCGTGCTGACCGAAGGGGCCCGCTACTTCACCCACTACCTGCCGTCACCCCGGAGCCGGCTGCGGGCCGTTCTCGATGCCCAGGAGTGCGTGAACCGCCTGTTGGGCTGAGTCAGGCCCGGGCCCGGTCGAGGGCCTGGTCCAGGTCGGCGATCAGGTCGTCGGGATGCTCGAGGCCGATGGAGAGCCGGATGGTCTCCGGCCGGATGCCGGCATGGGCCAGTTCGTCGGGTCGGAGCTGGCGATGGGTGGTGGACGCCGGATGGATGGCCAGTGACTTGGCGTCACCGAGGTTGAGCAGGCGCTTGAAGAGCTGGAGCGCGTCGAAGAACGCCAGGGAGGCGTCGTATCCTCCGGCCGCCCCGAAGGTGATGATGGACGGCGTCCGGCCCTTCAGGTAGCGCTGAAGCAGCTCGTGATGGGGGTGCTCGGGAAATCCGGCGTAGCTGACCCACCCGACCCGGTCGTCGTCGCGAAGGTATTCGGCCACGATGCGGGCGTTGGACTCGTGCTTGTCGAGCCGGACGGCCAGGGTTTCCAGACCCTGAAGGAGCTGGAAGGCAGCCAGCGGGGACAGGGTGGCTCCGGTGTTGCGCAGCTGGACCGACCGGGCCCGGACGACAAAGGGCCTGGTCGGAAAGTCCCGGGCGAAGACCACCTGGTGGAACGAGGGCTCGGGCTCGTTGAAGCCGGGGAACCGGTCGCGATGCTCTTCCCAGGGGAAGGTCCCGCCGTCGATGATGGCGCCGCCCAGGGTCGTGCCGTGGCCGCCGATGAACTTGGTGAGCGAGTGCACCACCACGTCGGCTCCGTGGCTCAGGGGCTTCTCCATGAGCGGGGTGGCCACGGTGTTGTCCACGATGAGCGGGACTCCGGCGACGTGGGCGACTTCGGCCACGGCTTCGAGGTCGACCACGTTGCCCGCCGGATTGCCCACCGACTCGCAGTAGACGGCCCGGGTGTTCTCGTCGATGAGTGAAGCGAGCGAGTCCGCCCGGTCGTCGACCCCGAAGCGGGCTTCGATGCCAAGCGTGGGCAGGACGTGGGCGAAGTAGGTGTAGGTGGCGCCGTAGAGCTGGGGTGCGACCACGATGTTGGTGCCGGCGGTGGCGACCGTGAGGATGGCGTAGCTCACGGCAGCCATGCCGGACGAAACCACCAGGGCGCCGGTGCCCCCTTCCAGGGCGGCCAGCCGCTGTTCGAGCACGTCGTTGGTGGGGTTGTTCAGCCGGTTGTAGTGGAAGCCCGGAACTTCGAGGTCGAGGACGGCCCCGGCGTGCTCGGCGTCGATGAAGTCATGGGCCACGGTCTGGTAGATGGGAACCGCCACCGCCCGGGTGGAGTCCGGGGTGTAGCCACCATGGATGGCGATCGTTTCGTCGTGCATGTTCGTCCTTGGTGTTCTTGGGTGGTCAGGGGCCAGAGGGCGGCGCGCCCTCGGGCCACCGGCCACTCAGCCAGTTGGTGTAGATCTGACGGGCCACCGGCTCCCAGCGGCGCCGGGCCCGCTCCATCACGGCCGGGAAGGGAAATCCGTCGACCAGGGCGGGATCCTGCCGACCGCCGGCGAGGGCTTCCTGCAGTTCGACCAGGGCATCCATGTCCTCGCCCTCGGTTGCCGCCACCGGGAGGCAGGGCAGCTCGGGGCGCTCGCCGGTGACAAACCGGCGGACGTCGCGCTGGTACTCCCGGATGAGCGAGGCGGCGTCGTACTCCGGATGACCCTGGACGAGGACCAGGCGGGTCCGGGTGACGATCCTGGTGGCCACCGACCAGCCGGCGCCATCGTCGCAAGAGGCCAGCGCGATGTCATAGCCGGCCCGGACCAGCTCGGTGGTGGGTACGTCGTTCAGACGGGAGTGGGGAAGGACCACCGGGGCCTCGAGCCGGGCGACCAGCGGATGGTCGGGCATCGGGGTCTGGGGGAAGACGCCGGTCACCTTGGAGTCGAGGCGGACCCGGTCGACGTTGTCGAAGATCTTGAGGGCGGCATGGGCCGACAGGCACGAGGTGAGGACGGAGCGCACCTGTTCGGTGGCCCAGCCGAGCAGGTCGTCGAGTTGGGTCCAGTAGGGCTCGCGGGTGATGTCGGTCTCCACCGGGTTCGATCCGGTGATGACCAGAAGGTCCGGCGGATCACGGTAGAGGTCGCTCAACGGCCGGTACCGGCGGGCGATCTCCTCCTTCACGCCCGGACTTCTTCCGATGCCGTCCATGGTGTGGAGGGTGACGGACAGGCCGCGGTCGTTGGCCCCGGCGCCGTCATGGAGCAGGGAAAGAAAGTGGCGCTCCGTATCGGCGAAGGCAGCGTCGGGCATGTTGTTGACCAGCCCGGCCTTCAGTTCGACGACCATTGACCCGATGCTACCGTCACGGGCGTTGTTTTCGCCTGTGTGAAAGGCGGACGGTCCATCGTCAGGGACATCGCACCGTCGGCAACAAGGAGAATGGTCGTGGCGGTAGAACTCATTGGAATGGTCGGCACCAAGGATGCCTCCGAGGTCAAGGGGCCGTTGGTGGATGGGCCGATCGTGGACTGGACGGACGGACCGGTCATCGAGCCCGACTACGTCAGGGAGATGGCCCGGGCCCACGAGGCGTCAGGTTTCGACCGGGTGCTCATCGGCTATGGAGCGGTCGGGCCCGAAGGTTGGGCTGTGGCCTCATCGGTCCTTGCGGCTACGGATCGTCTGCGGGTGCTCGTGGCCCACCGGCCCGGCATGGTCCAGCCGGCGGTGCTGGCCCGGCAGGCGGCCACCCTGGACCATCTGAGCGGTGGCGGTCGTATCGCCATCCACTGCATCACCGGCGGTGACGAAGCGGACCAGCGGCGTGAAGGTGACCACGTCCCCCACGACCAGCGTTACCGGCGCACCGCCGAGGTCATGACGTTGCTCCGGCGACTGTGGAGTGAGGAGACCCCGTTCGACTTTGACGGCGAGTTCTACCGCTATGACGATGCCTTTACCTCGGTGAAACCGGCCACGGCCGGAGGGATCCCCCTCTACTTTGCCGGGGCGTCGCCCCCGGCCATCGACGTGGGGGCGGCTCTGGCCGATGTCTACGCCTTCTGGGGCGAACCGAGGGCCGAGGCGGCGGCCCGGAAGGCCGCCATCGATGCGGTGGCCGCCACCCACGGCCGGACCCTCCGCTACAGCATCTCGCTCCGGCCGGTGATCGCCGCGACCGAGGCGGAAGCCTGGGAGAAGGCCGAGTGGATCGCCGCCACCACCGCCGAGAGGATCGCCCAGGCCCGCGAGCGGGTGGCCGAACTCAAGGCCGGCTACCAGGGCCTCGGGAGCCAGGCCCACGCCACCTATTCGGTGGACCGGAAGATCGAGGGGACCACGTCGGTCGGCCGGAAGCGCCTGATCGAGATGTCGGCCGACCACGACGTCTACGACGAACGGTTGTGGATGAAGGTGGCCCATCTCACCGGGGCCGCCGGGAACTCGACGGCACTGGTGGGAACGGCCGAACAGGTGGCCGAGGCATTGCTGCGCTACTACGACATCGGGATGACCACGCTGCTGCTCAAGGGCTTTGACCCCCTGGCCGACGTGGTCGAGTTCGGCAAGGAGCTCATTCCCCGGGTCCGCGAGGGCGTGGCTCAGCGCGACCGGTCTTCGGAGTAGACGTACCGGCCACCGCGCAGCCACGAGCTTCCGGCTGCCAGCAGGCAGCAGACCACGGCGAAGTCGCAGGCCGCATGCAGCCCGTCGAGGAAGGCCCCCTTGATGAGGTTCGGGAAGTACTCCCGGCCGACCAAGGTGGCCCGGACCGATGGAGAGAGCTGGGCCAGGACCCTGGGGCCGAGCAGGTGCTCGAGGGGGTTGTAGCCGAGGAACGACGCAAACAGGGAGGAAACCGGGGGCAGCGAGGAGACCCGGAGCGCCGCCTGATAGGGGACACCCCGGGCGACGAGTCCGTGGAAGAGGTCGTGGTGCAGGGCGTCGGTCAGCCCGATGATCATCAGGGTGAAGAAGATTCCGATGGACAGGACCTGACCGGAGTTCTGGAACGTGGCGTTCATCCCCGATCCCACACCCCGGTGCTGGCTGGGTAGGGCGTTCATGACGCCAACCCGGTTGGGGGCGGCAAACGTGCCCACGCCGAGTCCGTTGAGGAGCAACAGGGCGCCGAACTGCCAGTAGGTGAAGTTGGCCGGCAGCAGTTCGAGCAGGGCAAAGGAAGCCGCGGCCACCAGCATGCCCCCGACGGCAAAGGGGCGGGGTCCGTAACGGTCGGTCAGGATCCCTGAAGCTGGCCCGGCCAGCAGGAACCCGAGGGTCAGGGGGAGCATCGCCAGCCCGGCCCACAGCGGAGTGGATTCGAAGTTGTAGCCGTGCAGCGGAAGCCAGATGCCCTGGAGCCAGATGATCGTGGTGAACATCAGACCGCCCCGTCCGATGGACGACAACAGCGTCGAGATGCTGCCCATGGTGAACCCGCGGATCTCGAAGAGTTGCAGCCGGAACATCGGGTCATCGGACCGGTACTCGATGATGGCGAACCATCCGAGAAGGAGGATCCCTGCCCCGATGGAGCCCAGCACCAGGGGACTGGTCCAGCCCATGACGTGGTCTCCGTAGGGCTGGATGCCGTAGGTGACGCCCACCATGACGCTGACCAGTCCAAGGGCGAAGGTGACGTTCCCGGCCCAGTCGATGTTGGTGTCGATCCGGGTGGGGACCTCACGCAGTTTGAGATATGCCCACACGGTCCCGAACAGTCCGATCGGCACCGAAACGTAGAAGATGAGGCGCCAGTTGATCGGGCCGAGCAGTCCGCCGAGGACGAGACCGATGAAGGCCCCGCTGATGGCGGCGATCTGGTTGATGCCGATGGCCAGACCCCGTTGGTGTTCGGGAAAGGCGTCGGTCAATATCGCCGTGGAGTTGGCGATGAGAAAGGCCGCGCCGACGCCCTGGAAGAGCCGCATGACGACCAGCCACAGGGCAGCCGACGGGCCGGACATCCAGGTGATGCCGAGCAGCAGGGAGAAGAGCGTATAGATGGCGAAGCCGAGGTTGTACATCTTCACCCGGCCCAGCATGTCGCCGAGTCGGCCGAGGCTGACCACGAGGACGGCGGTGACGATGAGGAAGCCAAGGATCATCCACAAGAGGTAGAAGGTGTTTCCGGGCTGCAACGGGTCGATGCCGATGCCCCGGAAGATGTCGGGCAGGGCGATGAGGACGATCGATGTGTCGATGGTGGCCATGAGTACGCCCAGGGTGGTGTTCGACAGCACCAGCCACTTGTAATGGTCCGGACGTTCGCCGTGGTGGTGACGGCGTCGCCGGTCGGACCAGTCCGGTGACCTCTTGATGGTCACCCGACGTGCGAATCGGCCCGGAGGGCCGGGGGGACCTGGTCCAGGGTGGCCAGGATGGCCTCGGCCAGGGCCCGGGCCGAGGTGGCGTCAAGTTCGAGCGCCACCCGTTCGGCGGAGTCGTTGCGGGAACTCCTTACATCGATCATGAGCGAATGCCCGGCCGGAAAGTGGACCGGATGGTCGAAGTAGACGGCAGCCTCGTCCACGCGTTGCCAGGCCCCGTTGATCTTGCCGCTGCCGTGAACCGGGATGATCTCGGTGGTGTAGGTGCACATCTCAGGCCCCGATGGTCCGGGCGAGAAAGCGGTCGATGATCTCCCACGCCTCGGTGGCCGCCACCGGTCGGTAGCTCGGCCGGTCGGCGGCAAAGAACCCGTGACCGGCGTTCTCGAAGGTGTGCATCTCGTACTTCTTGCCCTCGGCCGTCAGCCGCTCCTCCAGGATGGCCGTCTGATCGGGCGAGGGATACTCGTCTTCGGCTCCGAACAATCCGAGGACCTCGCCGGTCAGGCCGGCCGCTTCGCCCACCACCGCCGTGAAGGAGAACGGCCGCTCGGGCGGCGTGTCGATGACGACGAACGCCCCGTAGCAGTCGATCACGCCGGCGAGGGGCAGCCGACATCCGGCGAGAAACGACTGCCGCCCACCCGAGCAGTAGCCGATGGACGCCACTTTCCCGTTGGCGATGGGGAGGGCGTTGAGCGCGTCCATGGCCCCGGCCACGTCGCCGACGAGTCGCTCGTCGGGCACCCCGCCGTTGGCCCGGACCAGGGCGGCGGCATCGTCCGGGCTCGCCCCCGGCGCTTCCCGGAAGTAGAGGTTCATACAGAGGGCCGAGTAGCCCAGGGCGGCGAAGTGGCGGACAAGTTCCTTGGTCGACTCGTCGTAGCCCGGCATGTGGTGGATGACCACGACACCGCCGGTGGTGGTGACGTCGGTGGGGTGGGCGAGATAGGCCTCCAGCGGGTCGCCGTGGTGGCCCGCCATGGTGATGGTTCTCGCGATCAGGTCGTGGGTCATGGGCCAGGTACTCCAATCCGTCGGTCCAGGAACTCGACCACCGCCTCGGAGAAGGCGTCGTTGCGGTCGCCGGCGATCATATGGGCGGCACCGTCGATGGAGACGACCTCGGCGTCAGGCACCTTCTCGAGTACGTCGGCCACCCCTTCAGGAGTCACGACGTCGCTGAGCAAGCCCCACACCAGCAAGGTGGGAACGGTGATGTTGGCCAGGGCCGTGTCCAACAAACCCTGCAGACGCTCGGGAATGGTTTCGTTCCGACCCTGGCTGATGACCAACGGGTCCCAGTGCCAGTACCAGCGGCCCTCCCGCTCCCGCAGGACCTTTTTCAGGCCGTCCGGGTTGACGCTCCGGGTGCGCTGCGGGGTGTAGGCGGCGATGGCCGCCGCCGCGTCGTCGAGGGAGTCAAAGCCACCGAGACCCGACTGCATGAACTTCCCGATCCGTTCGATACCTTCGGGGTTGGTCTTCGGGGCGATGTCCACCAGCACGACGCCCCGGGACACTTCCCGGTCGCTGGTGCCCTCGGCCAGCATGGCGGCCATCCCGCCAAGCGATGCCCCGACCAGAACCGGTGGTCGTCCCAGGGCATCGGCCACGGCGATGGTGTCGGCGCAGAACGACGTGAACGAGTAGTCGCCGTTCGGGGCCCAATCACTGTCCCCGTGACCCCTGAGGTCCAGGCTGACCGTTCTCCAGCCCCGGGCCGCCACGTTCTCGGCGGTACGACCCCAGGCGTGTCGGGTCTGGCCACCTCCGTGCATGAAGAGAACGGGGGCGGCATCCGGGTCGCCCCGGACGTCGGCCACGAGGTTCACGCCTTCAAAGCCGGTGAAGCTGACCGTCTCGGATTCCATGGTTGTCATCGTCCCACCCCTCAGGGGCAGCCGAGA
>CAITPI010000092.1 GCA_903894295.1 uncultured Acidimicrobiaceae bacterium
CTGCCCATCGCCACCAATCCGGTGCAGTTCATCGGCACGCTGACCACGGCCACCAACGTGACGGCGACCGGGCCCTTGGTCATCAACGGCGTGGCCTGCACCGGCTACCGGGTCACCCTTGCCACGACCCCCACGCCGGCCGGTGGCGTGATGCCGACCGGATCGACCCTTGACGTCTACGTGACCAACAGCACCGGGTTGATCCGCCAGCTGACGGCCACCACCTCGGTGCGTTCCGCCGGCAAACCGGTCACGGCCAGCCTCGTCGAGGAGATCGAGTATCCGGCGACCCTGCCCCGGGCGGTCAATGCCCCACCCGCCAACCAGGTGGCAACCCCGGCCGAGTTCACCGCCGCCGGCGGATCGTTCTCCACGTCCTAGGGTTCAACTTCTCCGGGCTCAGCGTCACCCGGAGCCGCCTCGGCGGGCAACACCAGCGCTGGCAACCCTTCGGCCGGTGACCCGGGCGGTGATCCCGGACCGGCTGGCCCCAGGCGATCTCCGTCTCCCGACGGCACACCATCCACCGGAGGGGCGCTTTGCCACACCCGGGCCGGGTCGTCGAGGCTGGACACCACAGGGGCCGGGGCACCGGGGCCGGGCAACACCGTTCCCGATGGGCCAACCCCGGCCACTTCGTCGGTCGGGACCACGGTGGCCTGAGCGTGGTAGTCGGCGGCAGCCATGCCCCACTGCGCACCGTCCCACCACCGCAGACCGGTGGCGTCAGACGGGTCGGGATACCAACCGGCCGGTGGCAGCCGGGACGCCGAGGGACTGACCGGAGCCGGTGAAGGGACCGGAGCCGACGGGTAGCCGACAGCAGCCGGCCCGGTCGCCCATCCGGCCGGAACATAGGGCCACGGACCGTACAGGCCGGCCGCCACGTCGTGCTCCACCCGGCGCAGCTTGGGCCGGATGGCCAGCCAGTAGATCAACGGCAGGACGGCCAGGAAGTTCAGCACCACGACGAGCAGCAGCCACGCCACCTGCTCCTGATGGGCCAGGCGCCACTGCCACTCGGGCCGGCGGGCCATGTCGACCACACAGACCACAGCGAAGACGATGGGACCGACAAACACCACCAACAAGGCGGCGAGTATCAGGAACACGGGAACGGAAGGAAGCACGCCGGTCAGGGTGGCCGGAAACAGGGCAGCACTCATGGAGTCAGGCTACCCAAGGCGATGCCCGCCAACCGGGTCGGGGCGGGACGGGGTGGGGGCGCACGGGGACCACAACTCTCCCGCCCGGCACCATCTGTCATCCGAGCCCGGTGGCCACCTGTCCCGTCACTTCGGGAAACGGCAGGGCGATCGGGTCGGTGGCCAGCCGGCTGCGTCCCTGCCCGTCGAACCGGTCGAGACCGAGGATCGACGCGTCCACGAGGGCCGACGTTCCCTCAAGGGCCAGATCGGCCGCCACCCGTGAGACCCCGGGGCCCCACATCATGCCGTGACCACCGGCCGAGGCCACCGTGGTTCCCTCCACCGGCTCACCGTGGCGGAGGACCGGTCCGAGGATCGGCAGGTGGTCCGGGGTGTAGTCGATGGTCCCGACCCAGATCCGACGGAGCGGAAGATTTTTCGTGACGGGAACCAGTGTGGCCAGTCGTTCCTGCATCAGGGCCAGGTACGCCCCGTCGATCTCCCTGGCTTCGCCCGGTTCTTCCGCCGGGTTGCTCATGCCGAACAGCAGGCCACCTTCTTCGGGTCGCCAGTAGAGGCCGGCCTGAAGATCGAAGACCATCGGCCAGTCGCCGGCCTGCAGGTCCGGATGGGTGGCGGTCACCGCAACCTGGTGACGGGCGCCACCCGAGGGAATGGTCGTGCCGGCCCGCCGGCCCACCTCGGCCAGTTCGGGTCCTCCGGTCAACACCAGACGTCCGGTGGGAAGGCGACCCCGGGAGGTCTCGACCGCCACCAGATGGCCGTGGCGTTCTTCCAGGCCGAGAAAGGCGGTCCGTTCGTGCACTTCGACCCCGGCCGCCAACATCGCCGCCGTGTAGGCCAGCACGTTCCTCGGCGGGTGGATCCATCCGTCTTCGGCGTGGAACGTCCCACCCCGGGCCAGTCCGGGTGCCATGTTCGGGTTGAGTGCTTCGGCGTCGGCGGCGTCCATCCAGGCGACGTCCATGCCTTCGGCCTGCTGCATGGCGAGGCGCTCCCGGGCCGCATCTTCGTCGGCTTCGCTGAAGCACGGGAGGTAGTAGCCCTGGCGGACAAAGCCGGAGTCGATGGCGAGGCGTTCCGACTGCGACCGGTAGAAGGCCCGGGTCCACTCGGCCAACCGCACCGCGGTGGGGGTACCACCCTGGCTCCGCACGATGCCGGCGGCCCGACTCGAGGCACCCTGGCCCAGGGCGCCCTGTTCCAGCAGAACCACCCGGGACAGTCCGGCTTGCTTCAGGAACCAGGCGCACCAGGCTCCGACCGTTCCGCCCCCGACCACCACGGCATCGGCGACCCCGGTCCGGCTCCCCAATCCATCCGACACGATGCTCTCCCCCGATCCCCATCCGGTCATGAACGGCGACGATCACGGTAAGACGGGAGGCCTTCCCGGTCAACCGGACCGGGAAGGTCTCAGCGGGCGTCGACGAGACCCAGCAGTCCGTCCAGGGTGACACCCATGCGGTCCCGCAGCACCAGAAGGCGCTCGACAACGATGGCTTCGGCTTCGTCCGGGTGGGCGGCGATCCGGTCACCGATCGGCGACGGGCCGCCACAGAGCACCACCCGGTGCGTCACCGTGGTCACCCCGGCTTCCCGGTCGACCAGGAAGCTCCAGCGCGACACCGGATGGGACAGGTCGCCAACCGTCCACTCGAAGAAGGCCGGAGGCTCGAACCCGGTCACCGTCGAGGTCGTGGTCCACCTCCGTTCGCCCCGCAACTGGTCGCCGGTGAACACCGTGCCACGTTCGACGACGTCGGTTGAAAGATGGACCGCCTGGAGTTCGCTGGAGAGGTCCGGAAGCAGCCGGGGGTCACTCAGGACCGGCCAGAGAACTTCGGGTGGATGTTCGCAGAGACGGGAGGTGAAGGTGTTCGGCTGCAGCCGGGCGAGATCCATGTCCGAACGTTAACAACGGGCCCGACAACAGGCCCCGGATCGTACGGCTCCCCTCCCCGGGTGCCTCCGCCGGTCGGTACCGGGCGATCCGTCGTAAACTGAACCGTCGGTCAAACTCCGAGGAGCCCCCATGTACAACCTCACCGCTGAAGATCTCGCCATCCAGGCCAAGGCCCGGACGTTCGTGGACGAAGAACTCATCCCCTACGAGGAGGAGGCCGAGGCCAACGCCGGGGAACTTCCCCACGAGGTCATCGAGACCATGACCCGCCGGGCCAGGGAACAAGGGCTCTATGCCA
>CAITPI010000093.1 GCA_903894295.1 uncultured Acidimicrobiaceae bacterium
AGAGGGGTCGAGGTGGAACACGACGGCCCGGGTCAGGTACTCCTCGGCGATGGCCCCGGTCATGACTTTGATTGTCCGTCACGGGTGTGACGGTGCCAGATTTTGGATACATCTCATCTCACCTTGCTGCCGAACCCGCCACGTCCTGAGCCTTTCCCACCGGAGTGGATGCTCCGGACTCCCGAAGGGCAGCATCACCGACTTCGGTCAGGTTCCGGTCACCGCACCGGTCGGTTGTCGTCCCCGGATGATTGTTGACCCACTGTTCAGCCCGCTGGCGGCGTGACACAATCTGACGATGGAACAGCCCGCAGTCATTGACGCCGTTGTGGTCGGAGCCGGCTTCGCCGGCCTCGTCGCCGCCCGACAGCTGGTCGAGGCCGGCAAGGACGTTCTCGTCCTCGAGGCCCGGGAGCGGGTCGGTGGCCGGACCTTTGTCGGCACCTATCCCGGCACCGACGTCGTCGTGGACTGGGGTGCCGAATGGTTCGACCCGGAGCGCCACCACTTCATGGCGGCCGAGGTCGCCCGCTACGGCGCCCGCTTCGCTCCGGCCGACGAAGAGGGTGCCCATCGGTGGTTCCTCGACGGCACGTGGGCCGACGGGGACGAGCCCGATGCCCTGGTTGACATGGACGAACTCGAACGGGTGCTCGACCACCTCCGGGCCGACATCGCCCCGATCGTCTTCGCCAAGGGCATGGACCAGCCCAACGCGGCCGAACTCGACATCCCCTTCAGCGAGTACCTCGAAAAGCTCGGCGCCTCCGAAGCGATCTCGGACCTGCTGCGGGCCCAGTCCTACACCCTGACCGGTGCGCTGCCCTCCGAGTTCTCGGCCCTCGTCTACCTCCGAGAGATCGCCGGGTTCGACGGTGATCCGGCCTATACCTTCTTCCAGTCACTGGCCCGGGTCGACATCGGCAGTGGCGGACTGGCCGAACGCATCGCCGCCGACCTCGGCAACCGGATCCGCCTGAACGAGCCGGTCACCGCCATCACCCAGTTCGAGGACCGGGTCGAAGTGGTGGCGAACGGTGCGCTCTACTCGGCCCGCCAGGTCATCGTGGCTGCACCGCTCAACACCCTCGGCGACATCGCGTTCACGCCGGACCTGCCACCGGCGCTCGGCCGGTTGGTCGATGCGGGCCACACCGGCCGGTGCGTCAAGGTGTGGGCCAAGCTCTCCAACCTCCCGGTGGCCTCCACCCTCGGATGGCCCGGCATCGCCGAGGCCACCATCAAGCGGCGGATCCACGAAGACGGACAAGAGAAGGCCATCGTGGCTGCGTTCGGCCTGCAGCCCGATCTCACCGTCGACCGGGTCGACCTCCTCCAGGCCGGGTTGGACCGGATGGAACTGGGCGCCACGGTGGACGAGGTCCAGGGCCACGACTGGATCGCCGACCCCTACTCCCAGGGCACCTGGCTGGCCACCCGGCCGGGACAGGCGGCCGACTTCGCCCATCTGGAGACCCACTGGGGTTCGATCCACCTGGCCGGGGCCGACTTCGCCCAGGTCTGGTCGGGCTGGGTGGACGGAGCCATCGAGTCCGGACTCGAGGCCGGAAACGCGGCACTGGCCGAACTCGGCTGACCGCAGAGGATCCCGGCCGGCCGGCTGTCCAGACGAGGACGACGGGCCGGGTCAGAGTTCGGGCCAGAGGCCCTTTCGTTCCGGGCCCACCACCATCTGGGTCCACCGACCTCCGAGATGGTTGGCCCGCCACTTCAGCATGGACTGGGCCCGGGGCAGTACCACCGACGGATCGGTGGTGAGGGTGTGCCAGGTCGGATCGGCCCGGAGATCGAAGCAGAGCCACGATCCGTCACCAAAGTGCACGTAGGCCTCGGTGGCGGTCCGCTCCACGGCCAGGTTGCACTCGTCGAGTCCCCGCTCCGGGTCGCCACCGACATGGCCCGGCCCCATGAGGAGATCCCGCCAGTCCCACTCGTAGTGCACCGAGTCCCGCCAGTCACCCGGGGCGTCGCCTTCCAGAAACGGCAGGAGGGAGTGCCCGTCACACTGGACCGGTTGGTCCTCGCCGAGGATCCCGGCCAGGGTCGGCATGATGTCCACCGATTCCGTGAAGTGGTCGACCACCGAGCCGTGACCCTCGACGAGAATGGGGTGGGAGATCAGGCACGGGATGAAGTAGCTCTCCTCGAAGTAGCCGAGCTTCTGGACGAGACCGTGGTCCCCCAACTGCTCGCCATGGTCGGCGGTGACCACGATCACCGTCTGCTCCAACAGCCCCCGGTCCTCGAGTGCCCGGCGCAACCGGCCCACTTCGTGGTCCACCAGCGAGATGTTGCCGTAGTACTGCGCCATCAGGCGGGCCATCGCTTCGGGATCGGTGGGGGCGGCCGCCACCGGCACGCCGAGGGCCAACTGGTGGAGCGGATGGGCCGGTTCGCCCACCGGGACGGGAGCTGGCATCTCCTCGGGCCGGTACTTCTCCGCCCAGTGTCCCGCCGCCACGTAGGGCGGATGGGGTCGCAGATAGCTGGCGTGGAGGAAGAACGGGGCCGCGTCCGCCGGTCGGTCGTCGAGCCAGGAGATGATGCGCCCGGTGAGGAACGCCGAAGCGCTGTATTCGGCCGGTCGCCGGTCTTCGCTCATCAGCGCTTCCACCCCGGTGAGTTCGCCGAACCCCCGGTCCGCCAGGTCGGCGACCCAGGCATCGAAATGGCCATCGAGGGGCAGTACCGGGTCGAAGCCGGACAGGACACCTTCGTAGGTCGCCAGCCGGGGATCGTCAGGACCGTCGGCCAACGTCGGATCCAGCGTCTGGTCGGTGTAGCCGAAGAGGACGCTCTCACATCCGGCCCGGGCGGCGAGGCGCGCCACGTTGTCGAAGCGGTCCTCCAGGGGAGATCCGTTGGCAACGACCCGGTGGTTCATCTGGTACATCCCGGTGTAGAGCGACGCCCGTCCCGGCCCGCACGGGGCGGCCTGGCTGAAGTGGTGGGCAAAGCGCACCCCGGAACGGGCCAGGGCATCCAACTCCGGGGTCTCCACGACCTGATGACCGGCCACCGAGAGGCAGTCGCCCCGGAACTGGTCCAACGTGATGAAAAGGACGTTCACCGCCCCACTCTGCCACCTCGACATCCGACGTGCGGCGGGTCGGGCCGGAACCGGGGCCCTCAGGACTCCCGGGCCGGATCGGCGCTTCGTCCGGGCAGGAACCGATAGGCCACGACGGCCCCCACCACCGCCACACCGGCGCCCACCCAGCAGGCCGCCAGAAGGCCGGAGCCAAATCCGGCATACACCGCGGCCCGGATGGTGGGAGCGGCCGCAGCCGGGGCATGGTTCGCCACCGCCACCGCGGCGCCGACCGACCGGCTGGCCGCGCTCCGGGCCCAGGACGGCACCGGGTACGGAGCCAGGGCCCGGAGGATCTTCGGACCGTAGGCCGAGTTGAAGACCGAGCCGAATACCGCCACACCGAGCGTTCCTCCCAGCTCCCGGGTGGTGTTGTTCACGGCCGCCCCGGCACCAACCTGGTCGGCCCGCAGCGATCCCATCACGGCTTCGGTAGCCGGGGCGGTGATGAACGAGAGGCCACACGCCAGCAACACCATGGCCGTAATCACCGGGCCGAAGAAGGCGGCATGGGGCGTCGACGTCTCACCGGATACGACGAGACCGGCAGCCATCAGCAGCAGTCCGGTCGCCACCACGATCCGGGACCCGATTTTCAGCGCCAATACCGCTCCGAGCGGCGTGACCACGGCGGCCACGATGGCAAAGGGAAGGGTGTGCACACCGGCCGACAGCGTCGAATACCCCCGGACGAACTGGAAGTACTGGGTGATCAGGAAGATGAAGCCGAACAGGCAGAAGAAGGCCACCGCCACAGCCATGGCGCCGGCCGAGAACCGGGGTACGGCAAAGACCCGGACGTCGAGCAACGGTTCGGCGGTGCGGAGTTCCCACCAGACAAACAGCGCCAGGATCAGCCCGGCGGCGGCCAGACAGCCGAGGGTGGACCACGATGCCCAGCCCCAATCGGGGCCCTCGATGATGGCGAGCACCAACAGGACCACACCGGCCGTCGAGATGAGCACACCCCGCAGGTCAAAACGCCGTCGGGCCAGCCGCTCCATCCGGGGGATCAACAGTTGGCCACCGATGAAGGTCACCACGGCGATCGGCACGTTGACCAGGAAGACCGACCCATACCAGAAGTGTTCGAGGAGGGCCCCACCGGTGATGGGGCCGAAGGCCACGGCGATGCCCGACGTGGCACCCCAGATGCCGAGCGCCTTCTGGCGTTCCGACGGATCGGTGAAGATGTCGGTGAGAATGGCCAGTGACGCGGGAAAGATGAAGGCGGCGGCCACGCCCATCAACGCCCGGGCCGAGATCAACGAGGCGGTGGAGTGGCTGAGGGCCGCCGCCGTCGAGAAGAGGGCAAAGAAGATCAGGCCGACCTGCATGACCAACTTGCGCCCAAACCGGTCGCCGATGCCACCCCCGGCCAGCAGAAGTCCGGCGAAGGCGAGGCTGTAGGCGTCCACGATCCACTGCAGCGCCGAGGTTGACGCCCCAAGGTCCCGGCTCAGACTGGGCAGGGCCACGTTCACGATGGTGTTGTCCACCACCACAAGGAAGACCGACAGACAGAGCACCGGAAGGATCAGCCATCGACGGTGATGGAAACGGTGCCGGCCGACGCCGTCGGGGTCACCTTGATGCCGGCGACCCTCCTCCACTCCGGTGCTGGGCCTCATGGTTTCTTCTGGTGTCACCGCGGCGACCCCTTCCTGCTTCTCCGGGCCTTCTTTACCGGGCCGGTGGCGCCGGTGGCATGTTGTGGAACGCTGTCCTATAACTATAGCACATTGTTCTTTAGTAACCTTCGGCCATGGCGTCACCTTCCACTCCCCCTCGACCCCGCTCCCGGACGCCGAGCGCCGACATCCGCTCGGCCCTGTTGGTGGCGGCCACCCAACTGCTCCGGCGGGAAGGTCCCGATGCGCTGGCGGTGCGGCGCATCGCCGCCGAGGCGAACGTGGCGCCCATGGCCGTCTACAACCACTTCGACGGCAAGCACGGCATCATCGAGGCGTTGTGGGTGGCGGGCTTCGAACGCCTGCGATCGACCCTTGACGACCTCCGCCAGATCGAGGATCCCCTGTTGGCCATGGCCGAAGGTCTCCGGGCCTACCGGCGACTCGCCCTTGACGACCCCATGACCTACCGGCTGATGTTCCAGAACGCCATCCCCGGCTTTGTTCCCTCCGCCGAAGCGGCCTGGACTGCCGCCCTGGCCTTTCAGGCCCTCGTGGCCTCCGTCGCCCGGGCCCGGGAAGCCGGAGCCCTGCCGATCGAGGACGACATCCAGGTGGCCCAGGTGATGTGGGCGGCCATCCACGGTTGGGTCGCCCTGGAGCTTGACGGACTCATCTTCCTCGGCGACCCCGAGGCCGGGGCGACGGCCATGATCTCGTCGCTCATCGAAGGCTTCCGGAACCACCGGCCCTGAGGAGTTCGACCGGAAACCTTGTCCGGACCGGATGACCGGGGACTCATGACCGGGGACTCATCACCGGGACTCATCACCGGGACTCATCACCGGGGACTCATCACCGGGGACTCATCACCGGTCCCTTCCGCCTCCGGCTTGCCACCTGAACCCTCCAACGCCGGTTGCACCGCCCTGACCAGCACGAACGCGTCCCTCTCGCAGAGGGAACATTTGTTCGCTATCTTCGCCCACCTATGAAGCAGGCCCGACACGACGGCTATCTCATGCGCTGGGACGACCACGAACAGGGTGCCCGTCTCGAGATCGCCTGGCAGCCGGCCGACGATGGCTCCCAAAGGACGCCAGGCGGCGACCGGAGGACCGAGTGGACCTTCACCTTCAGGCTTGACGGTGGCCGCCTGAGTCTTGGTCTCCATTTCGGTGTCGGCCGATGGGGCCGGACCGTGGAGTTGAGCAACCAACCCGGCATTTTCGACCAGATCTTCCCCGGCGAGGCCGGAAGCCGGGGCCCAACTCCCCTGGGTCGGTGGATTGCCGACCTGGCCCGGGCGAACAGTGTCTGGTCTCCGGCCGGGCCCGCCCCGGCCGGAGCGGTGGCCGCCGCCGGAGGAGCCGCCTTTCCGCTCCTCGGCCACGCCTACGACCAGGGAGCAGCCGCCCTGTCCGCCGTCCCGGCATGGGCCACCCCCATCCTGGCCGCCGGCAACGCCCGGGCCGCCGCCGAGGTGGCCTTTGGTCGCCGCACGACCCGGCCGGTCGTCCCGGCCCTGGCGAGAAGTCTGGTGCACTCCGGAGAGTCGGTCACCGTCGACCTGTTGCCCCTCGGTCTCGCCGTTACCGGGCGGGACGTCCTGGAGCCGGACCAGATCGCCCGCCTGCTGGACCACCCCGGGCCACCCCATGGATTCCTCGCCTGGCCGACCCGGGAACTCATCGACGCCTTGCGACCCACCCTGGCTTCCCTGGGGGCCGGTCGAAGCCTCCGGCTCTTACAGGACGTCCTCGCCCACGCCGAGGGCGCCGCCCGGCTGATGGAACTGAGCCTCCTCTTCCCCCAGGTCGTCGATCGCCTGACCGGCCGCCTGGCCCACCGGGCCGACGAACTCCTCGCCCAGTGCCGGGCCGTCCTTCCGGTCGATCCCACCCCGGAGCGGGGTCGGTGGGGCCCACTGCCGGCCCGAAACCAACCACCGGCCTTGACGCCAGGTGCACCACAACGCCGGGTGGGCCGGCCGGTCGCCACCCCGGGACAGGTCCATCCGACTGCTGGCCCCGACCCGCAACAGACCCGGAACCTCCAGGCCCGGCGCCGGGCCCTCACCGCGCCGGTGGCCCCTTCCACCGGGCGGAGGGCGCCTGACGTTGACCCCGACGGGCAGCTCAGGCAGCGGGTGGCCGCCCTGGGTGATCGGGACCTCGGTGACGGCTTCCGCCTCAAGCACCCGCGCACGCCGGCCGACCTGGCGGCCTGGGGAGACCTGCTGAGCAACTGTCTGGCCACCTATGGACCTTCGGTCCGGGAAGGCCGGTCCTTCATCCTCGGGGTAGAGCACGACGGGCGCATGGTGGCCAGCCTGGAGATCACCGGATCCATGGTGATCCGACAGTTCCTGGCCGCCCGCAACCGGCCGGTCGCAACCTCACTGCGGCATCGGGTGTGCGCCGCGCTGGTGGCCGGCGGTGTGCTTGACCCGCGTCGGGCCGCCAACCAGACCTGGCTGGAGGGTCTCGCCCTGCCCGGCCGCTCCGCCGAGGTGGCCTGAGTCCAACCGGGTGAAAGATGGCGGTGGCGAGATCGGGAGACCCCGACGGAAACGAAGCCCACCGGCACCCCGGACGACCCGGAGGGAACCGAACGGCTTCGGGCGTGACGGTAGCCTCGGGCGATGACCTGGTTTCTTCCCGAGCGCAGCGGAGCCCCGTCAGGACAAGGGGTGGCGGCCACGGACTGGTCCGCGCTCGATTTGCCGGTCGACGAAGGAACCACTCCGTCCACCGCCACCTTGTTGCTCGGCCTGTTCGGCACCACCGAAGTCGGTCTCTGGTCGATGGAACCCGGAGAAGCCGACGACGTCGAAGCCGACGAGTTGGCCCTCGTGGTGGCGGGACGGGCCACCATAACGAGTCCGGGTCAGCCGGACGTCGAGGTCGGCCCCGGCTCCCTGCTCCGTTTGCAGGCGGGCACTCCCACCCACTGGAGCGTGCACGAGCGGCTCACCAAGTTGTTTGTCATCGGCGCCTGAGCCACGAGAAGTTCACCCTCCCGTCAGTTTCCCATGACAGACCCGTCAGTTTCGGGCGGTAGACCATGGGTGGTCCAACGCACCACCACCCCCCCCGGTGCACCTCCCCCGGACCATGGGGTTGACGCTCCCTCCCGGTGACTGGGCAAGCCCGGGAGGGAGCTCCCCCGAGACCTTGCCGCCCCATGGCCATGGCCGTTTGCCGGAGGCCTGTAGTAGTTTCGGGGTCATGGACGAAGCAACAGGAATCGTGGCCGGCCTGCTCGGGGCGGCCTCGGTCGGGGACGGGCCGACGGCCGAACAACGACGGGTCATCGACAGCCTGGCCCACGGCTATCTCGGCGTAAAGGTGGATCTCGATGCCATCAGCCCGCTCGAACCCGATGCCCTGGCCGCCGTGGTCGACACCCATGACCGCCACCGGGTCATCGATCTCCTGGTTCTCGTCGAGTTCTGTCGCCATCCGGACGATCCGGCCCAGGCCGACCGGGTCGACGAGTATGTCGCCCGGCTGGGCCACGAGGACATGGCGCTCGTGGCCCGCGACGTCCAGACCGGCCACCGGGAGCGGGTGATGGCCGACTGGGCCCGGTTCGGACAAGGCGCACGAACCCTGGCCGGGGTCGAGATCACCGAGGTGGGCTCGTTCGTCCACGCCCTCGCCAACTGCCGGCCGGGGACCCTCGGTCGGGGTCTCCACGACTTCTACGCCAGCCAGGGCCTTCCGTTTCCCGGCGACCCCGATGGAGGCAACCCCAGCCTCGCCTACCACGACTTCACCCACGTGCTGACCGGTTACGGCACCACACCCCCGGACGAGGTGGCCCTGCAGGCCATGCTGACCGCCGCCGCCGGCTTCGACCACCACTTCTCCTCGCTGGTGGCCTCGCTGGCCCTGTTCGAAGCGGCGGCCTTCAAGATGCCCGGGTTCGTAGCCAGGGAGGCCGTGCTCGACCGGCCCGGTGCGGCCGACGAGCTCGCCGATGCGTTCCGCCGGGGTGACCTGTGCACCGGGGACATCTCCCAGGTGGACTTCATCGCCCGCAAGGACGACCTTCTGGCCGACGTAAGGGCCGAGTACAACATCGAACCGGCCGGGGCCTTCTAGCCGCCCGGGGAGTTCACCGTCAGAGGGAGGACCCCAGAGTGTCGAGCAGTGCGTTGAACGTGGCCGAGGGGCGCATGGCGGCCTCGGCCTTTGCCGGATCAGGCTGGTAGTAGCCACCGAGGTCGACCGGCTGACCCTGGACGGCCAACAGTTCTCCCACCACCGTCGACTCGTTGGCCGCCAGCTGTCCGGCCAGCTCACTGAACCCGGCGGCCAGCGCCGGATCGTCGGTCTGCCGGGCCAGCTCGTCGGCCCAGTAGAGGGCGAGGTAGAAGTGGCTGCCCCGGTTGTCGAGTCCACCAAGGGCCCGGCTCGGCGAACGGTTCTCCTCCAGCACCCGGCCCGTCGCCCGGTCCAGCGTGTCCGCCAGGACCTGGGCCCGGGGATTGCCCGTCGACTGGGCCAGGTGTTCGAAGCTGACGGCCAGGGCCAGGAACTCACCGAGGGAGTCCCAACGCAGGTAGTTCTCCTCGACGAACTGCTGCACGTGCTTGGGGGCCGACCCACCGGCCCCGGTTTCGAAGAGGCCACCGCCGTTGATCAAGGGGACCACCGAGAGCATCTTGGCACTGGTTCCGAGTTCGATGATGGGGAACAGGTCGGTGAGGTAGTCCCGGAGCACGTTGCCGGTGACCGAGATGGTGTCTTCGCCCCGTCGGATCCGCTCCAGGGAGAAGGCGATGGCCTCGACCGGCGCCATGATCCGCAGATCGAGCCCTTCGGTGTCCATTCCGGCCAACTCTTCCCGGACCTTGGCGATCAACTCGGCGTCGTGCGGCCGCGAGGTGTCGAGCCAGAAGACCGCGGGCGACCCGGTCGCCCGGGCCCGGGCCACGGCGAGGGCCACCCAGTTGCGGATCGGAACGTCCTTGGTCTGGCACATCCGGAAGATGTCACCGGCCACCACCGGGACGTCGAACAGCACCCCGCCGTCGTCACCGGAGACCCGGACCACACCGTCGACGGGAATCTCGAAGGTCTTGTCGTGGCTGCCGTACTCTTCGGCCGCCTGGGCCATCAGCCCCACGTTGGGCACGGAGCCCAGCGTGGCCGGATCAAAGGCCCCGTGTTCCCGACAGTCGTCGATGACGACCTGGTAGATGCCGGCATAACTGCTGTCCGGGATGACCGCCAACGTGTCGGCCTCGGCCCCGTCGGGACCCCACATGTGACCCGAGGTGCGGATCATGGCCGGCATCGAGGCGTCCACGATGACGTCACTCGGCACATGCAGGTTGGTGATGCCCCGGTCGGAGTCGACCATGGCCAGGGCCGGGCCCGTTGCTTCGGCCGCCGCCAGTTCGGCGGCAAACGAGGCGGCGATGGCGTCCCCGTCCTCCAGTCGGTCCAGACCGTGGAGGATGGCGCCCCATCCGTCGTTGGGAGTGAGTCCCGCATCGGCCAGGGCCGACCCATACCGGGCGAACGTCTCGGGAAAGAACGCCCGCACCACATGGCCGAAGATGATCGGGTCGGACACCTTCATCATGGTGGCCTTCAGGTGCACCGAAAAGAGGACGCCTTCGGCCCGGGCCCGGGCAATCTGGTCACGCAGGAACGTGCGGAGTTCGGCTACCCGCATCACGGCCACGTCCACCACTTCTCCCGCCAGCACCTTGACCGGTGGCCGCAGATCCGTCTCCGTGCCATCGGTGCCGACGAGGACGATCCGGAGCGATCCGTCGGCCGTCATGGTGGTCGAGCGCTCGGTCGAGCGGAAATCACCCGAGGTCATGGTGGCCACGTTGGTCCGTGACTCCCTCGACCAGGCACCCATCCGGTGCGGATGGGTGCGGGCGTAGTTCTTGACCGAGGCCGGGGCCCGCCGGTCCGAGTTGCCCTGGCGGAGGACCGGGTTCACCGCGCTGCCGAGCACCTTGCGGTAGCGGGCGACGATCTCCCGTTCGTCATCGTTCTGGGGGTCTTCGGGGTACTCGGGGATGGCACAACCCTGGGCCCGCAACTCGGCGACCACCGCCTTCAGTTGGGGCACCGAGGCGGAGATGTTGGGCAGCTTGATGATGTTGGCGTCCGGTTCCAGTACTTCCCGACCCAGTTCGGCCAGGTCGTCAACCGGGGCCTGACCGCCGAGTTCATCTCCAAAGGCGGCCAGGATGCGGCCGGCCAGGGAGATGTCGCGGGTGGTCACGTCCACGCCGGCGAGCGCTGCGTAGGCGGCCACAATGGGAAGGAGCGAGTAGGTGGCGAGTGCCGGCGCCTCGTCGGTGTGGGTGTAGGTGATGGTTGCTTCGCTCACGGCTGCTCCGGGGTCTGCTCGTCGGTCTGATGATCGCCTCAAGGCATCGAAGCAGGTGGACCCGGTCAGCCCTACCTGCCGGTTCCACGATAGACGGACGCATCCAGTGCCGAGAACGGCCAAAGGTCACCGGTCGCAGCGGAGTCCAACTCCCCGGGGACGCCAGCGAAGAGTCTTCTGCAGGCTTCCCCGGCGGTGCTCAGGTCCGGTGGAACCGGGCCAGTTCGGCGGCCAGCACGTCACCCCGGGCGTGGCCGGTCTCCCGGTCCGGTTCCAGATAGTTCCCCTCGGCCCACTCGTTCCACGACTTGACGAACAGGACCTGTTCGTCGACGGGGAGTTCCTTGACGACCGCAAGGGCGTCGCGGACCTGACGGCCGAACCGCTCCGGCGTGGCGTCGTAGCAGAGAACCCCACCCCGGCGGGACCGTGGCGTGTTGTCCCAGTTGGGGTAGACGCAGGGAAAGATCGGCCCGACAAGGTCGTCCGGGATGGCCGGCAGGCGGTCCATGTAGGGGTAGCGCTTCGGCCCCCAGTAAAGACCCCGGGCGATCAACCGTTCCCGCAGCTGCACCCCGCGGTCGTCTCCGAAGGGGAACTGGTAGTAGACCCCGGCGTCGTAGCCGTCGTTCTTGAAGTCGGGATACTCGGTCTCCCCGAGACCGGCGATCAGGTAGAGACCCTCGAGACCGGCCTGGCGGGCCATGGCCTGCCAGGTGTCAACAAAGCGGTCGGGTTCGGGGACTTCTCCCGGCTTGTACATGACCATGACCGGGCGGCCTTTGATCCGCAGGTAACGGTCGTCCCGGAAGGCCGGGAGGAGGTAGTCGAAGTGGGCCTGCTCGTCTTCGGGGCCCGGATAGGTCTGCTCGATCAGCACCCGGTCGGGGGCACCGTGCCAGATACCCGACCAGGTCTGGTTGGCCCAGGCGACGCAGAACGGAACGTCGGGCCGGCCCGAGGCCAGCACTTCCTCGAACGGGCGCTCCAACAGTCGTCGGCCGGCAAACCAGTAGTGCCAGTAGCAGAAGGCGGTGACCCCATAGCGGTGGGCCAGCGCCGACTGCGCTTCACGCACCTCGGGGACCCGAAGGTCGTAGAAGCCGAGATCGGCCGGCAGGTGGGGCTGCTTGTGGCCGAGAAACAGCGGACGGGCCTTGGCCACGTTCGTCCACTCGGTGAAACCCTTTCCCCACCATTCGTCGTTCTCGGGAACCGGATGGAACTGGGGCAGGTAGTGGGCGATCACCTCCATGACGGCCTCACGCTACCTGCACGATGGGCGACAACCCGGGCACTGATGCCGACCCGGTGGCCAGAGGGGAGCAAAGGGCTCCCTTGCTCACCCGAACGCGCCGCAACTCACCCACGTCCCCGGGTCAGGCCGTCGACGAGGTTGCGCAACGGGGCCGCAACGGCCGCCTGGGAAAACCGGTTCGAGAACAGCGCCTGGCCTTCGTCCACCAGACGACCCCGGAGTTCCGGGTCCGACTGCAGCCGCTGGCACGCCTCGACCATGGCCCCGGGCGTGTCGGCGATGAGCAGGTGCACACCGTCGATGGCTCCGATTCCTTCGGCCCCGATCGTGGTCGAGACGACCGGTACCCGGTGGGCAAAGGACTCCAGGATCTTGAGTCGGGTGCCACTGCCCATCCGCAAGGGGACCAACACGACATCGGCCCGGGCCAGTTCGGACTCCATCGACGGCACGAGACCGGTGACGGTGACGTCCGGTTCATCGGCCAGGGCACGCACCCCGGCGGTCTCCTGACCTACCAGACGGATCCGGGTACCGGGCAGACGCTGGCGCAACTGCGGGGCGATCTCCCGGACGAGCCAGGCGGCGGCATCACTGTTGGGCGGGTAGTCGAAACTGCCCTGGAACATGACCGTAGGGGGATCCTCCGGGGAGGCCTTCCCCACCGGGACCGCCGGCTGGGGATACGTGTTCGGGATCACCACCGCGTTCGCCACCTTGAGTCGGGCGAGGTCTTCGGG
This sequence comes from uncultured Acidimicrobiaceae bacterium, assembly GCA_903894295.1. Classification (GTDB taxonomy): domain Bacteria; phylum Actinomycetota; class Acidimicrobiia; order Acidimicrobiales; family RAAP-2; genus Bog-756. The sequence continues at coordinate 13,108 of CAITPI010000093.1, forward strand.
CGACGACACCACCACACAATCGGCGGCGGTCGCCGCCGCCTTCTGCAGCCGGGTCCAGTCGTAGATGTTCAGCCTGGTCTTGGCTTCGAGCGCCATGCGGTGGGCCAGGGTGGAGGTGCCGCGCACCCGTTGGCGCCGGATCTGTCCGAGCTTCTGGCGCTCCTTCATGTCTTCCAGGTCGATCAGGTCGATCACGGTCGGCCCGAGGCGGGGTCGGCCCATCCAGGCCCAGGTGGCTGCCGTCGAGAACCACACCAGGTCGTAGCGGTCATCGACGAAGCTCGTAAAGAGCCTATGGGGCCACTGGTCTCCGGCCCGCATGGCAACAGGGAGCGGAACGCCCCGCCGTATCGGCCATTCCAGCTTCCACCGGTTCGACTTGGAGTCCGAAGGGTATGGCGACGGTTCAAACCGTCGCAGCCGGATGCCCTCGGGCACGACAGGTTCAGCTCCACGGGTGTCGAACAGGGAGAAGAGGTCAACTTCACCGAGGCGCATCAACCCTTCGATGGCGGTCGAAACCCGGAGGTGGCCGCCCTTGTTGACGGGCCACGGGAACAGGTCGGCCACAAACAGGATCTTCATGGATCTACCTTCGTGCTCGGGGCCAGGGGCGCCCGGCGAATCTTCCAGGAAGAAGATCCCGACGGCACCTTCAGGAAAACCTACCATCGCGACCTTCATTTCCGCCCCGGGAAATCCGGGGCCGGGCGCCGTGAAAATCACGGTGACTGTTGCGTTTCGGCCGGGGTGCTGCCGTACTATGGATCTATGACCGACGCGGGCGCTGCCAACGATTCCCCGGGTTCGGCGAAGGGCCCGAATACCGCCAAGGCGCTGGCCTTCTACCTTCCGCAGTTCCACCCGATCCCCGAGAACGACCGGTGGTGGGGCAAGGGCTTCACCGAGTGGACCAACGTCACCAAGGCCCGGCCCCGTTTTCCCGGTCACTACCAGCCCCACGTGCCCACCGATTTGGGCTACTACGACCTGCGCCTGCCTGAAGTCCGCCAAGCCCAGGCCCAGCTGGCCCGGGAGCACGGTATCCACGGGTTCGTCTACTACCACTACTGGTTCAACGGGCAACGCCTGCTCGAGCGGCCGTTCGACGAAGTGCTGGCGTCGGGCTCCCCCGACTTTCCCTTCGCCCTGTGCTGGGCCAATGAAGAGTGGACCCGGAACTGGGACGCCATGACCGGTGAAGTGCTCATGCCCCAGGAGTACAGCGAGGAAGATGACCTGGCCCACGCCCGGTACCTCGTCAACGCCTTCAAGGATCCCCGCTACATCAAGATCCACGGTCGGCCGATGATGCTCATCTACCGCACCCAGCTGCTGCCCGATCCCGAGCGCACGTTCCGGATCTGGCGGGAAGAGGCCGCCCGTCAGGGCGTAGCCGAGCCCTACCTGTGCTTCGTGGAGAGTTGGGGTCCCCCCAAGGGTGGGCCGCAGTCCTATGGCATGGACGCCAGCGTCGGCTTCATGCCGGTGACCGGTGACCAGATCTACGCCCCGGTCGAAGGCACCCGGGGCCACCGGCTCATCGACTACTGGTCGTCCGTCGAGCGGCAGTTGCGCCGGCCCAATCCGACCGCCTACAAGCGGTTTCCCTCGGTCGTCGTGAGCTGGGACAACAGCGCCCGCCGGCCACAGAACGCCCTGATCTTCGAAGGGGCGAGCCCCGGCCTGTATGAGAAGTGGCTGGACTGGACGGTACGGACCGTCGCCCACGTGCCGGAGGAAGAGAACTACGTGTTCATCCTGGCGTGGAACGAATGGGCCGAAGGCAACCACCTGGAACCCGACAAGCGTTACGGCCGGGCCTGGCTGGAGGCGACACGGAACATTCTCGTCGACGGCCCGCCCGGTGGCGGGACCCACGCCGTCTGGGATTCTGTGGAGTCCGGGGAACCGGAGACCGACCGGGACACCTACAACTACTTCTACGACTACGACCAGAACAGCGCCTATGGCAACGCGGTCGGCCTCATCCGGGACCTTCAGCCCGACCGAAGCCGGACCATCGTCGACCTCGGAGCCGGCGCCGGCCTGATCAGCAAGCCGATCGAGGAACTCGGGATCCACTACCACGGCCTCGACATCCATCCGGTGGCCGTCGAGTCCATGCGGGACCAGGGCATCTCGGCCAGCCAGTGCGACGTTTCCGATCTCGATGCCGTCCGGTCGTCACTGGACTCGCTCGGTGACATCGGATCCTTCCTCCTGATCGATGTCCTCGAGCATCTTCTCGAGCCACAGGAGCTGCTCCTCGCCCTTTCGGAGTGGGCCCTCAAGCACGACGAACCAACCCTCGTCATCTCGGTGCCCAACGTGTCCCACTTCGACATTGCACTGCGCCTGCTGGCCGGTCGTTGGCTCCCGACGACCACGGGCATTCTCGACAGCACCCACATCCGGTTCTTCACCGAGGAGACCCTGACCAACCTGGTGCTCCGCTCCGGTTGGGAGATCGTGGCCCGGGACAACTACGCCACCGTGAAGTCCGACCAGTATGACGTCAGCCTGGCCGACGCCCTGCCGCCCGAAATGGTCGGGGCGCTCCGGGTGCTCTCCGGGATCGAGAACCCCAACGCCGCAGTCCAGCAGTTCGTCTGGGCCCTGCGGCCGGTGCCGGTCACCAACGCCCCCCGCAACTACCTCGAGGCCGTGGGGGCTTCCGAACGCGAGGCCAACCGGGGGCCCACGGGAGACATGGCCCCCCTCTACAACTATCTGGCCACCGCCGGACTGCTGGCCAGCGAAGCCGGTCGTCGGGCCATCGCGTCCCAGCAGGGCCACCGTTCGGCCATGGGCGGACTCGACCAGTTCTCGACGGTCCAGGTTGTCGCCCGGGCCAAGGCCCGGGCCATCGCCTTCATGTACCAGAATCCCCAACGGGGCCGCCTGTTCCGCCGCCTCTACCACTGGCTGCGCTAGGAACTCGCTCCTGCCGTTCGGACCTCCCGTCTCCGGGCCCGAGGGAAACCCGACAGTGGATGACGGCCGGCTTGTCACATCCATGAGGCATCATGGAGGATTCACCGGACCGCCTCATGGGCCGACCGACGACCGGAACGGCCAACGAACGAAGGTTCCATCCATCGGCGACCGGAGCCGGCCATCACCGGAACACCGGTCGGTCCCCTGTCGCCGGCCCAACGGGGCCGGAGCTTCCCGAAGGAACGGGCGACCACCGGGAAGCCAGGCCACGGTGGGCACCAACCGGCGAAGAACCTCCGGTTGGTTCACACCGACCGTCGGCAAGCACCAGAGTGGAACGCAGCGTCAGATTCAGCAGCGTCAGATTCAAATAAGGAGTCCGTTTGGACATCACCCCGCAACCACCCATCCACCAAGTCGCCGACACCTGGCACCGTCGGCTCTGTCCCGTCAACGACTGGCTCGTCCTTTCGGGCGACCTTCATGAGGACGTGGACAAGGCCGTCGAACAGATCCGGGAGTGGGAAGAGGCCGGCATCACCCACGTCATCGATGTCCGCGAGGAGTGGAGCGACGAGCAGCTCGTGGCTGACGTCGCTCCCGGCATCACCTACATGCATCTGCCCACCCATGACCACGGCGGGGCCCAGTCCGACGAATGGTTCGAGGCCGGCCTGGAGGCGGCCCGCATCGCCCGGGAACATCCCGACGCCAAGGTCCTGGTCCACTGTCACATGGGGGTCAACCGGGGACCGTCGATGGGTTTCCGGATCCTGCTCGACGAGGGCGTGGAGCCGGTGCAGGCCCTCGAGATGATCCGGGCGGCCCGGCCGATCGCAGCGGTCCTCTACGCCGAAGACGCCCTCGACCACCACTTCAACGGCGTGGACGACCAGGCGACCCGGGAACGCCTGAGGGAGTGGATGGAAGCGCACCCCATCGACATCGCCGGCATCATCTCCCGCATCAACCGAACGGCCCACCGCTGAGACGCATCAGGGTCTCCGCACCCGGGACAAAACCCTCCTAGGAATCGCCGGCGTCCAGGGGCTCGGCCAACAACGTGCCCTGGGCCGCCGTCGAGCCCGTGGTTCCCCCACCCGGTCCCCTCAGTCCGTAGGCGATCGCCACGGCCAGGACGGCACCGGCCAACGGACCGGCCACATAGACCCAGTAGTCCGTGAAGGCTCCGGCCACGAGATCCGGACCGAAGGACCGGGCCGGGTTCATCGACGCTCCCGAGAGGGGACTGCCCCACAGCCCGGCCAACGCCACGTAGCCGCCCACCCCAAGGGCCCCGAACATCCCGACGTTCTGGGCGCCCGAGGCCGTCCCGAGGATGACGCTCACCAAACCGGTGGTGAGCAACAGCTCCATCCAGAAGGCGGCCATGACCGGGTGGCCAGGGGCCGACACGGTGGCCCCGTAGCGGGCCGGAGCTCCGAGGACGGCCTGAAGGGCGAGGACGGCCAGCGATGCACCGGCCAGCTGGGCCACCACGTAAGCCGGAACCCGACCCCACGGGAAGTCCCGACGGAGGGCGAAGGCGATGCTCACCGCGGGATTGAGATGGGCGCCCGACACCTTTCCCATGAACAGGATGACGGCCATCACCATCAATCCGGGCGCCACCACGGCCGCCGAGCGGCTGACCGTCCCCGGGAAGGCGTGGTCCATCATGCCGGCCCCGGCCGCCACGAGAACCAGAAGGAAGGTGCCGAACAGTTCGGCCAACAGGCGCCGACCTTCGAGTCTCGGGTTGGCGAAGTTGGCGAGCCGCTGGCGGACGTTGGCCTCATAGGAGGCGAGGGCGTCAAAGACCGGTACGTCGGCCGGATTGACGGACGGGTGGGGCGACACCGGGTCGGTCATCACCATCCGACCCTCTCGACCCGGGAAGGCGGGCCCGGGAGCGGGCCCGGCCACTTCCGGCTCACTTGGCCAGGGTGCCGGCGAAGATCTGCCACGCCAACAGGGACTTGGCCACGAAACTCAGGACGATGTAGGCCTTCTCGCCCCGGAGGTAGTCCGCCCACTTCCCCTTGGCCCGGTACTGGCGGAACTGGACCACGGCAAAGCAGTTGAAGAGGACGAACAGCGACACGACGATCCCGTAGACGAAACCCGGTGGCGAACTGGCCGACGGGGCCTTCGGGCCGATCAGCTGCACGGCGAAGATGATCCACGGCACCACGCCGACCACACAGCCGAAGATGAACGGAAGCCACTTCCCGTCTCCCGGGGTGGCGAACTCCTCCTGGAGCCAGCCGAACAGGATCATGGCGACGTTGGCGGCACAGATGGCCAGGAGGGCCGAGATGGTGGTCACGCTGTTGAGCTGGGCGATGACCAGGATCATCAGGGTCGAGGAGAGCGAGTACTCGACCCAGCGGAACACGTTCTTCTGGTGGGTCAGGCCGTCCAGGTAACGAGGGAAGACCGGACCGGACGAGATCAGGAAGTGGAAGAAGGACGAGAGTCCGAGGAAGGCCACGATGATGGCGGCCGTCGGGATCGAAAACAGGGTGATCGACCCGGTGTAGGTCGTCCCGGGAGCCCCGGTTGGATAGAACGTCGTCACCGGAAGCCGGAAGCCGTTGGCCAGGATCACGATCAGGATCAGGGAGGCCAGATGCAGGGCACCGGCTCCGAGGTTCCACCGACGAAGTCGGGACTGTTCAGCCTCATCAATCACCGTGGTCATGGGCACACCGTATCGCCGGTGACCTTCCGCGTCAGGGAGCGCCCGGTTCGGACACGTCCATGCATGCCCACCCCGGATTGGACCCGACGACAGCAAACTCGACCAAAGTGAGGCAGGCGTAGGCGTTGTATTTCCAACTGTCGTTGATCCTCCAGTTCCCAAGAAGTACCAGAGTGGAGTTGCCCCACTTCCCCGCGCACCCGATAGTGAGCCAAGGCTCACAGGAAGGGGTGCCCCATGGGTCGCCACTCGAAGTACCCGGAAGAGTTCCGGCATGAAACCGTCCAGCTGGTCCTGACCACGGACAAGACGATGGCCAAGGTCGCTCGAGACCTCGGCATCAACTACAAGACCCTCGGCAACTGGGTGCGATCCGAGCAGGCGAGGACCGCTCGTGATCTTGCGCCCGGGGCCCTCAGCGAAAACGAGCGGGTCGAGCTCAAGCGCCTGAAGGAAGCGGGTGTAACCGCACCTGCTGCGCCACAGCTTCGCAACCGAGGCACCCCGCCAGGGGATGGGTGCGTTCCAGTTGGCCGACGTGCTGGGCCACAGTGGCCTGCAGATGATCCACCGGTCCTACCGCCACCTCAACGTCAACGTCAACGATGCCTACGACGCCGTGCTGAGGGTGGTGTCTACGTCCTGACCCAGTGGCCTTTCCGTGCGTCAGCACTTCATTCTTTCCTGTTTTCGGGGGTTTATGCAGTACTTATACGCCATTGGTTCTTTGTTCTACCCCGATAACAGGGTATATTGCAGTAGTGAGTACGAGTACGAGCACCCCCAGGCAACTGACAGACCTCTCCGAGGAGCAGTGGGGCCTCGTCACGCGCCGACAGGCAGAGCAAGTGGGGATCCCCCAGACGACTCTCGACCGGCTTACGGCTCCAGGCTCTGCGCTCGAACGGGTGGCCCATGGCGTGTATCGGCTGAGCGGGACTCCCATACCGGAGCACCTGGAGCTGCGCGCCGCGTGGCTCCAGCTCGTCCCGGGCGTCCCGGCTTGGGAGCGCGGCCCCGAGCAGGGGGTGGTGTCGCACCGTTCCGCAGCGGCTTTCTACGGCCTCGGCCATCTTCCAGCGGATCGCCATGAGTTCACCTTCCCTCAGCGGCGCCAGACCCGGCGGTCTGACGTCCGCCTCCACGTCCTGCCGCTGACCGATGCGGAATGGATTCGTCTCAGTGGGCTACCCGTGACGCGGCCAGCGCGGATCGCTGCCGATCTGCTCGCCGACCGAGAGGATCCCGGGGCAGTGGCCCAAGTCGTCGCCGACGGCATCCGAGGTGTCTTCGACTACCCCGGGACCTTCGCAGAAAGCCTTGCGCCCCACGCCGCTCGGCTTGGACTACGACGCAACGATGGATTCGCTCTCCTCCGGTGGCTCCTGGATCTCGCCGATGATCCCAACACACCCCGCTGGCTCAACGAAGCGCGTACGCACCTCGATCGCTCTCCGGTCGCGCACGTCGAGGAAGAGTCGCGCCATGACTGAGAACTCATATGGGAGCCCGGCCGCATTCCGGCGGGCGCTGACGGACAAGCTCAAGTCCATCGCAGTCGACAGTCGTTGGGAGCTACCGCAGCTCCAGCGGCTTATCGCCTACGACCGACTGTTGGAGCGCCTGTACATGGTCGACGACCAGTGGATCGTCAAGGGCGCAACTGCGCTGATTGCACGAGACCTTGGGGTGCGAGGAACCATCGACGTCGACATCTACCGTGCGGAGGCAAGCGATACCGCCGAAGTTCAACTTCGACAGGCCGCCGACCGCGACATCGGTGACTGGTTCCGATTCGAGATCGGGCCGAGCCGCGCAGTCGCCGACGGTGCGTCCGCGATACGCCTACCGGTGAAGGCGTTCGTTGGGACAACGGTCTGGGTTGGATTCCACGTCGACCTCGTCGGGGCCGACGTGCGGATGACGGGACAACCTGAAGACGTCCCACCCCTCGCTCACGTCGCAATGCCTGATGTCGAACAACACGGGTACCGGGCCTACCCGCTGGTGGATCACATCGCCGACAAGATCGCGGCAATGTTCGATCGCTACGGCGAGATGCGCACTCCATCGACTCGATTCAAGGACCTTGTCGACCTGGTGGCGATCATCCGCGGTGCCTCGACAGCCGCGATCGAACAGGGCGCCGCTCTGGCTTCAGAAGCAGGGCGGAGG
>CAITPI010000094.1 GCA_903894295.1 uncultured Acidimicrobiaceae bacterium
GCCAGGACAGCCAGCGAAACCGGAGAACCGGAAGGGTCGGACGTAAGGGCAGGGTCCACGCCCGAACACTACCAATGCCACCAGAGTGGTCTGTCCGGTGGCCCACGGCCGGTACCGGTCAAAACGACATCGGCCGGTTCGAACCGGAAAGGTGGGAGGGTCTGTACCGGACGGTGTTACGTTGGCCCGGTGCCCGACCACGGGCTTGCGCCGACGTAAACGCCGACGCAAGCACCGTAGCCAGGCTTCCCCTGCCCAGGGAATGCCCCTCGCCCCGGATTCATCGGCGCGACGGGCCGCGAACCCAAGCCCATTTGGACAAAAAAGTGGAATATTCCGGTCCGGCCCCGGCTAGTCGGTCGTTTCGCCGGCCAGTCGGCGCAGTTGCGGCTCCGAGAACGCCTCAAGGCTGTCGAGCACCAGGTCGCAGAAGCCCCACCGGGACGACGCCCGGGCCGCTGGCTCGGGCACGGCGACGACCCGCATCCGGGCCGCTTTGGCGGCGATGGCCCCGTTGAACGAGTCCTCGAATGCGAGTGCCACCCGGGGATCGAGACCCATCTTCTCCGCCGTCGTCAGGTAGGGACCCGGATGGGGCTTGCCCAACGGCTCCCACTCGGCCGAGTGCCAGGTCACCATGTCGTCGTGGAGGCCCAGCCGGTCGAGGGCGGCTTCGATCACCACCGCATACGAGCCCGAACAGACGGCCATCGGAATCCCGAGCTGCCGGAAGAGGGCCACCACGTCGGTGGCACCCGGCATGGGCTCTCCTTCCTGGCTGATCAGTTCGGCCACCCGGGCCGTGATGGCCCGTTCGATCTCGGGCCGGGTCGCCCCGGTCCAGGGATGCCGGTGCCACCAGTGCGCCACGGCGTCGTCGATCCGCAGACCCATGGTCTGGCGCACCTGCTGGTCGTCGAGCACAAGTCCGACGGTGGCAAACACCTCGATCTCGGCCTGGCGCCAGAAGGGCTCGGAGTCGATCAACAGTCCGTCGAGATCGAAGATCACCCCTTCCACGGGATGGCCGTGACCGGCCACCGCCGAAGGGACGTCCGTCACGATGGCCCGGATCAGCCGAGGTTGCGCACGATGTCGACCATCGCCTCACCGGCCGCGGTCGGGTTCAACGCCACGGTCACCCCGGCTTCGCTGAGGGCGTCCATCTTGGCCTGGGCCGTGCCCTTGGAGCCCGAAATGATCGCACCGGCGTGTCCCATCTTGCGGCCCGGAGGAGCCGTCACGCCGGCCACATAGGAGACGACCGGCTTGGTCACGTTGGCCGCGATGAACTCGGCAGCTTCCTCTTCGGCCGAACCACCGATCTCGCCGATCATCATGATGGCCCGGGTGTCCGGGTCCGCCTCGAAGGCGGCCAGACAGTCGATGAAGCTGGTGCCGGGCACCGGGTCGCCACCGATGCCGACGCAGGTGGTCTGACCCACACCCTGCTGGCTCAACTCGTGGAGGGCCTGGTAGGTGAGGGTGCCGGAGCGGCTGACGATGCCGACCGGTCCGCCGGCCATGGCGATGTCGCCCGAGGTGATGCCGATGTTGCACTTGCCGGGCGAGATGATGCCGGGGCAGTTCGGGCCGAGCAGGCGCGTCCCGGGGAAGTCCCGGACCAGACGGTTGTAGGCCAGGGCCTCGTCGATGGCCGGGATGCCTTCGGTGATGCACACGACGAAGGGCACGCCGGCGGCAGCGGCCTCCACGATGGCGTCGGCGGCGAACTTGGGCGGCACCGAGATGAACGAGGCGTTGGCGCCGGTGGCCTCGACCGCTTCGGCCACCGTGGCGAAGACCGGAATGCCCTCGATCTCCTCGCCTCCCCGGTTGGGGTTGGTGCCGGCCACCACCTGGGTCCCATAGGCCCGGTTGCGAAGCCCGTGGTAGAGGCCCTGGCTGGTCGGGCTGATGCCCTGGACCAGCACCTTGGTGTTCTCGTCGACGAAGATGCTCATGATTGTCCTCCAGCAAGGGCGACCGCCGTGCGGGCCGCGTCGAGCATGGTCGGCTCGGCGACCAGGCGATCGGATAGATGGTCGGCCAGAATCGCCCGGCCGGCTTCTGCGTTGGTTCCGTCCAGTCGGAGCACGATCGGGGACGAGATGTCCACCCGCTTCAGCGCTTCCAGGACGCCGTTGGCCACTTCGTCGACCCGGGTGATGCCACCGAAGATGTTGACGAAGATCGACTTCACCTTGGGATCGGAGTTGATCACCTCGAGGGCGGCGGCCATCACATCGGCGTTGGCTCCTCCGCCGATGTCGAGGAAGTTGGCGGCCGATCCGCCACACTGGTTGACGACATCGAGGGTGGACATGGCCAGTCCGGCCCCGTTGGCGATGATGCCCACGGTGCCGTCGAGACCGATGTAGTTGAGGCCCCGTTCCTTGGCCCGGGTCTCCCGTTCGTCCTCACCCTCGCTGTCCTCGAACTCGGCCCACTCGGGATGGCGGTAGGCGGCATTGGCGTCCAGGGTGACCTTGGCGTCGAGGGCGTGCACCCGGTCCTCGGGGGTGAGGATCAGCGGGTTGATCTCGGCCAGGTCGCAGTCGCCTTCGGTGTAGCAGGTGTAGAGCTTGACCAGCAGTTCGGCGGCCTGCTCCCGGGCCACCTCGTCCAGGTTGGCCGCGGCCACCCACTCCCGGGCCGCCTCCAGGGTCAGACCGTCCACCGGGTCGATGTGCAACAGGGCGATGGCGTCCGGATTGGTGACCGCCACCTCTTCGATCTCCACGCCACCTTCGGCCGACAGCATCCCGAGGTGCTTCTTGGCGCTGCGGTCGAGGGTGAAGCTGGCGTAATACTCCTTGGCGATGTCGCTGGCATGCTCCACCCAGAGCCGCTTGACCACGTGGCCCTTGATGTCGAGACCCAGGATGTTGCCGGCGTGGAACCGGGCTTCTTCGGCGTTGTCGGCCAGCTTCACGCCGCCGGCCTTGCCGCGGCCGCCCACCTTGACCTGGGCCTTGATCACCACGGGGTAGCCGGACGCATCGGCCTGCGCCACCGCTTCGTCAACGGTGTCCGCCACTCCGCCCTTGGAGATCGGGATGCCGTAACGGGCGAAGTACTGCTTGCCCTGGTATTCGTAGAGATCCATCGGATCAGGTTCCTTCCTCGTGTTGCTGATACGTGCGGTAGAGCGCTGGTTGCGTCAACATGCCAACAGGGCATCGAACCGGGCTGCGTGGTTGCGACGACGACCTTGGCCGGACAGTTTCCGTCGGACAACCTTAGGTCGTGGATCCGGGCGTCAGGAACGCCCGGGGCCCCGGAGCCGGAAAACAATCACCAAACTCAGGCGGTCAGGCTTTCCTCCCGGGCATCGAGCGCCTCTCCCAGCCAGGCGCCGATGGCCGGGAGGGATGCTCCCGGCGTGAAGACTTCGGCCACACCTTGTTCCCTCAGGACCGGGATGTCGGCCTCGGGGATGATTCCCCCGACCATCACGAGCACGTCGTCCCGGCCCTCGTTGGCGAGACCTTCGATGACCCGGGGCACGAGGGTGAGATGGGCTCCCGACAGCAGGGAGAGGCCGACCGCATCGGCGTCTTCCTGGATCACCGCATGCACCACCTGCTCGGGTGTCTGGTGCAGACCGGTGTAGATCACCTCGAATCCGGCATCCCGGAGGGCACGGGCAATGACTTTGGCACCGCGGTCATGCCCATCCAAACCGGGCTTGGCCACGACCACACGATACGGGCGCTTCATGTCCCCGATACTAGGCGGTCGGTCCCGGCTTGGCCCATTCCAGTCCATCGGCCTTCGGTCTCGCCTAACCTGTGCGCACCAGTCGTCCTGCTCCGGCGCCATCCTCCGGAGCGGGTACCTCCTGCTTCGAGGAATCCTTGCCACCACCGCTTCCATCGCCCGAGACCACCGGCGCCCCTTCGTCAGGGCCGGGTCCCTCGCGCGCCACCGGACTCCTCAAGCTGGCCCGGCCCCGCCAGTGGATCAAGAACCTGCTGGTCTTCGTGGCCCCGGCGGCGGCCGGTGTGCTCTTCCACTCCAATGTGCTGGTCCATGCCGTCTACGCCTTTGGAATCTTCTGCCTGGCCGCATCGGGCACCTACTTCCTGAACGACGCCATCGACGTGGAAGTCGATCGCAGCCATCCCACCAAACGCAACCGCCCGGTGGCTTCCGGAGCCGTGCCGGTGCCACTCGCCATCACGGTCGGTCTGCTCCTCCTGGTCGTGGCCATCGTCCTCGCCGTTCTCGCCTGTGGTTGGCACCTGGCCATCGTGATGGCGGCCTACGCCGCCATCAACGTGGCCTACTCGCTGGGACTCAAGAACGAGCCGATCCTGGATCTGGTCGCCGTGAGTTCCGGCTTCGTCCTCCGGGCCATCGCCGGCGGGGTGGCCACGGCGGTCCCGTTGTCCAACTGGTTCCTGATCGTGACGTCCTTTGGCTCGTTGCTGATCGTGACCGGCAAGCGCTCCGGCGAGAAGGAGTTGCTGGCCGTCGACGGGGTCGCCGCCAACCCGGCCGACGGGCCGATGCGGGTCACCCTCGGCCTCTACACCGACACCTTCCTCCGGTCGGTGCGCACGATGGCCGTTGCCGTGACCATCACCGCCTACTGCCTCTGGGCCTTCGAACGGGCCGGCGAGGTCCACCACGGACACGATCCCGTCTGGTTCCAGTTGACGATCATTCCCCTGGTCATCGCCCTGTTGCACGTCACCCGGCTGCTGGATGGCGGTGGCGGTGCAGCGCCCGAGGAGCTCGCCATCCACGACCACCGCCTCCAGATCTACGGCCTCTCCTGGGTCGTTCTGTTCATGATCGGCGCCTACGTCGCATGAGACCCGTTGACGCCCGCCACGAAGTCCTCACCGGTTGGGGTCGGACCGCTCCGAGCGCCGCCGAGGTCGTCCATGCCCTGACCCCGTCCCGTCTCGGCGGCCTGATGGAGCAGGTCGCCGGATCCGGCGACAGCCGGGGAGTCATCGCCCGGGGCCTCGGTCGCAGCTACGGGGACGCCGCCCAGAACTCCGGTGGGGTCGTGGTCGACATGAACTGGCTGGACGGGATCCTCGCCGTCGACCTGGAACGCGGAACTCTCCGGGTGTCGGGCGGGGTGAGCCTGCAGGCCCTGATGGAACGCCTGGTTCCCCTCGGTTGGTTCGTTCCGGTCACGCCGGGTACCCGGCTCGTGACCGTCGGCGGAGCCATTGCGGCGGACATCCACGGCAAGAACCACCACGTGGACGGAAGTTTCTGCTCGCACGTGCTCGCCATGACCCAGGTGACGCCGGTCGGCACGATCGAGGTGACGCCCACCTCCGATCCCGAACTCTTCTGGGCCACGGCCGGCGGGATGGGCCTCACGGGGA